>NZ_AJHH01000137.1 GCF_000256565.1 Herbaspirillum lusitanum P6-12 | reverse complement strand
AGGCCGCGCTCGATCTGGTCGGCGTCGGCGCTGATCAGGATGTCGATGGGATTGCCGATGGCGTAGACGCTGGCGAACACCAGCAGCGACATCAGCAGCAACACGGCAAGGCTCTGGACGCAGCGGCGGATTATGAAAACAAGCATTGGCGGTTGGCTGGTGAATGAAAAAACTGCGAAAAGCGAATGGTGCAGAAAACATGCAAGAGAAGCAACTACATTTGTGGAAGCCGTTCAAGCCTGGGAGTAATATAGACGAGACCGCGACAAAAGACTCGTCGTCGCCATCATCAACACCCAGTATCGAAATGACAACACAGCAGCAAGGTACGCATCATGAAACTCATCGATCCCATCACCAGATTCCATGCCGAATTGCAAAAGATCCGGCGCGACATCCACGCTCATCCCGAACTGAGCTATGAAGAACAGCGCACCTCCGACGTCGTCGCGCAAAAGCTGACCGAATGGGGCATTCCGGTGGTGCGCGGACTAGGCGTCACCGGCGTGGTCGGCATCATCAGGAGCGGCGACGGTCCGCGTGCGATCGGCCTGCGCGCCGACATGGACGCCTTGCCGATGCCGGAGCTGAACACCTTCCCGCACGCTTCCAAAAACGCCGGCAAGATGCACGCCTGCGGCCACGACGGCCACACTGCCATGCTGCTGGGCGCGGCGCATCACTTGTCGCAGCATCGCGATTTCAACGGCACCGTGTATGTGATTTTCCAGCCGGCCGAAGAAGGCGGCCGCGGCGCCGAGCGCATGATCCAGGATGGCCTGTTTGAAAAATATCCGATGGATGCGGTGTTCGGCATGCACAACTGGCCGGGCATGAAAGCCGGCACCTTCGGCGTCACGCCGGGACCGATGATGGCGTCGAGCAATGAGTTCGAAGTGATCGTCAAAGGCAAGGGTTCGCACGCGGCGCAGCCGCATAAATCCATCGACCCGGTGATGACGGCGGTGCAAATCGCGCAGAGCTGGCAGACCATCGTTTCGCGCAATGCCAACCCCAACGATCCGGCCGTCTTGTCGATCACGCAGATCCACGCCGGCAGCGCCACCAATGTCATTCCCGACAATGCCAGCCTGATCGGCACCGTGCGCACCTTCAGCACGCCGGTGCTGGATCTGATTGAGCGCCGCATGCGCGAGATCGCGCAACATACGGCCGCAGCCTTCGATGCTGAAGTCGATTTCAACTTCCAGCGCAACTATCCGCCGCTGATCAATCATGCGAAAGAAACCGCATTCGCCGTCGAAGTCCTGCAAGGCATCGTCGGCGCCGACAATGTCGATGCCGCGGTCGAACCGACCATGGGCGCCGAAGATTTCGCCTTCATGCTGCAGCACAAACCCGGCTGCTATGTCTTCATCGGCAACGGCGAAGGCGGCCATCGCGACAGCGGTCATGGCCTCGGTCCGTGCAACCTGCACAATCCGAGTTACGACTTCAACGATGATTTGCTGCCGCTCGGCGCGACCTATTGGGTGCGTCTGGCGGAGGCCTTTCTGAAGCCGCAATAAACTTTTGATCGCGTTGAAAAAACGGCGGGCCATCATGGCGCCGCCGTTTTTATTGCGTGCTCACTGCATGACCTACCTGGCAAGAATCGCTACAGCCTGCTTGCCGTAGTTCACGATGTAACCGCCGTTCGCCTGCTGCCAGGCGCGCGCGGTCGGTTCGTCGGGAAACCAGTTCTGCTCGAAGTCGCCGAACTGGCCCTGCTCGAAACGATAGCGATCCAACACCGCGGTTTCACGAAGATCAATCTCCTGCTTGCAGATGTCCCAATTGGGAAAGCCGAGTTCGCGCGCCAGCATGTGCAGGATATGTTTCAGCTGCAGCGTCTCGCGTACGCCGTACAGATCGGTGACGGCGAGCTCCGGCATGAGACCGGCGTCGATCACCCGGCGCAGCACCGGCAAGGCTTTGCTGGGCTGGTCGGCGCGACCGTCGCGCACCAACCGGCGTGCATGTCGGCGCAGGAATTCGCTGTTGCAGCAGGGTTCGCCGGCAATAGTACTCAATTGCTTGAACAGGGGATGGGAGGTAGACCACATAACGTTCCTTTCATATCGACCGTTCTCGCTACGGTCATATCAAGGTTTCAACGTCAGGGCATATCCGAAAGGGAAGGTGCGCGTAACAATGAACAGGTGCGTCAGCTTTCGCGAGACCGGGCCTCCTGTCAGGCCCGGCGTCATTGTAGCGGCTTTCGCGCGGGGTCTGCAACCCGCAGGCCGCGAACTATGTTCACGGACCGTTGTTTCGGGCATCATCGCAAGACAAGTCATAACAAGGAGAAACAATGAAACTGCTCGCCGACATCCTGGTGGCGCTGATCGCCGTGCTGCATGTCTGGATCCTGGTGCTGGAGATGTTCCTGTGGACCAAGCCGCTGGGGCTGAAGACCTTTCGCCAGTCGCGCGAAGCGGCCGAGGCGTCCAGGGTGCTGGCCGCCAATCAGGGCCTTTACAACGGTTTTCTCGCAGCGGGACTGGCGTGGGGACTGATCTCCGGCGATGGCGCGATCAAGCTGTTCTTCGTCGCCTGCGTGCTGGTCGCGGGTATCTACGGCGGCCTCACCGCCAAACGCTCCATCCTGTATGTGCAGGGATTGCCGGCCTTGCTGGCGTTGCTCGCGCTGCTGGCGGCGCGCTAAGGCCTGATTTACTGCTGCGGCGACGCTGCCTGCCTGGCCACCGTGGCCTGGCGCAACAGGCGGATGTCGCCGTACCAGGCTTCCACTTTCCCTTCGGTGTTGTCGGTGTCGGTGAGCACGCCGACACCGATCAGCCGTCCCGGCTGTTCGCCGTATACCTTCACGTAATCGTCGACGATGTTGCGCTGGTAGCTGACCCACTGGCCGACATTGGCCGCGCCGCTTTCGGCCACCAGCATCTGGATGCGGCCGGTGCGCGTGTTGGCGATGACGCTCTCCTTGGGCGCCTTGTTTTCCCAGATATACATCAGCGTGGCGTAGGGAAAGTCATGTCCCGACAACAGCTTGGCGGTGTCGAACAGGATCGTGTCCATGAAGGACAGCTTGTTCTTGTCGCCGTCGAAGGCCAGCACGATGCGCACCGGCGAATCTTCGGTGTCGCGGAAACGATTGTCGGCGGTCTTGATCAAGGCCGAGGTCTTCCAGCTCCAGCTCAGCCAAGGTTGTTTGACCGGATCGATATTGACCTCATGGCGCAGGCCCGATGACGCCTTGTCGGCGAAGGCGCGCAATACCGTGCGGTCGCCGTCCCTGACCAGGCCGTATTCGGTCGCCTTCTTCTTGCGCATGAAGCTCAGCGGCTCCCATTCCTTGGGCAAGCCTTGCGCCGGGTTGCTCGAGAACAGCGCGAGCGCCTGGTCCAGCTTGACCTGCTTGGCGACCGGATCATGTACTTTTTGCGTGTTGGCGCAGGCGGCGAGGATGGCGACCATGCCGGCCAGCATGGCCAGGCGCAGGGAAGACGGCAGCGAAGAGGTGACGACAGACTTCATGGATTCCCGACGAAATTGCGAAGATGGAAAGTGGGCGCAGCTGCGGTTGGATTTTTCTGTTTCAATTTTGCTGGCGCAGGATATTGATGAACATCTTCCCTATCGATGACAGGGTGGCGTTTTTGCGGGTCACGATACCATAGTGCTCGATGCGGGTCTTCAGATGCACGGGCAGGATGCACAGCATTTGCTTGGCCGCGAAGAAGTGCGCGATATCCAGCGGCATCACGGCGACCATGTTCGATTGCGCCAGCAAGGTGACCGTGACGAACGGCGATGCCGTTTCGATAACATTGGCCGGCACCTTCATTCCCTCCAGCTTGAATTCGTGCTCGATCCAGATGCGCATCGGCATATTGCTGGAATACAGGATCCATGACGAGGTCGACAATTCCTGCAGGCGCACCTTCTGCGCGGTTGCCAGGTGATGATCAAGCCCGGTGACGATGCACATCGGTTCGCCACGCAGCATTTCATAGTTGTACAGCTGCGGCTGTGAACTCACCGAGGAACGTCCCACCATCAGGTCGATGCGCCCCTGATCCAGCAGCAGCAGCTGGCGTGCGCTGGTGTCTTCGGTGATTTCGATCGAGACCTCCGGCTGGACCTCGCGCAGGCGCGTCAGCGCGCGCGTCCCATGATGGTGCCGATCGACAACCTGCCGCCCTGCCCGGTCAGCATGCCCTGCAACTCGTCGCGCAGATTACTGATGTCGCTCTGGATCAGGCGCGCATAACGGATCACGCAACGACCCAGCTCGGTGGCTTCGATACCACGCGTCGACCGGTCGAACAATGTCACCCCCAGCGCCGACTCCATTTCATGCAGCGCCTTGGTGGCGGCCGGCTGCGTCATGTGCATGACTTCTGCGGCCTTGTGCAGCGAACCTTGCTCGTCGAGCGCCGTCAGCAAGGCCACCTGCTTGAAACGCAGGCGACTGACGATCGCGCTCACCGAGGGCAAAACCGCTGGCGTTTCCTGAGTTGCCTGCGGTTGGTTATCACCCGATGAATTAAGGTCATTAGACATCGTTGTGGAAGCCTCTTATATTTTGTCCAGCAAAAACATAATGCTAACGCATCCATACTCGAGAGGATGTGAATAATTTCATGGAGACATTGGCGAAATTGATCTGAGCGCCGTTGCACACAGCAAAGCGCACGATTGATTCGACCTGCCGGCGCCTATATGCGATGCGCGCTGCGCCATCGCCGGATGTCTCCATATCAACATCGGAGACAACGTGAGACTGATTCAATTCGAAGACCGCCAGGGCAGCCGCAAAGTCGGCATCGTGTGCGGCAAGGCCATCAACGTGGTTTCCCAGGTCAGCACCATGCACGAGCTGGCCCTGCTGGCGATTGCCGAAGGCAATTCGCTGGAACGCCAGGCGCAACTGCTCAACAGCAACACCTCGGAAGATTACGCCGCCATCCTGAAGGAAAACCGCATCCTGGCGCCGCTGGACCATGCGGACCCGGCGCATTGCCTGGTGTCCGGCACCGGCCTGACGCACTTGGGCAGCGCCTCCACGCGCGACAAGATGCACCAGAAGCTGGACGATGATGAAAGCGCCATGACCGACACCATGCGCATGTTCAAGTGGGGCCTGGAAGGTGGACGTCCGGGTCGCGGCAAGGTCGGCGCGCAACCGGAATGGTTCTACAAGGGCGACGGCGACATCGTGGTCAATCCGGGCGCCGCCTTCCCGATGCCGGAGTTTGCCGAAGACGCCGGCGAAGAGCCAGAGCTGACCGGCCTGTACATCATCGGCGACGACGGCCAGCCGCATCGCCTCGGTTTCGCCATCGGCAACGAGTTTTCCGATCACGTGGTCGAGCGCAAGAATTACCTGTACCTGGCGCACTCGAAGCTGCGCTACTGCTCGTTCGGCCCGGAACTGCTGGTCGGCGAACTGCCGGCCAACCTGGTCGGCATGAGCCGCATCCGTCGCGAGCGACGGCCGCGTCATCTGGGAGAAGGAATTCCTCTCCGGCCAGGACAACATGTGCCACGCCATCGAGAACCTGGAGTACCACCACTTCAAGTACAACCAGTTCCTGCGGCCGGGCGACATCCACGTGCATTTCTTCGGCACCGCGACGCTGTCGTTTGCCGACGGCGTGCGCACGCAGTTGGGCGACACCTTTGAAATCAGCCTGCCGGATTTCGGCGAACCATTGGTCAACGGTATTGCACGCGAACAATCGCGCATCGCCATCGACGGCATCAAAGTACTTTGATCGACAGGTAGCAAGTTTCAGGAATGTCGTCATTACCGAAAATAAAAGCGCCCATCAAGAGGCGATTGCCGATACGCTCACCGGACCGGACAACGATCCGCAGCGCATCAATAATGAATTGTCCTGAGTAGCGGACCTTCCGGTCCGGCCAGGCCTCAGCAAGGAGACCCAGCAATGCCAACACACTTCCAGCCGACGTGCGTCATGAGAATGTTCATGAGGACGTCTGCCTGCCCAGTTCCATCTGTCCTTCATCCATGCCTTGGATAGCTGCCTGATTTGCAGCCTGTTCAGCAGCCTGATTACCCGGTTTCCCGGAATCAGCCGCCGTCCCGAAGACTTCTGGAGACTTCATGCATTACACCTTTGATTTCATGAGCGTGTTCGTCAACTGGCCCCGTTTGCTCGAAGGCGCCTGGCTGACGATACAGTTATCCGCGCTTTCCATCGTATTGGGCTTTGTGGTCGGCACGTTGTGCGCCATCGCCTTCAAGAGCAAGAGCTGGCTGCTGCAGGCGCTGGTCAAGACCTATGTCGAGATCATCCGCAATACGCCGTTGCTGGTGCAGGTGTTCCTGGTCTATTTCGGCCTGGCCAGCATCGGCTTGCGGCTGACTGCGGAAACCGCCGCCGTGATCGCGCTGACCGTCAACGTCGGCGCCTACACCGCGGAGATCATGCGCGCCGGCATCAACTCCATTCACCCCGGCCAGATCGAAGCGGCCGAATGCCTGGGCATGTCGAAGTTCCATGTCTACTGGCATGTGGTGTTGCTGCCTGCGGTGGAACGCGTTTATCCATCGCTGACCAGCCAGTTCATCCTGCTGATGCTGGCATCGAGCATCACGTCGCAGATTTCTGCAGAAGAACTGACCGCCACCGCCAACCTGGTGCAGTCGGAAACCTTCCGCAGCTTTGAAGTGTATGTGGTGATCGCCGTTGCCTACCTGGCCTTGTCGTTCCTGTTCCGCGCCGCGTTCTGGCTGGTCGGGAAGACCGCGTTTGTGCGCAAGCGCAAGCTCGGCACCAATCTGTAAGGAGACAACGTGACCTCATTTACCTTTTTACATGTCGAATACCTGTTGCAGGCGGCGGTCTGGACCATCGTGCTGTCGCTGGTGGCGTTCGCCTTTGGCGGCGCGGCCGGCTTCGTGATCGCGCTGTGGCGCGTGTCCCCCAACAAGACGCTGCGCGCCATCGCCAGCTGGTACATCCAGATCGTCCAGGGCATCCCGCTACTGGTGATCCTGTTCGTGGCCTACTTCGGCCTGGCGATTGCGGGCTTCAAGCTGTCGCCGCTGGTGGCGGCCGGGATTTCGTTCGCGGTGTATTGCGCCGCCTTCCTCGGCGAGATCTGGCGCGGCTGCATCCAGGCGGTGCCGAAGACCCAGTGGGAAGCGTCGGAATGCCTGGGCTTCAACCGCTTCGAGCAATTGCAGAAAGTGATCCTGCCGCAAGCGTTCAAGATCGCCATTCCGCCGACTGTCGGCTTCATGGTGCAAATCGTCAAGAACACCTCGCTGGCGTCGGTGATCGGCTTCGTCGATCTGTCGCGCGCCGGCCAGATCATCAACAACTCGACTTTCCAGCCGTTCACCGTGTTCGGCTGCGTGGCCCTGATTTATTTTTGTCTCTGCTATCCGCTGTCGGCGCTGAGCAAGCACTTTGAAAGGAAATTGAATGTCAGCAATCGTTAGCATCAACAATCTGCACAAGAGCTTCGGCACGAACAAGGTGTTGAACGGCGTCTCGCTGGATGTGCAGAAGGGCCAGATGGTTGCGATCATCGGTCGCAGCGGATCGGGCAAGAGCACCTTGCTGCGTTGCCTCAACGGACTGGAGCGCATCGACTCGGGCGACATCAACGTCTGCGGCCATGACATCCATCATCCGGACAAACTCAACCTGCGTGAACTGCGCAAGCAGGTCGGCATCGTGTTCCAGAGCTACAACCTGTTCCCGCACGTGACCGTGGAGCGCAACATCACGCTGGCGCTGACCACCATCAAGAAGATGGCGACAGCAGAGGCGAAAAAAATCGCGCACAATGTGCTGACGCTGGTCGGCCTGGAAGCCAAGAAGGAAGCCTATCCGGAGCAACTCTCCGGCGGCCAGGCGCAGCGCGTGGCAATTGCCCGCTCGCTGGCGATGGCGCCGGAACTGATGCTGTTCGACGAAGTGACGTCGGCGCTCGATCCGGAACTGACCGGCGAAGTATTGAAGGTCATGGAAGACTTGTCCAAGCAGGGCATGACCATGGTGCTGGTCACGCATGAAATGGCGTTCGCGCGCAAACTGGCCGATGTGCTGGTGTTCATGCACCAGGGAAAAGTCTGGGAAATGGGGCCTCCGGACGAGTTGTTCACCAATCCCAAGACCGCTGAACTGGCGAAGTTCGTCAGCAGCGAGTTGTAATTTTCGAATCAGCAGAAAATAGCTTCACCACGTTGCAGTAAAAATCGATACCTCAGGAGACAACATGAAAACTTTATCCAATTTCACCAAAAAAGCTGCAGCCGTCATGCTCGGCCTGGCCTGCTTCGCCCAGGTGGTCCATGCCGACACGCTGGCCGACATCAAGGCGCGCAAGAAAGTGCTGATCGCCGTCGACCTCGGCGCGCCGCCGTTCGGCATGACCAACGCCAAGCTGGAACCGCAGGGCTCGGACGTGGAAACCGCACGCGCGCTGGCCAAGGATCTGGGCGTGGAACTGGAAATCGTGCAAGTCACCGGCCCGAACCGCGTGCCCTTCCTGATGACCGGCAAGGCCGACATGGTCATCGCCACGTTCAGTATCACGCCTGAACGCGCCAAGGTCATCAGCTTCACGCATCCGTACGGCGCGTCGCAATTCGTCGTCGCCGCACCGAAGGGTACCGCGATCAAGAGCCTGGCCGACCTGAACGGCAAGCGTATCGCCGTCGTGCGCGGCAACATGCAGGATTCCCTGCTGACGCCGCTGGCGCCGAAGGGCGCCACCATCGTGCGCTTTGACGATGATGCCACCGTGACCGCCGCCGTCGTGTCGGGCCAGGTTGACGGCCTGTGCACACCGAATGCGCTGGCTGCCGCGATCGCTCGCCAGAATCCATCCAAGGGCCTGGAAACCAAGTTCGCGATCAAGGACATCCCTTACGCCATCGGCATCCGTCAAAACGAACCTGAACTGCAAAAATGGCTGAACGCCTGGGTCGACACCAACACCAAGAACGGTCGCCTCGGTCAGATCTACCAGCAATGGGTCGGCACACCGATGCCTGACCTGGCGCAATTTGCGACGAAGTAATTTGCAGTGAAGTAAGTGAGCATCATGTAAGCAGCAACACGCACCACGGCCGGCGCCATTGCTTAGCAGTGCGTCGGCCGACATGCCATTCACTGTTGCCGATAGCCGATATTTGCCGATTTTTACCGAGATCATCATGAAACCTATTTCTCCCGTCATTCGATTGAATCCTGTCGATGATGTTGTCATTGCGCGCCGCCAGCTGATCACCGGCACCATTCTCGAAGAAGAGAACGGCCTGCGGGTCGCGGCGCTGATCCCCGCCGGCCACAAGATGGCGACACGCGCCATCGCCGTCGGCCAGCCGATCAAGCGTTATGGACAAATCATCGGTACCGCCAGCCAAGCCATTGAGCCAGGTCAGCACGTGCACACGCACAATCTGGCCATGGCGGAGTTTTCGCGCGAGCATTCCTTCGGCGCCGATTTCAAGCCGGTCGATTATGTCGACACGCCTGCCACCTTCCTCGGCATCAAGCGCCAGGACGGTCGCGTCGCCACGCGCAATTACATCGGTGTGCTGACCTCGGTGAATTGCTCGGCCACCGCCGCACGCGCGATTGCAGATTACTTCCGCCGCGACATCCACCCGGAAGCGCTGGCTGATTTCCCCAACGTCGACGGTATCGTTGCGCTGACCCACGGCCTTGGCTGCGCGGTTGACTCGGAAGGCGAACCGCTGGCAATGCTGCGCCGTACCCTGGCTGGTTACGCCAAGCATCCGAACTTCGCTGCCGTGCTGATCGTCGGCCTCGGCTGCGAGACCAATCAGATCTCCGGCCTGCTGGAAGCGCACAATCTGAAAGAGAACGAGTACTTCCACACCTTCACGATCCAGAGCACCGGCGGCACCGCCAAGACGGTCGCGCTGGGTATCGAGAAGATCAAGAAGATGCTGCCCAAGGCCAATGACGTCAAGCGTGAACCGGTTCCGGCCAGCCACCTGACGCTGGGCCTGCAATGCGGCGGCTCGGACGGCTATTCGGGCATCACCGCCAATCCGGCATTGGGCGCCGCGGTCGACTTGCTGGTCAGGCACGGCGGCACCGCGATCCTGTCGGAAACGCCGGAAATCTACGGCGCGGAGCACTTGCTGACGCGTCGCGCAGTGTCGTCGGAAGTCGGCGAAAAGCTGCTGGCGCGCATTGCGTGGTGGGAAGAATACTGCGCCAAGAACGGCGCCGAAATGAACAACAATCCTTCCGCCGGCAACAAGGCAGGCGGCTTGACGACCATCCTGGAAAAATCGCTGGGCGCCGTCGCCAAGGGCGGCACGTCCAACCTGATGGACGTCTACAAATATGCGGAGACGGTGACGGCCAAGGGCTTTGTCTTCATGGATACTCCCGGCTACGATCCTATCTCTGCAACCGGGCAAGTCGCCGGCGGCGCCAACATGATCTGCTTCACCACCGGCCGTGGTTCGGCCTATGGCTGCGCACCGTCGCCGTCGCTGAAACTGGCGACCAACACGGCATTGTGGCAACGCCAGGAAGAAGACATGGACATCAACTGCGGTGAAATTGCCGACGGTCTGGCCACGCCGCAGGAAATCGGCGCCAAGTTCTTCCAGATGATCCTCGACACCGCTTCGGGCAAGAAGACCAAGAGCGAGTTGCATGGCTACGGCCAGGACGAGTTCGTGCCCTGGCATATCGGCGTTTATACCTGATCGCCTGCAATTTCCTCTGCTTGCTGTCGCCGGCGTCTGTCTTGCCGGCGACAGTTTTTACATCGAGGGTTGCAACCTCAGGAAATCAGGAAATTTTGCCGGCACGCCTTGAAGCATCTCGCCGTATCTCGTCCTCATTCAGCATCGTCCCCTGACATTCATTTGGAGCACGCATGACACACGCATTCACGATTCAGGCACACCTGCCCGAAGATCACCAGCAAGCGACCCTGATTGGCCGTATCTGGCAACCGAACGTCGGGCCGGTGCTGGTCAAGGTGCAAGCCGACGGTGTGTATGACCTGACTGCCGTCGCAGCGACCTCGAGCCAGCTGCTCGAACTCGACAATCCCGCTGCCGCAGTCGCGCAGGCCAAAGCGCCGCGCCTGGCTTCGCTGGAAGACCTGCTGGCCAATGCCGACGTCGCTACGCGCGATACGTCGCGTCCGTGGCTGCTGGCGCCGATCGACCTGCAGGCGGTCAAGGCCAGCGGCGTGACCTTCGTCGCCAGCATGCTCGAGCGCGTGATCGAAGAACAGGCGCGCGGCGATGCCGGCAGAGCGGAATCGGTGCGCAAGGCCATCACCGCCGTCATCGGCGACAACCTCTCCAGCGTAGTGCCAGGCTCGCCCGAGGCCGCGCGCTTGAAAGAAGTGCTGCTGGATCAGGGCGTGTGGTCGCAATACCTGGAAGTCGGCATCGGCCCCGACGCCGAGATCTTCACCAAGGCGCAGCCGCTGTCTTCCGTCGGCCTGGGCGATGAAGTCGGCATCCATCCGAAGTCGGTCTGGAACAATCCCGAACCGGAAATCGTGCTGGTGGTGAACAGCCGCGGCGTGACGTTAGGCGCGACACTCGGCAACGACGTCAACCTGCGCGACTTCGAAGGCCGCTCCGCCCTGCTGCTGGGCAAAGCCAAGGACAACAACGCATCGTGCGCAGTCGGGCCTTTCATTCGTCTGTTCGATGCAAACTTTTCAATTGACGACGTGCGCCGTGCCGAACTTACAATGCGGGTTGACGGTACGGAAGGCTTTACGCTCAAGGGCAGCAGTTCGATGTCGATGATCAGCCGCGATCCGCTGAACCTGGTGGAACACGCCATAGGCCCGAATCACCAGTATCCCGACGGCCTGGTGCTGTTCCTCGGCACCATGTTCGCGCCGACGCAGGACCGCTTCGGACCGGGACAGGGTTTCACCCACCAGGTCGCCGACGTGGTCACGATCGCGACGCCGAAGCTGGGCGCGCTGGTGAACAAGGTCAACTTTACCGACAAGGTAGCGCCATGGACATTTGGTCTGACGGCGCTGCTCAAGAATCTCGCACAACGCAAACTCATTTAAAGGAAACACCATGTCGCAATCCTCTGGACGCCTGGCCGGCAAGACCGTACTGATCACTGCCGCCGCGCAAGGCATCGGCCGCGCTTCGGTCGAACTGTTTGCACGCGAAGGCGCACGTGTCATCGCGACCGACATCAGCAAGCAGCATCTGGATGAACTGGCCGGCATCGCCAACGTGGAAACGCACCTGCTGGACGTGACCGACGACGCCGCGATCAAGGCCTTGGTGGCCAAGGTCGGCGCGGTCGACGTTCTGTTCAACTGCGCGGGCTACGTTGCCGCCGGCAACATCCTGGATTGCGACGACAAGGCCTGGGATTTCTCCTTCAACCTGAATGCCAAGGCCATGTTCCACACTATCCGTGCGGTGTTGCCGGGCATGCTGGCGAAGAAGTCCGGTTCGATCGTCAACATCGCGTCCGCGGCATCGAGCGTCAAGGGCGTGGCGAATCGCTTCGCCTACGGCGCCAGCAAGGCGGCCGTGGTCGGCCTGACCAAATCGGTTGCGGCCGACTTCGTCGCACAAGGCGTGCGTTGCAATGCGATCTGCCCGGGCACCATCGAGTCGCCCTCGCTGAACCAGCGCATCACGACCCAGGCCAAGGAAACCGGCAAGAGCGAAGCGGAAGTGCGCCAGGCTTTCGTCGGCCGTCAACCGATGGGCCGCATCGGCAAGGCGGAAGAAGTCGCAGCGCTGGCGCTGTATCTGGCGTCGGAAGAGTCGGCATTCACTACCGGCGCAATCCACATGATCGACGGTGGCTGGTCGAACTGATCGCCGATTAGATTGATGCCGCGATGTAGTTTGCTACATCGCCACGCTGATGCTCCCGCAGCCCCTGCCGATCCTGGATCGCAGGGGCTGCGGTGTTTTGGGCGGTACGTACGCGGTGTCCGGCACGAGGGTATTGATAGTTTTTTTATTTTCTTTTTAAACTCCGGCAGCATTGTTCAGCTCACCGGAATAGGCATAATGCAGTTCTTGTTTATCCGAAACTGCTGAGTCCAATGCCCATGCCTTCACATCCAATCCAGATCGCTTTCGACACGCCCATGCAACTTGGTGAATGCCCTTTATGGCACGCCGGTGAAGGTGCACTGTACTGGATCGACATTCCCGGCCGGGCGGTGCATCGCCTGCATGAAAGCAGCAAGACGCACCGCAGCTGGCCCATGCCCGGCGAACCCGGTTGCATTGCCATTCATGCCGATGGCGGCTTGCTGGTGGCGTTGCGTGATGGACTATTCCGCCTCGACACGGACAGCGGCGACTTGACTCGTCTGCTCGACGCGCCTTACGACGTCAGTAAACTCCGTTTCAACGACGGCCGCTGCGACGCAACGGGACGCTTCTGGGTCGGGACGATTTATGAGCCGCGCGATCAGGAATTGGGCAGCTTGTTCTGTTTCGACCATGGACAATTGCGCGATGCGGCGCATCCGGTCACCACTTCGAATGGCGTGGCATTCAGCACCGACAAGCGCAGGATGTTCCATGCGAACACACCGGCCCACCGCATCGACGTCTACGATTTCGATCTCACCAGCGGTAGCACCAGCAACAAGCGACTGTTCAAGCAATTCGATACGGACAAGACAGCACCGGATTACGGCGGCCGTCCCGATGGCGCTGCAGTCGACAGCGAGAACGCGTATTGGTGCGCGATGTTTGAAGGCGGACGCGTGCTGCGGCTTTCTGCGACCGGCGACATTTTGCAGGAGATCAATATACCAGCGCGCTGCCCGACAATGATTGCCTTTGGCGGCGAGGATTTGCGCACGCTCTACATCACTACTGCCAGGAATGGCCGCAGCGAAGCTGAGTTGGCACAGTATCCTCATTCCGGCTGCGTGTTGTCGTTGCGGGTGGACGTCGCCGGTTTGCCGGAATTTGCATATCGGGGATAAGCGGTTTCGGGCGAATTGCATTATCTTTTTGCCAATGAAATAACCTCATTCCAAGCCAGCTCCAGCAAAGCTGTTCAATTTCAGCGACAATCACGGTCACGCTTGTTCCGAGACTTGCTTTCTTTTCTAGTTGTTATGAGAAAATAGCCTCAGGTGTTTGCGGATGATATTCGCTCTCAGCACAACCGATTCCATTTCGATATTCAACAATATTTACTCTAGCGAAAACTCCATGTCGATGAAAAAATTTGCCCTCAAACTTACTGTCGCCGCCGTTGCTCTGATCGGCCTGCAAACTTCCAGCTACGCCGTTGATTCCGTGTCCGTTGAAGCCGGCGCCGGATCCAAGGTTCAGATGCTGCGCCTGGGTGCGCAATGGGATTGGAAGAACACCGCCTGGTGGCAATCGAACGGTACCCACATCGGCGGCTACTGGGATCTGACAGTCGCTGAATGGCATCAAAAGCGTTACAACAATACTGATTCCAGCAAGAACTTCACCGATATCGGCTTCACACCGGTCTTCCGTTTCCAACGCGACGACAAAAAAGGTTTCTACGGCGAAGCAGGCATCGGCGTTCACCTGTTCTCCTCGCTGTACAACAACGACACCAAGAAGCTGTCGACTGCCTTCCAGTTTGGCGACCACCTCGGCACCGGCTATGTTTTCGCAAATGGCCTGGACGTCGGTCTGAAGCTGCAGCATTTTTCGAACGGCGGCATCAAGCAACCGAACGGCGGCGTGAATTTTGCGGTGCTCAAGGCTGCTTACCGCTTCTGATGGTTTGAACGGCTGTCGATGCTGACGGCAAGAATAAAGAAACCGGTCGCTGACCGGTTTTTTTACGCCCATAGAATTGTCCTGCTTTTCGATATGGCCTTCTGATAGTTTGCGCCTGGTTTTCTGAAGGAAGGGCTGAGTGCGAGAGAGGACTGCCGCTGTTCCTCGTTTATTTCTGCGAGGCGCTGGTGTGCTTGATACAAACCACGACCGTGGACGCTTGATCTTCCTGGTCGATCAGCGGTGTTGGGAGCGTAGTTGGAATGAAGCGGCGGTGAGTCCGCGAGGCGCGGATTGCACTCGGGAAGGGGATATTGCCGGTGGCGAACGCAATGCAGGTAAAACAGTGAGGCGGAAGAGGTAAAACGGAACCGGCAGTTGGTTTGCGCCCGGGTAATACGCCGCAAATACGGCGTGGAGGGATTGAAGAGGGGAAGATATGACAAAGGAAGCGGACAGCAAAAAGCCCCACACCTGATGGTATGGGGCTTGAGCTTAATTAATAGCCTGACGATGACCTACTTTCACACTGGTTGCAGCACTATCATCGGCGCGAAGTCGTTTCACGGTCCTGTTCGGGATGGGAAGGGGTGGTACCAACTTGCTATAGTCATCAGGCATAACTTGTAGTGTTGCTTGGGTCCAATTGGAGCTAGGATGGCCAAACAACGCAATCTGGGAAGAAGTAAATTTTATCTTTGGGTGTGATGTGCCGATCAGGGCAAACACATAAATCTCTAAAGCTATAACAGCTAATGTTATAGGGACAAGCCGCACGGGCAATTAGTATCAGTTAGCTTAACGCATTACTGCGCTTCCACACCTGACCTATCAACGTCCTGGTCTCGAACGACCCTTTAGGGGGGTTAAACCCCCGGGAAGTCTCATCTCAAGGCGAGTTTCCCGCTTAGATGCTTTCAGCGGTTATCTCTTCCGAACTTAGCTACTCGGCAATGCCACTGGCGTGACAACCGATACACCAGAGGTTCGTCCACTCCGGTCCTCTCGTACTAGGAGCAGCCCCCTTCAAACTTCCAACGCCCACGGCAGATAGGGACCAAACTGTCTCACGACGTTTTAAACCCAGCTCACGTACCACTTTAAATGGCGAACAGCCATACCCTTGGGACCGGCTACAGCCCCAGGATGTGATGAGCCGACATCGAGGTGCCAAACTCCCCCGTCGATATGAACTCTTGGGAGGAATCAGCCTGTTATCCCCAGAGTACCTTTTATCCGTTGAGCGATGGCCCTTCCATACAGAACCACCGGATCACTATGTCCTACTTTCGTACCTGCTCGACTTGTCAGTCTCGCAGTTAAGCACGCTTATGCCATTGCACTATCAACACGATGTCCGACCGTATCTAGCGTACCTTCGAACTCCTCCGTTACACTTTGGGAGGAGACCGCCCCAGTCAAACTGCCTACCATGCACTGTCCCCGATCCGGATAACGGACCAAGGTTAGAACCTCAAACAAACCAGGGTGGTATTTCAAGGATGGCTCCATAGAGACTGGCGTCCCTACTTCAAAGCCTCCCACCTATCCTACACAGATTGGTTCAAAGTCCAATGCAAAGCTACAGTAAAGGTTCATGGGGTCTTTCCGTCTAGCCGCGGGTAGATTGCATCATCACAAACATTTCAACTTCGCTGAGTCTCGGGAGGAGACAGTGTGGCCATCGTTACGCCATTCGTGCAGGTCGGAACTTACCCGACAAGGAATTTCGCTACCTTAGGACCGTTATAGTTACGGCCGCCGTTTACTGGGACTTCAATCAAGAGCTTGCACCCCATCATTTAATCTTCCAGCACCGGGCAGGCGTCACACCCTATACGTCCACTTTCGTGTTTGCAGAGTGCTGTGTTTTTATTAAACAGTCGCAGCCACCTTTTTATGCAACCCTTTTGTCCTTCTGGCGCAGGCCAGTCAAACTACTAGGGCGTACCTTATCCCGAAGTTACGGTACAAATTTGCCGAGTTCCTTCTCCCGAGTTCTCTCAAGCGCCTTAGAATACTCATCTCGCCCACCTGTGTCGGTTTGCGGTACGGTCTCGTTAGACTGAAGCTTAGAGGCTTTTCTTGGAACCACTTCCGATTGCTTCGCGAACAAGTTCGCTCGTCCCATACCCTTGAATTACGCTGCCGGATTTGCCTAACAGCCTTCTCTGATACAGAAACCGGGACATCCAACACCCGGACAACCTTCCGCGATCCGTCCCCCCATCGCATCTAACGACGGTGCAGGAATATTAACCTGCTTCCCATCAGCTACGCATCTCTGCCTCGCCTTAGGGGCCGACTCACCCTGCTCCGATGAACGTTGAACAGGAAACCTTGGGCTTACGGCGTGGGGGCTTTTCACCCCCATTATCGCTACTCATGTCAGCATTCGCACTTCTGATACCTCCAGCATCCTTTACAAGACACCTTCGCAGGCTTACAGAACGCTCTCCTACCATATCAATAAATTGATATCCGCAGCTTCGGTGACTGGCTTAGCCCCGTTACATCTTCCGCGCAGGACGACTCGATCAGTGAGCTATTACGCTTTCTTTAAAGGGTGGCTGCTTCTAAGCCAACCTCCTGACTGTTTTAGCCTTCCCACTTCGTTTTCCACTTAGCCAATCTTTGGGACCTTAGCTGGCGGTCTGGGTTGTTTCCCTCTTGACGCCGGACGTTAGCACCCGACGTCTGTCTCCCAAGCTCGCACTCATCGGTATTCGGAGTTTGCAATGGGTTGGTAAGTCGCGATGACCCCCTAGCCATAACAGTGCTCTACCCCCGATGGTGATACTTGAGGCACTACCTAAATAGTTTTCGGAGAGAACCAGCTATTTCCAAGTTTGTTTAGCCTTTCACCCCTACCCACAGCTCATCCCCTAATTTTTCAACATTAGTGGGTTCGGTCCTCCAGTGCGTGTTACCGCACCTTCAACCTGGCCATGAGTAGATCACTTGGTTTCGGGTCTACACCCAGCGACTGAACGCCCTATTCGGACTCGATTTCTCTACGGCTTCCCTATTCGGTTAACCTTGCCACTGAATGTAAGTCGCTGACCCATTATACAAAAGGTACGCAGTCACGGAACAAGTCCGCTCCTACTGTTTGTATGCACACGGTTTCAGGATCTATTTCACTCCCCTTCCGGGGTTCTTTTCGCCTTTCCCTCACGGTACTGGTTCACTATCGGTCGATTACGAGTATTTAGCCTTGGAGGATGGTCCCCCCATGTTCAGACAGGATTTCACGTGTCCCGCCCTACTTGTCGCAAGCCTAGTTCCACACTACTGATTTCGTATAAGGGGCTATCACCCTCTATGGCCGGACTTTCCATTCCGTTCTACTATCAATGGTGCTAAATCTTGCAGGCTGGTCCCATTTCGCTCGCCACTACTTTGGGAATCTCGGTTGATTTCTTTTCCTGCAGCTACTTAGATGTTTCAGTTCGCCGCGTTCGCCTCACAGACCTATGTATTCAGTCAGTGATACCCTTGCGGGTGGGTTTCCCCATTCGGAAATCTGCGGATCAAAGCTTGTTTGCTAGCTCCCCGCAGCTTATCGCAAGCTACTACGTCCTTCATCGCCTGTAATCGCCAAGGCATCCACCATGTGCACTTATTCACTTGTCCCTATAACGTTAGCCTCTCTTCCGAGAGATCGTTATAGAGTTTTTTGAGTTTAGCGTTTGCCGTATTGCCAAAGTAAGTCTTCTAATTGCTAAGATCACTTCGTAATACTTTGATTGATACAATCACACCCATCAACTTCTTGCACAAGGATCGAAATCCTGGCGCTCGTCGTTGACGAATTCTTTACTTCTTCCAGATTGTTAAAGAACAAAAACAGCTATTGATCACTAAAAGACCAAACCTAAATCCACACGCTCATGCATGCGACTTAGGTTTGATGTTTCTGGTGGAGGTTGACGGGATCGAACCGACGACCCCCTGCTTGCAAAGCAGGTGCTCTCCCAGCTGAGCTAAACCCCCGAAACTCTTTGGTGGGTCTGGTTGGGCTCGAACCAACGACCCCCGCGTTATCAACACGGTGCTCTAACCAGCTGAGCTACAGACCCGCTTGGATCAGTAATCAGCAGTCAGCCAGCAGACTATGCCGCCGCCGCAACCGATATAACTGTTCTTCTTTACTAACAGACGATAAGTGTGAGCGCTTAAATCATGCGCACTCTAGAAAGGAGGTGATCCAGCCGCACCTTCCGATACGGCTACCTTGTTACGACTTCACCCCAGTCACGAACCCTGCCGTGGTAATCGCCCTCCTTACGGTTAGGCTAACTACTTCTGGCAGAACCCGCTCCCATGGTGTGACGGGCGGTGTGTACAAGACCCGGGAACGTATTCACCGCGACATGCTGATCCGCGATTACTAGCGATTCCAACTTCATGGAGTCGAGTTGCAGACTCCAATCCGGACTACGATACACTTTCTGGGATTAGCTCCCCCTCGCGGGTTGGCGGCCCTCTGTATGTACCATTGTATGACGTGTGAAGCCCTACCCATAAGGGCCATGAGGACTTGACGTCATCCCCACCTTCCTCCGGTTTGTCACCGGCAGTCTCATTAGAGTGCCCTTTCGTAGCAACTAATGACAAGGGTTGCGCTCGTTGCGGGACTTAACCCAACATCTCACGACACGAGCTGACGACAGCCATGCAGCACCTGTGTTACGGTTCTCTTTCGAGCACTCCTAAATCTCTTCAGGATTCCGTACATGTCAAGGGTAGGTAAGGTTTTTCGCGTTGCATCGAATTAATCCACATCATCCACCGCTTGTGCGGGTCCCCGTCAATTCCTTTGAGTTTTAATCTTGCGACCGTACTCCCCAGGCGGTCTACTTCACGCGTTAGCTGCGTTACCAAGTCAATTAAGACCCGACAACTAGTAGACATCGTTTAGGGCGTGGACTACCAGGGTATCTAATCCTGTTTGCTCCCCACGCTTTCGTGCATGAGCGTCAGTGTTATCCCAGGGGGCTGCCTTCGCCATCGGTATTCCTCCACATATCTACGCATTTCACTGCTACACGTGGAATTCTACCCCCCTCTGACACACTCTAGCCATACAGTCACAAATGCAATTCCCAGGTTGAGCCCGGGGATTTCACATCTGTCTTGCATAACCGCCTGCGCACGCTTTACGCCCAGTAATTCCGATTAACGCTTGCACCCTACGTATTACCGCGGCTGCTGGCACGTAGTTAGCCGGTGCTTATTCTTCAGGTACCGTCATTAGCCCCAGGTATTAACCAAGACCGTTTCTTCCCTGACAAAAGAGCTTTACAACCCGAAGGCCTTCTTCACTCACGCGGCATTGCTGGATCAGGCTTGCGCCCATTGTCCAAAATTCCCCACTGCTGCCTCCCGTAGGAGTCTGGACCGTGTCTCAGTTCCAGTGTGGCTGGTCGTCCTCTCAGACCAGCTACTGATCGTCGCCTTGGTGAGCTTTTACCCCACCAACTAGCTAATCAGATATCGGCCGCTCCATGAGCATGAGGTCTTGCGATCCCCCACTTTCATCCGTAGATCGTATGCGGTATTAGCTAATCTTTCGACTAGTTATCCCCCACTCTAGGGCACGTTCCGATATATTACTCACCCGTTCGCCACTCGCCACCAGGAGCAAGCTCCCGTGCTGCCGTTCGACTTGCATGTGTAAGGCATGCCGCCAGCGTTCAATCTGAGCCAGGATCAAACTCTTCAGTTCAATCTCTGTTTTGCCATTGCTGGCTGATTCTTTCGAATCGGTCACTCACTCAAAATACTGACAGATAATTTCTTACCTATATTTCTTCGTGAGCGTTTAAAAATATTTAAAGTTTCCAGACCCGAAGGTCTGTCGCACTTCATTAAACGCCCACACTTATCGACTGTTAATTTTTAAAGAACCTTGCCTGCTTCGCACTGCACCGAAGTGCCGTTTGCGTCGCTGTCAAATCGTTTTGTTTGTCAGCAGCAGAGAAACGAGATTATGTAGTGTTTTTTAATTTGCGTCAACTACTTTTTTAACGCTTCACTAAAAATTTTTACTTCCAACTTCTCGCTTCAAAAACCTTTTTTACTTCCTTTTCCCCACCTCCGGCGCGCTGCGTCTTGCTGTTTGCTGCGTCGCTCTGTCAGCGGGGAGGCGAACTATAGCAAAGCTTTTCCATTCCGTGCAACCCTTTTTGAAAAATTATTTAAACTTTTTACCCCCCCTCCCGGCAAACCCACGCCAGCCCTGCATTTGCAGCCGTAAATAATTTTAAAAACAAAAAGCATGAAGCCCGTCCCTGACGGGACAGGCTTCATTTTCAATACAAATACCGGCAGCAGATTATTGATTCTTGAAGCTCGGCGTCCGCTTTTCCAGGAACGCCGCCATGCCTTCCGTCTGATCTTCGGTAGCGAAGCAGCTGTAGAACAAGGCGCGTTCATATTTGATGCCCTCGGCCAGCGTCGTTTCGTACGCCCGGTTCACCGAATCCTTGACCATCGCCGCTACCGGTTGCGACATCTCGGTAATGACGATGGCCGCAGCCAATGCCTCGTCCATCAACTTATCGGCGGCAACCACCCGCGACACCAATCCGGCGCGCTCGGCTTCCTGCGCATCCATCATGCGTCCGGTCAGGCACAGGTCCATGGCCTTGGCCTTGGATACCGCGCGCGCGCTTATA
>NZ_AJHH01000136.1 GCF_000256565.1 Herbaspirillum lusitanum P6-12 | reverse complement strand
GGTCCATGGCCTTGGCCTTGGATACCGCGCGCGCGCGCGCGACGTCGGCATTAGGCACTGGGCCGGCAAGAGTAACGATGCCCTTTTTGGTGGTGACCTTGATCTTCAGGGCGGACACCTGGCTGTCTTCCACGAAGGCCGCCTTGACCTTGGCGGTGATGACGGAGTCGTCTACATAGGCGCCGGCTTTCTGCGTAGTGCTGGCGGAAGACGAACCGGTGGAGGTATCGGCTGCGTAGACGGCAGGAGCGGCTACGGCCGCGGTCAGGAAGGCGGCGGCAACCAGTGTCGAGATGGTTTTGGTCTTTTGCATGATGAGGTCCTTATAGTATGAAAAAGAGAGACAACGCATTCGCGCTACCTGCCCCTCTCTTTCGCAAAGGCCATGCCAGGATGAATTAACTCAATGATTTCAATGACTTGGGGAATACCGACCAAGCCAGTCGACGTTTCTCCCCTCAAAAACCACTGTTTTTCGTCGCCTGAGAGCGACGCCAGACCACCAAAAAAACCTAAGCCATTGATTTAAAAAGACTTATTCTTGTCGCTCGATAGCGACGTCTTCTTCATCTCCGCGGAAAAGCCGTGGATCTAGCCCATTCTTCTGTAACAGACGATAGAACTCGGTCCGATTGCGGTCGGCCAATCGGGCCGCGTCGGCAACATTGCCGTCGGTCAATTTGAGCAGCTGGATCAGGTAATCGCGCTCGAAACGCTGCTTGGCGTCCGCATAGCGCAAGACCTCCAGCGCCGGCACCCGCAGGGCGCGCTGCACCAGCGCGGCCGGGATCAGCGGTGCGGTCGACAGCGCGCACACCTGCTCGACCACGTTATATAGCTGGCGCACGTTGCCGGGCCAGGAGGCCATCATCAGTATTTCCAGGGCGTCGGGGGCGAAGCCGTTGAGTTTCTTCTGATATCGCTCGGCGATTGCCTGCAGGAAATGATTGGCCAGCAAGGCGATATCTTCACGCCGTTCGACCAGCAGCGGCAGCGACAGCGTGACGACGTTGAGCCGGTAGTAGAGATCTTCGCGGAAGGAACCGTCGGCCATCGCCGCGTCCAGGTTGCGATGGGTAGCCGAAAGGATGCGCACATCCACCGGCGTGCTGTCGTTGGCGCCGACCGGACGCACCGTCCGCTCCTGCAGCACGCGCAATAGCTTGACCTGCAGCGGCAACGGCATGTCGCCGATCTCGTCGAGGAACAGCGTGCCGCCGTCGGCCGCCTGGAACAAACCCTTGCGATGCTCGACTGCGCCGGTGAAGGCGCCCTTGACGTGGCCGAACAGTTCCGACTCCAGCAATTGCTCCGGAA
>NZ_AJHH01000135.1 GCF_000256565.1 Herbaspirillum lusitanum P6-12 | reverse complement strand
GACGTGGCCGAACAGTTCCGACTCCAGCAATTGCTCGCTGGGTGCCGCCGGCGCCGGGCACGATGCCGAGCTTGATTTCCGGCTGGCCGAATTTGGCGTTGTCGGCGGCGATGATGAAGTCGCACATCATTGCCAGCTCGCAGCCGCCGCCCAGCGCATAGCCGGCCACTGCAGCGATCACCGGCTTGCGCACGCGGCGGATGGTTTCCCAGTTGCGCGTGATGAATTCGCCTTTGAGCACATCCATGTAGTTATAGCGCGCCATCACCGAGATGTCGGCGCCGGCTGCAAACGCCTTTTCGCTGCCGGTGACGATGATGCAGCCAATGTCCTCGTCGGCGTCGAAAGCCAGCAAGGCATTGCCGAGGTCGATCATCAGCGCATCGTTCAGCGCGTTCAGGGCTTTGGGCCGGTTCAGGCGGATCACCGCGACCTTGCCAATGGTCTCGGTCAGAATGTTTTCGTAGCTCATCTGGTCTCCTCTATATAGGGGTAGCGCGATAGTTGAATGTACCTGCCGCGTCGATTGTAACGCCAATGAATTTGCGCCATGTCAAAGCCCTCCAGGAATTTGTCCCCGCCACAAAGGTCAGAGCCTATACTGGGATATCCCTTCACAACAACAGAGGAGGATCATATGTTCAAGACCATTCTTGTCCCGACGGACGGATCGGAACGCTCCGACAAGGCCATCGCCAACGCCATCGACTACGCCCAGCACTGCAAATCCAGGATCATCGGCATATCTGTGGCCGAGCCCTACCCGTTCTCGCCGCTGGCGGAAAGCTCCATGGCGATCGACCCTGGGATCTATGAAGAAAACGTCCGCACTCTCGCGGAACAGCATGTGAAGAAAATCGCCGACGCCGCTCTGGCCGCCGGCGTGGAATGTGAAACCACGACGATACTGTCGTTCGCCCCCGACGAAGAGATCGTCAATGCCGCCAAGAAATATGCCTGCGACGTCATCTTCATGGCCTCCCACGGACGTAGCGGACTCAGCAGGCTATTTCTGGGAAGCAAGACGCAGAAGGTGCTGGCGCATTCCACCATTCCCGTTCTCGTATTGCGCTAACCGCCACACACAACAAAAAACCCGGCTTGCTCTATATAGGCAAGCCGGGTTTTTATTGAAACGCCTCAATACAGGCGATCAAGCTCAGGAATTCGGCAACAGCACCCACATCATGCCGCGCTGCTTCATGCCCCCCGCCTTTTCACCGGCTTCATTGCCGAAACCCCAGAAATAATCGGCCCGCACCGCGCCGCGAATGGCGCCGCCGGTGTCCTGCGCCAGCACCAGCCGCTGCAGAACCGCGTCGCTATTGGGCTGCGTTGTCGCCAGAAACACCGGCGCGCCGAGAGGAATGTGCTGCGGATCAACCGCAATCGAGCGCTGCGCGGTCAGCGGCAAACCCATCGCGCCTTTCGGCCCCTTGGACGGATCCGTGATTTTCTCTTCCTTGAAGAAGATATAGCTCGGATTGACGTTCAACAACTCGTTCTGGCGCGACGGATTGGCGATTACCCAGGCCTTGATGCCTTGCGCGGAGGCCTGCGACAAGGTCATTTCCCCCTTGTCGACCAGATAACGGCCGATCGACTTGTACGGATAACCGTTCTGGTCGGCATAGGCCAGGCGCACGGTTTCCTGGCTATCGGTAAGCTGGACGCGGCCCGAACCCTGCACCTGCAGGAAGAAAGCTTCCACCGGATCATCCACCCAGACCAGCTCCTTGCCCGCCAGCGCGCCAGACTGCAGCAACTCGGCACGCGAAAAATACGGCACCACCTTGTTGCCGACCACGCGCCCGCGCAGGCGCATGTTTTTCAGTTCCGGATACAGGCTGGCCAGGTCGATGGTCAGCAAATCGTCGGGCGCTCTATATAGAGGGGTCTGATACGGCCCGCCGCGCTTGCGCGAACCGCGCAGCAAAGGTTCGTAGTAGCCGGTCACCAGCCCGGTGTCGCTACCGTCCGGATTGAATACCTTGTAAGGCGTAAAACCGGATTCGAAGAACGCGCGGATCGCGCCCTCGTCATCGGCGTTGACCTGGCGCGCCGTGGTGCAGGCATTTTTCCATTCACTGCGACGGATCAGCGTCTGGCATGAGGTCAGGAAAGCCGGCCAGGCGTCACGCAAGGCATCCCGGTCCCAGCCCGGCATGGCGGCGAAGCTGCTCTTTTGCATTCCCTGAGCCTGACCTTCCGGCTGAACCGGCGTGGTCGGCTTGGACGGCGTCGGCCTGGCGGGCGGCAACGGCGTGGTCGTACAGGCGGCAAGGGATACGGCGACGATGACGGCTAATGCGGGTAAACTGCGGCGGATGCTCGTTTGAATAAGTGACATTGAGGAAACATGAAATGTGGTGGTTAATACTCGAAGCCGGCGCAGCCTTCTTTATTTTCGTATTCATTGTCTGGTGGACCATGTTTTCCGGACGCAAGCCGGATCAATCCGTTCAGACAAAAAATCCCGCAGATAAAAAAGACGACAGCCAGGCTTGAACCCTGGTGCAAGACGCTTAATGCAGCGTGCGCGGCAGCGACAGGATGAACTCCGGGATTTTCACGTCGAACTGCTCGCCGTCTTCAGCGACGCAAAAATACTCTCCGTGCATCGAACCCTGCGGCGTCTGCAATGACGTGCCGCTGGTGTATTCGAATTGCTCCCCCGGTTGCAGGAACGGCTGGTGGCCGACGACGCCCAGACCGCGCACCTCTTCGGTGTGGTTGTTGGCGTCGGTGATGACCCAGTGGCGCGAAATCAGCTGGGCCGGCACCTGTCCCGAGTTGACGATGGTGATCGCATAAGCGAATACATAATGCGAACGCGCCGGATCGGACTGCTCTTCCAGATATTGCGTCTTGACCGTCACCGTTAACTCATACGTCGCCATGCGGATTTCCTCGATTTTGTAAAAAGCCTGGCCCATTCCACACGAAATCAACCTCAAGTGCAAGGCTTGCAACAAAACCGCAGGCGGCGAACGGGTAAAATAGCGCATCTTCAATCGCTCTACAGCCCTCCATAAGCCATATCGCCATGCCCAACTACCGTATCGCCCCCAGCATCCTGTCCGCCGACTTCGCCCGCCTGGGCGAGGAAGTCCGCAATGTCGTCGCTGCCGGCGCCGACATCATCCACTTCGACGTGATGGACAACCATTACGTTCCCAACCTGACCATCGGACCTTTGGTTTGCGAAGCCATCCGCCCGCATGTGCAGGTGCCGATCGACGTCCATCTGATGGTCAAGCCGGTCGATCGCATCATTCCCGACTTCGCCAAGGCCGGCGCCAACATCATCACCTTCCACCCGGAAGGCTCCGAGCACATCGACCGTTCGCTGCAACTGATCCGCGACAACGGCTGCAAAGCCGGTCTGGTGTTCAACCCGGGCACGCCGCTGCATTTCCTCGATCACGTCATGGACAAGATCGACATCATCCTGATCATGTCCGTCAATCCGGGCTTCGGCGGCCAATCCTTCATTCCTGAAGCGCTCAAGAAAATCGCCTCCGTGCGCCGTCGCATCGACGAATCCGGCCGCGACATCATGCTGGAAGTCGACGGCGGCATCAAAATCGACAATATCGCAGCAGCCGCCAAGGCCGGCGCCGACACCTTCGTGGCCGGCTCCGCCATCTTCGGCAAGCCGGACTACAAGGCCGTCATCGACGCCATGCGCGGCGAACTGGCCAAGTAAAAATCCCGGAAAGATCCCATGCTCGACAACATCAAAGCCGCCATCATCGACCTCGACGGCACCATGCTCGACACCGCGCCGGATTTCCACGTCGCGGTCAACCGCATGCGCGCCGACCTGGGCCTGGGGCCGCTGGCGATGCAAACCATCGTCAATTTTGTCGGCAAGGGATCGGAAAACCTGATGCGCCGCGTGCTGGCCGTCGATTACGACGAAGACGGCGTGGCACAGCGCTTCGAGGAAGCACTGGCGTCCTATCAGGAGCATTATCTCGCCATCAACGGCGACCACGCCACGCTCTATCCGAACGTGATCGAAGGTCTGCAGGCGCTCAAGGCCAAGGGCCTGCGCCTGGCCTGCGTGACCAACAAGCCGATTGCCTTCACTCTGCCGCTGATGGATAAAAAGGGGTTGTATCCGTATTTCGACGTCATCTACGGCGGCGATTCCCTGCCGAAAAAGAAGCCCGATCCCCTGCCCTTGCTGCAGGTTTGCGCGGATTTCGCGCTGCAGCCGGCGCAAGTGGTCGCCATCGGCGACTCCTCCAATACGCGCAAGCCGCGCGGGCCGCGGGTTGCCGCGTATTGAACGTACCCTACGGCTACAATCACGGCGAACCTATACACAACGTCGATTCCGATGGTATAGTTCCAACGCTGCTGGATGCAGCGCACCAAATTTCGTAGTGCAAAAGCTTTCTTAACTGAACACATACGACAAATGTTTCTCAACAAAAAACTCAACGCCAATCAATCAGCCGCCCCTGAGGCCTGGCTGTGGCGACGCTGGCAATCCTGGGCTAACTAAGCCTCGTCAGCTGCTGGCCGCATCCGCTTTTCTTCCCCCTGCGCAACCAGCAAGTTTTTTGCAACACCACCCTGTTTAAACATATCGCTATCGTCGGCACGCGCTTGCCGGGACGCTTCAAGTCGTCCTGCACCCTGCAACCCGTCTACAATAGCGGTCCTGGAGAGAAACGATGACCGAACTCGAATTCAAATCGCTGGCCGCGCAAGGCTACAACCGCATTCCGCTGATCGCTGAAGCCTTCGCCGACCTGGAAACCCCGCTGACCCTGTACCTCAAACTGGCGCAAACCCAGAATGCCGGCAAGAATACCTTCCTGCTGGAATCGGTGGTCGGCGGCGAACGCTTCGGCCGCTATTCCTTCATCGGCCTGCCCGCCTCGACCAAGATCCGCTGCAGCGGCAAGCAGATCGAAGTGCTCAAGAATGACGTGGTCATCGAAACCGCCGAAGGCAATGCGCTGGAATTCATCGCCCAGTACCAATCCCGCTTCAAGGTCGCGATCCGCCCCGGCATGCCGCGTTTCTGCGGCGGCCTGGCAGGCTACTTCGGCTATGACGCCGTGCGTTACATCGAAAAACGCCTGGCCGACAGCGCACCGAAAGACGACCTCGGCCTGCCCGACATCCAGTTACTCGTTACCGAAGAACTGGCCGTCATCGACAACCTCTCCGGCAAGCTCTACCTGATCGTCTACACCGACCCGTCGCAACCGGAAGCCTTCAGCAAAGGCCGCCAACGCCTCAAGGACTTGCGCGCCTCGCTGCGCCGCGCCGCCGATGCGCCCGTCACCAGCGGCTCGGTGCGTACCGAAACCATCCGCGAATTCCCCAAGGATGACTATCTGAAGGCCGTCGCCAAGGCCAAGGAATACGTCATGGCCGGCGACCTGATGCAAGTGCAGATCGGCCAGCGCCTGAAGAAATCCTACGTCGACTCGCCGCTGATGCTGTATCGCGCGCTGCGTTCGCTGAACCCGTCGCCGTACATGTACTTCTACAATTTCGGCGACATGCAGATCGTCGGCGCCTCGCCGGAAATTTTGGTGCGCAACGAAACCATCGGCCAGACCTCGGACGGCGAAGCGCAAAAGAAGATCACCATCCGTCCGCTGGCAGGCACCCGCCCACGCGGATCGACGCCGGAACGCGACGCGCAACTGGCCACCGAACTGCTGGCCGACCCGAAAGAAATCGCCGAGCACGTCATGCTGATCGACCTGGCCCGCAACGACATCGGCCGCATCGCCGTCACCGGCAGCGTCAAAGTTACCGACCAGATGGTCATCGAAAAGTATTCCCATGTGCAGCACATCGTCTCCAACGTCGAAGGCCTGCTCAAACCCGGCCTGTCGAATCTGGACGTCTTGAAAGCCACCTTCCCCGCCGGCACCCTGTCGGGCGCGCCGAAAGTGCGCGCCATGGAAATCATCGACGAACTCGAGCCGACCAAGCGCGGCATCTACGGCGGCGCCTGCGGCTACCTGTCGTTCGGCGGCGAGATGGATGTCGCGATCGCGATCCGTACCGGCGTCATCAAGGACGGTACGCTCTACGTGCAAGCCGCCGCCGGCATCGTCGCCGACTCCGTGCCGGAAATGGAATGGGAAGAAACCGAAAACAAGGCGCGGGCTGTGCTGCGCGCTGCCGAACAAGTGCAAGACGGACTGGATGGAGAAATCTAAATGCTGCTGATGATCGACAACTACGATTCCTTCACCTACAACATCGTCCAGTATTTCGGCGAACTCGGTGAAGAAGTGCTGACCGTCCGCAACGATGAGATCACGCTGGCCGAAATCGAAAAACTCAATCCCGAACGCATCTGCCTGTCGCCCGGCCCGTGCAGCCCGAAGGAAGCCGGCATCTGCATCGACCTGCTCAAGCATTTCTCCGGCAAGCTGCCGATTCTCGGCGTCTGCCTCGGCCACCAGGCCATCGGTGAAGCCTTCGGCGGCAACGTCGTGCGCGCCAAGCAAGTCATGCACGGCAAGACCTCGAAGATCGCTCACACCGGCGTCGGCGTGTTCAAGGATATCCCCAGCCCTTACACCGTGATCCGCTATCACTCGCTGGCCATCGAGCGCGCCTCGCTGCCCGATTGCCTCGAAGTCACCGCATGGACCGACGACGGTGAAATCATGGGCGTGCGCCACAAGGAATTCGATTTGCAGGGCGTGCAGTTCCACCCCGAATCGATTCTGTCCGAGCACGGCCACGCCTTGCTGAAGAATTTCCTGACCGGCACGGCGCGCTCTTGAACGCCGCCGTCCCGCTGACATCATCCGAGAACATCATGTCCATCACGCCACAAGAAGCCTTACTGCGCTGCATTGAGCACCGCGAAATTTTCCACGACGAAATGCTGACGCTGTTCCGCCAGATCATGAGCGGGGAAATGTCGCCCGTCATGATCGCTGCGCTCACCATGGGCCTGCGCGTCAAGAAGGAAAGCATCGGCGAAATCGCCGCCGCCGCGCAAGTCATGCGCGAGTTCGCCACCAAGGTGCCGATGGCCGACACCACCAACCTGCTCGACATCGTCGGCACCGGCGGCGACGGCGCACACACGTTCAACATCTCCACCGCATCGATGTTCGTCGCCGCAGCAGCCGGCGCACGCGTCGCCAAGCACGGCGGTCGCAGCGTGTCGTCGTCGTCGGGCAGCGCCGACGTGCTCGAAGCCCTCGGCGCCGACATCAACCTGCAACCGGAGCAAGTCGCGCAATCGATCGCGCAGACCGGCATCGGCTTCATGTTCGCGCCCAACCACCACGCCGCCATGAAGCACGCCGCGCCGGTGCGCAAGGAACTTGGCGTACGCACCATCTTTAATATTCTCGGCCCGCTGACCAACCCGGCCGGAGCGCCGAACATCCTGATGGGCGTGTTCCATGCGGATCTGGTCGGCATCCAGGTGCGCGTACTGCAACGCCTGGGCGCGCAGCATGCGATCGTGGTGTGGGGCCGCGACAATCTCGATGAAGTCACGCTGGGCGGCGCCACCATGATCGGCGAGCTGGTCAACGGCGAAATCCGCGAATATGAAATCCATCCGGAAGACTTCGGCATGAGCATGTTCGCCAGCCGCAACCTGCAAGTCGCCAATGCCAACGAATCGAAGGAAAAAATCTTCGAAGCGCTCAAGGGCGTGCCGGGTCCGGTGCACGACATCGTCGCCATCAACGCAGGAACGGCGCTGTATGCAGCCGGCGTTGCGGCATCGATTGAAGAGGGCCTGAACAAGGCGCGCGCAACCATTGCCTCGGGTGCGGCGCTGGCCAAGCTCGAACAGTTCGTGAAGGCGACCAAGCAACTGGGCGGCAAGACTTAATTGTTGCCGTTGACGAAGTTGACGAAGTTAACATTCGGAACTGATCTTTTCACTGACGGAAGGCGCACATGATTCCCCTGAACGACTTGCTGATCTTCGCATTGGCCGCATTGGTGCTGGTGCTGACTCCCGGCCCCAACATGATGTATTGCGTGTCGCGCTCGATCTGCCAGGGACGTGCGGCGGGGATGATTTCACTGCTCGGCGTGGCGGCCGGTTTCGTGGTTCACATGCTGGCGGCGACCTTCGGCCTGACGGCCTTGTTCCTCGCGGTGCCGCTTGCCTATGACCTGATCAAGTATCTGGGCGCGGCCTATCTGTTGTGGATGGCTTGGAATGCAATCAAACCGGGCGGCGCATCGCCGTTCCAGACCCGGGACTTGCCGCATGACAGCAACGCGACCCTGTTCCGCATGGGTTTCCTGACCAATCTGCTTAACCCCAAGGCGGCGATGTTCTACATGTCGTTCCTGCCGCAATTCATCCATGCCGAACATGGCCACGTGATGCTGCAGAGCCTGACACTGGGCGTGACGCAGATCGCCGTCAGCTTCACCGTCAACGGCCTGCTGATCCTGACGGCCAGCGCGATTGCCGGTTTCTTCTCCAGCAATCCGGGCTGGATGCGGGCGCAGCGATATCTCATGGGGCTAACGCTGGGCGCATTGGCGTTCCGGCTGGCACTGGATCAGCGCAAGTAACATCAATAGTCATCAAGGAATTTTCATGTCTGACATCCTCAACAAGATCCTCGACGTCAAAGCCGATGAAGTCAAAGCGGCGAAGCAGCATCGCGACCTCGCCAGCCTGCGTCGCGACGTCGAATCCGATACCGAAGCGCGCGCGCGAAGCCGGCCTGCGCAGCAAGATCGCTGCCGGCAACGCCGGCATCATCGCCGAAGTCAAAAAGGCCTCGCCATCCAAAGGCGTGATCCGTCCCGATTTCAAGCCGGCCGAGATTGCCGTCAGCTACGCCGCCCACGGCGCGGCCTGCCTGTCGGTGCTGACCGACGTGCAATTCTTCCAGGGTGCGCCGGAATACCTCAAACAGGCGCGCGCCGCCTGTGCGCTGCCCGTGCTGCGCAAGGATTTCATGATGGATATGTACCAGGTCTACGAAGCGCGCTCATGGGGCGCCGACGCCATCCTGCTGATTGTCGCCGCACTCGACCATGGCCTGATGGCGGAGCTTGAAGCCTGCGCCCATGAACTCGGCATGAGCGTGCTGGTGGAAGTGCACGACGGCGTTGAACTCGACGCCGCACTGAAACTGAAGACTGCGCTGCTGGGCATCAACAACCGCAATCTGCGCACCTTCGAAACCACGCTGGACACAACGCTCAATCTGTTGCCGCGCATTCCGTCCGACAAACTGGTCATCACCGAATCGGCCATCGCCACGCCGGACGACGTCAAGCGCATGCGCGACGCCAAGGTCAACGCCTTCCTGGTCGGCGAAGCCTTCATGCGCGCGCCGGAACCCGGCGTCGAGCTGGCGCGCTTGTTTGCCTGATCGCCTGATCATTTTCAAGCAATAAAAAAGCGGAGCACGAAGCTCCGCTTTTTTTACGTCTGTTGCTTGCCGATCGCATCAGGCCGAGAAGCCGCCGTCGATCGTCAGGCTGGCGCCGGTGATGTAGCCAGCCTCGGGACCTGCCAGATACGTCACGAAGCTGGCGATTTCTTCGGCCTTGCCGTAGCGTGGCAACGCCATCAGGCCTTTGAGCGCGTCTGCGAAATCGCTGTCAGCCGGATTCATGTCGGTATCGACCGGACCTGGCTGCACATTGTTGACGGTGATGCCGCGTGGACCAAGGTCGCGCGCCAGGCCCTTGGTCAGGCCGACGATGGCCGACTTGCTCATGGCATACACGGCGCCGCCGGCGAACGGCATGCGATCGGCGTTGGTGCTGCCGATGGTGATGACACGGCCGCCTTCACGCATGAAGCGCACGGCTTCCTGGGTGGCGACGAATACGCTGCGCACGTTCACGTCCAGCGTGCGGTCCAGATCTTCCAGCTTGAATTCTTCCACCGAACCCATCGCCAGCACGCCGGCATTGTTGACCAGGATGTCGAGACGGCCGAAGGTTTCCGCGGCGATGCGGATGGCTTGTTGCAACGCTGCGGTGTCCGAGCTGTCGGCCTGGATTGCCAGTGCGCGGCCGCCCTTGGCTTCGAGTTCGCTGACCAGCGCTTGCGCCTTGTCCGGCGAGCTGACGTAGGTGAAGGCGACGATCGCGCCTTCCTGCACCAGACGCTTGACGATGGCGGCGCCGATGCCGCGCGAACCGCCTTGCACGAAGGCAACTTTATTGGACAGGGTCAGATTGATGGTGGTGTTTGCAGTCATGATATTGCTCCTTGATTGAATAAGAAAATAAGTAAGGGAATGAAAAGATGGCCTGCGGTTTTCCTTGCGTTGGTTTGAATTCCGTTTGGCTTGAAATGAAGTATGGGACAAGCATTATGTTTAAACTAGATAGCAATCACTATCTACTTCTTAAACATTATGTTTAAAATAGACATATGGAATCCTTAACCAGCATTGAGTGTTTTGTCGCCTCCGCCGAGGCCGGCAGCTTCTCCGCAGCCGCGCGCCGGC
>NZ_AJHH01000134.1 GCF_000256565.1 Herbaspirillum lusitanum P6-12 | reverse complement strand
CTCCGCCGAGGCCGGCAGCTTCTCCGCAGCCGGTGAAGCCGCCGCGCGCTATCTTGCCGATTTCGTGGAAGACCTGAAAGCCTCCGGCTTCGTCGCCGCCTCGCTGGCGAAGCACCAGATCGAAGGCGCGCTGGTGGCCAAGCGCGGCGATTGATTTCCCGACCATGGATGACAAATGATTTTTCGACAACTCTTCGATCCTGCGTCGTGTACCTACACTTACCTGCTGGGCGATCGGGATGAGGCCTTGCTGATTGACCCGGTATTCGAACAGGCGCCGCGTGACCTGGCTTTGCTCGATGAACTGGGCCTCAAGCTGCTCGCAACGCTCGATACGCACGTCCATGCCGACCACGTGACCGGCGCGTGGTGGCTGCACGAGCGCTGCGGCAGCCGGATTGCATTGGCATCCGTCGCCGGCGCGATGTTCAGTGACCTGCCGCTCGGTCATGGCGATCGTATCCGGTTCGGACGCCGTTATCTGGAGGTGCGCGCCACACCCGGCCATACCAACGGTTGCCTGACTTATGTGTTGGACGGTCAACACATGGCGTTCACCGGCGACAGCTTGCTGATTCGCGGTTGCGGCCGTACCGATTTCCAGCAAGGCAGTCCCCTGCAATTGTTTCGATCGGTACATGAACAGATCCTGACATTGCCGGATGAGTGCCTGCTCTACCCTGCCCATGACTACCGCGGCATCACCGTCACCAGCGTGGGCGAAGAACGTCGCTTCAATCCTCGCCTTGGCGGCGAAGCGGATGCGCACGACTTCGTCGGTTACATGGACAACCTGAACCTGCCTCATCCCAAACTGATGGCGCAGGCCGTTCCCGCCAATCTTCGCAGCGGCAAACCGGAGGATGCCCGGCTGCCGGCCGGTTATGCGATCGAACTGGCCGGCGCCGCAGCCGACAGCAGCAAGGCGCAGGATTCGATTGCGGCCAACGTGCCGCTGGTGATCTTCATCATCTTCACCTTGCTGATGCTGCAGCTGCATAGCTTCTCGCGCGCCATGCTGGTGTTCCTGACCGGCCCGCTGGGCGTGGCCGGCGCGGCGGTGGCCTTGCTGGTGCTGCATCGTCCGTTCGGTTTCGTGGCGCAACTCGGCGTGATCGCCTTGTTCGGCATGATCATCCGCAACTCGGTGATCCTGATCGCGTCAAGCTGCTGCCGAGCGGGCCGCCGGTACCGTACGCCGTGCAGTTCCGCGTGACCGGCACCGAGGTCGACAAGGTGCGCGCCATTGCCGACCAGGTGAAGACGGTGATGAACCGCAATCCCAACGTGATCGGCCTCAACGACAACTGGAACGAATCGGTCAAGTCCTTGCGCATCGATCTCGACCAGGACAAGTTGCGCGTGCTCGGCATCGGTTCGCAGACCGTCATGCGCACTGTCAATACCTTGCTGACCGGGACCGCTGTCGGCCAGTATCGCGAGAACGACAAGCTCATCGACATCCTGGTGCGCCAGCCGCTGGAAGAACGCGCCACCATCGACGCGCTCAACCAGGCCAACATCCCGACCGCGAGCGGCAAGAGCGTGCCGCTGGCGCAGGTCGCGCGCGTGAGCCTGGCGTGGGAGCCGGGCGTGGTCTGGCGTGAAGATCGCGAGTGGGCCATCACGGTGCAATCCGACGTCGCCGACGGCATCCAGGGCCCGACCGTATCGAGCCAGATCAGCCCGCAACTCGACGCCATCCGCGCCCACGCAGCCGGTCGACGATCTGCGTTCGTTATCGGAATGACATGAGGCTATTTTCTCAAACAGTACGAAAGCGCCCGGCTCTGCGGTATGCTGACGCACAAGAAAAATAAAAGCAAAACGGG
>NZ_AJHH01000133.1 GCF_000256565.1 Herbaspirillum lusitanum P6-12 | reverse complement strand
TGCGGTATGCTGACGCACAAGAAAAATAAAAGCAAAACGGGGGTCCGCCGAGCTCGGCCTGCACAACGTGATCGGCTCGCTGGTCGCCTTCATCAACGTGGATGCCGCCATCCTGCTGAGCGACGCCATCTTCGTGCTGCCCAAGGAGCACGTCATCCTGGAGATACTCGAAACCGTCGAACTGACGCTGCCGCTGATGCAGCGCATCGAGGCGCTGTCCGAGGCCGGGTACATGTTTGCCATCGACGACCTGGTGCAGGAATCGGACCGCACCGATCTGCTCATGCGCGTGGCCGGCATCGTCAAGGTGGATGTACTGAACATTCCGGACGATGAACTCGCCGCACTCAGTCGCAGCCTGCGGCAAAAAGGCAAGAAGCTGCTCGCCGAGAAAGTGGAAACCGTAGAGAAATTCAGGCTCTGCAGCGAGTGCGGATTCGATTACTACCAGGGGTATTATTTCGCCCGACCCGACGTGTTGCGCGGTAAAAAACTGAACGCCTCCAGCATCCTGATCATGCAGATACTGGCGTTGGTCATCAAGGGCGCCAACAACTACGAGATCGTGCGCTTCATCAAGAAGGACATTGCACTGAGCCTGATGCTGCTGCGCCTGGTGAACACGCCGATGTACGGTTTCCGCCGGCACATCGCCTCGCTCGGCCAGGCCTTGCTGGTGCTGGGCGATCGCCAGCTGAAGCGCTGGTTGCAGATCCTGCTGTACGCCAATCCGGACAACGGCCGCAATGCGTCCTCGCCGCTGATGATCCTGGCGGCCACGCGCGGCAAGCTGTGCGAACTGCTGGCGCAAAAAGCCCAGCCGCGCCGCTCCAGCCGCTCGGATACGGCGTTCATGGTCGGCGTGCTGTCGCTGACAGATGCCCTGCTGAACCAGGACATCGCCGACATCCTGGCCCAGATCGGCGTGTCGATCGAAGTGCGCGAGGCGCTGTTGTCGCGTTCGGGATTCTATGGCGGCCTGCTGCAACTGGCGGAGGCCAGCGAAAAACCGGAGTCGCTGAGCGCCGC
>NZ_AJHH01000132.1 GCF_000256565.1 Herbaspirillum lusitanum P6-12 | reverse complement strand
CTGGCGGAGGCCAGCGAAAAACCGGAGTCGGGCCGATGGCGGTGGCGATCATGGGCGGGCTGGTGGTGGCGACGGCGTTAACGCTGCTGTTCCTGCCGGCGGCATACGCGGCGCTGTTCCGGGTCAAAAAGCCCTAGGAAAATTGCAGAGGGGACGGATAAAAACGCAGACAGCCCGCCAAGCTTGAAGTAGAATAGCGGGCTGCATTAAAACTGCTACCTCATTGACAGGACCTGGTTCTCCGGCGTACACGCTGAAAAATCCAGAGCAAGCCGAAGCCGGTCGATGATTGCACCTTTCAGCGAGGGTGGCGAAATTGGTAGACGCACCAGGTTTAGGTCCTGACGCCAGCAATGGTGTAGGGGTTCGAGTCCCCTCCCTCGCACCAGTCATTCCCTTTGTTTTTCCGTTCGCCCGGCTCCGCAGCGCTGACTTGTTCGCGCAATGCGCCGGGCGATTTTCATTTGCAACGTGATGTTTATCGAACCGGGAGCAGGCATGCGCTATCAGCATTACAAGGGCGGCATTTACGAATTCCTGTACGAGGCGACGCTGGAGTCGGACCTGACCCCGATGGTGGTGTACCGCGCCGCCAACGGCACCGTCTGGATCCGTCCGCGCGACGTGTTCCATGAAATGATCGAAGTCGACGGCAAGCGCGTGCCGCGTTTTGCGTTGATGGCCGACGCCGGATAAATGCCGGCGTTTGATCGAAGCGGACTGCGTCTTATCTGCTAAGGTTGCAGCCTCGTCTTCATCTCCACAGCAAAGGAAAATCATGCGCAAGCTTTCATGTCTGGCAGCGATCACGTTGTCGCTGTCTTTGTCGTTCTCAGCCTTCGTCCAACCCGCGGCAGCGCAGGAACTCGGCGACGTCAGCACGGCCTTCCGCTGGCTCGGCAAGAACGATCGCATCGCGGTGGAAGCGTATGACGATCCGAAAGTGATCGGCGTGACCTGCTACGTGTCGCGCGCCCGCACCGGCGGCGTCAAGGGCACTGTCGGCCTGGCCGAGGACAAGGCCGAGGCATCGATTGCCTGTCGCCAGGTGGCGCCGGCGATTTCCTTCAAGGGAGCCGTGCCGGTGCAGGAGGACGTATTTTCAGAGCGCATGTCGATCCTGTTCAAGCGCCTGCACATCGTGCGGCTGGTCGATGTGAAGCGCAACACCTTGGTATATCTGACGTATTCCGACAAGCTGATCGACGGCAGTCCGATGAATGCCATCACGGCCGTGCCGGTCTCCACGTCCACTCCCATTCCGGTGAAATAAATCATGAAGACAATCAGGGCTCTCGCAGCCGAATTGCAGGCGGGGCAAACCACCAGCGTCAAACTGGTCGAGCAGGCGCTGGAGCGCATCGTCACTTATCGCGGGCAGGGCGGGGTGTCGATCAAGGATTTGTTCGACGTCCAGGGCGAGGTGACGGCTGCCGGCTCCAAGGCGCTGGCGGATGCGCCGGCGGCACAGGCCGATGCGCTCGCCGTGACGCGTCTGCGCCATGCCGGCGCGGTCCTGCTGGGGCGCACCAACATGAGCGAATTCGCATTTTCCGGACTGGGCCTGAATCCGCATTACGGTACGCCGCGCAATCCTCTGGATGGCACGCGGGTCACCGGCGGTTCGACCTCGGGCGGCGCCGTCAGCGTCGCGGGCGACATGGCGGTGATGGCGCTGGGTACCGATACCGGCGGCTCGATCCGGATTCCTTCCGCGTTCTGCGGCCTGACCGGTTTCAAGCCGACTGCGCGGCGCGTCAGCCTGGACGGGGCGGTGCCGTTGTCGACCACACTGGATTCGGCCGGGCCGCTGGCGCGCAGCGTCGATTGCTGCGCGATTGCCGATGCGATTTTGTCGGGCGAAACCCTGGCCACCGATGCCGTGCCGCTGGCCGGACTGCGTTTCGGCGTGACGGAAGATTTCGTCAACGACGGCATGGACGATGCCGTGCGGGCGGCATTCGACGCGGCGTTGGCGCGTCTGCAAAAGGCGGGTGCGCTGATCCAGCGTTTCTCGTTCCCAGAATTGAAGGAGTTGCCGTCAATTAATGCCGGCGGCGTTTCAAGCCGACTGCGCGGCGCGTCAGCCTGGACGGGGCGGTGCCGTTGTCGACCACACTGGATTCGGCCGGGCCGCTGGCGCGCAGCGTCGATTGCTGCGCGATTGCCGATGCGATTTTGTCGGGCGAAACCCTGGCCACCGATGCCGTGCCGCTGGCCGGACTGCGTTTCGGCGTGACGGAAGATTTCGTCAACGACGGCATGGACGATGCCGTGCGGGCGGCATTCGACGCGGCGTTGGCGCGTCTGCAAAAGGCGGGTGCGCTGATCCAGCGTTTCTCGTTCCCAGAATTGAAGGAGTTGCCGTCAATTAATGCCGGCGGCGCCGGCGTCTGGTCGCGCAGGCCGAGCGCCGTCTGGCGGTGTTCGACGCCTGGCTGATGCCGACCGTACCGGTGGTGCCGCCGCTGTTGCAGCCTTTGCAAGACAGCGATGACACTTTCTTTGCCACCAACGGGCTGGTGTTGCGCAATCCGAGCGTGATCAATTTCCTCGACGGTTGTGCGCTGAACCTGCCTTGTCCATCCGACAGCAAATTGCCGGTCGGCATCAGCATTTGCGGCAGCCGCGGCGCTGATGCGCGGGTGCTGGCAATCGGCCGCGCGGTCGAGGCGCTTTTGCACGGCGGGCAAGGCTGAGCGGGTTCTTCGACGGTTTTTATCGGCTCCGATTCGCCGTTTTGGCGCAAGGGCATCTTTTCCGTATAAAATAGCGGACTTTAGCGCGGCCGGGCAGGGCGCTTGTCGTCTGCAGTCACTTATCTGAGTTGATTGGGACGTGGCGAAAACGCTCCGGCTTACGGAATTCTTAACATTTGGACGATTTAAATGGCAACTGCTGTCGAAACCCTGAGCAAACTCGAACGTCGTATGACCCTGTCTTTCCCGCTGGCCGATGTTCAGGCTGAAGTGGAAAAGCGCCTGAAGGTGCGTGCCCGCACCGCCAAGGCGCCAGGCTTCCGTCCAGGCAAAGTGCCGATGAAAATGGTTGCCGCCCAGTTCGGCTACCAGGTCGAAACCGAAGTGCTGAACGACAAGGTCGGTCGCGCATTCAACGACATCGCCGTCGAAAACAACCTGCGCGTTGCCGGTTACCCGAAGATCGAGCCAAAGACCAGCGAAGGCGTGGCTGAAGGTTCGTTGGCGTTCGACGCTACATTTGAAATCTATCCGGAAGTCGTCCTCGGCGATCTGGCTTCGGCTGAAGTCGAGAAGACCACATCGGCTGTTTCCGACACCGAAATCGACAAGACCCTGGACATCCTGCGCAAGCAGCGCGTGCACTACCACGTCAAGGGCGAGCAAGGCGCGCACGGCGACGGCGGCGAGCCTGTTGCACAAAACGGCGATCGCGCCACAGTCGACTTCGTCGGCAAGATCGACGGCGTTGAGTTCCAGGGCGGCAAGGCTGATGCCTTCCCGTTCGTGCTGGGCGAAGGCCGCATGCTGCCGGAATTCGAAGCCGCGACACTGGGCCTGAAGGTCGGCGAGTCCAAGACTTTCCCGTTGGCTTTCCCTGCTGATTACCATGGCAAGGACGTGGCCGGCAAAACTGCAGAATTCACCATCACGCTGAAGCAACTGGAATGGGCGCATCTGCCGGAAGTCGACGCAGAATTCGCCAAGTCGCTGGGTATCGAAGACGGCGACCTGACCAAGATGCGCGAAGACATCAAGCGCAACCTGGAACGCGAAGTCAGCGCCCGCACCAAGGCCAAGACCAAGGACAGCGTCATGGACGCCCTGATCAAGGTCAGCGAACTGGAAGTGCCGAAGGCATTGGTCGAGCAAGACATCGAACGCCTGATCGAAATGGCGCATCAGGACATGCAGCAACGCGGCATGGATCCAAAGGGCATGCAACTGCCGCGCGAGCTGTTCACAGCACAAGCGGAACGTCGCGTTCGCCTGGGCCTGATCCTGGCTGAAGTCGTCAAGACCAACAAGCTGGAAGCCACCGAAGAACAAGTCAAGGCGCAAGTCGAAGACTTCGCACAAAGCTATGAAGACCCGCAACAAGTCCTGAAGTACTACTTCAGCGACCGTCGTCGCCTGGCCGAAGTCGAAGCCCTTGTTTTGGAAGAAAACGTCGTCAACTACGTCTTGGGTAAATCCAAGGTTTCCGAGAAATCGGTCGCGTTCGACGCCTTGATGGGCAACCAGCCGCAAGCGTAATCCGACCTTCCCGGGTAACATCAGAGAAGACTACGACGCATAAGGAATGCACATGACAGGTTTGATTAGGCAGTCTGCACTGGATACAGAAATGCTCGGCATGGTGCCGATGGTGATCGAGCAAAGCGGTCGCGGTGAGCGTGCATACGATATTTACTCGCGCTTGCTGAAAGAGCGCATCATTTTCCTGGTTGGCCCGGTCAATGATGCGACCGCCAACCTGGTGGTGGCGCAGCTGCTGTTCCTGGAGAGCGAAAATCCTGACAAGGACATCTCGCTGTACATCAACTCCCCGGGCGGCTCGGTGTCGGCCGGCATGGCGATTTTCGACACGATGCAATTCATCAAGCCGGACGTTTCCACGCTGTGCACGGGCCTGGCAGCCTCGATGGGCGCTTTCCTGCTCGCCGCCGGCGCCAAGGGCAAGCGTTTCTCGCTGCCGAACTCGCGCATCATGATTCACCAGCCTCTGGGTGGCGCTCAGGGCCAGGCGTCGGATATCGAAATCCAGGCACGCGAAATCCTGTACCTGCGTGAACGCCTGAACGCCATCCTCGCTGAAAAGACCGGTCGTACGATCGATCAGATCGGCAAGGACACTGATCGCGACAACTTCATGTCGGCGCAAGCCGCTGCGGAGTATGGCCTGATCGACCAGGTGCTGGAAAAACGGGCTTGATTCGACGCGCGTAATTCGGATTTGTCAGATTTGCGTCGCCGATCCGGTGCCGCATTGCTGCATTTCAAGAAAATGCCCGGACTGCGGTCCGGGCATTTTTCTTTTGCACCGCATCATCGTACAAAGCTCTCAATATGCGGTGTCAATGCGGCGATTAGGGACGGATTTCCGTCTCATTGCTTTTTTTGTCTGCGACCCCATATGGAGTACTCTGGAAGCTCGTTTTACCGGCTTTCAAATATGGCGATTCCGTGACGAATCATGAAATCGCAGGTATGATCAAGCCGAACTCTATTCACATTTGCCCTATATGTCCGAGAAAAAATCTTCCAGTGGCGAAAAGCTGCTTTATTGCTCGTTTTGCGGCAAAAGCCAGCACGAAGTCAAGAAACTGATCGCAGGTCCGTCTGTCTTCATCTGCGATGAATGCATTGATCTGTGCAATGACATCATTCGCGACGAAGCCTCCAGCGTTGAGTCGGTCGCGGGTGCAAAATCCGATCTGCCGACGCCGCAGGAAATTTCCGAATTGCTCGACCAATACGTGATCGGCCAGCAGACCGCCAAGCGCATCCTGTCGGTCGCCGTGTACAACCACTACAAGCGTCTGAAGCATCTCGGCAAGAAGGACGACGTCGAACTCGCCAAGAGCAACATCCTGCTGGTCGGCCCGACCGGCTCCGGCAAGACCTTGCTGGCGCAGACACTGGCGCGCATGCTCAACGTGCCGTTCGTGATCGCCGATGCGACCACGCTGACCGAAGCCGGCTATGTCGGTGAAGACGTCGAGAACATCATTCAGAAGCTGCTGCAGAACTGCAATTACGAAGTCGAGAAGGCTCAGCGGGGCATCGTCTACATCGATGAAATCGACAAGATCTCGCGCAAGTCCGACAATCCGTCGATCACCCGCGACGTGTCCGGCGAAGGCGTGCAGCAAGCGCTGCTGAAGCTGATCGAAGGCACGATGGCATCGGTGCCGCCGCAAGGCGGCCGCAAGCATCCTAACCAGGATTTCGTGCAGATCGATACGACCAACATCATGTTCATCTGCGGCGGCGCCTTCGACGGCCTGACCAAGATCATTTCCGAGCGTTCCGAGAAGAGCGGCATCGGTTTCGGCGCCAACGTCAAGAGCCAGACGCAAAAGACCGCCAGCGAAGTGCTGCTGCACGCGGAACCGGACGATCTGGTCAAGTTCGGCCTGATCCCGGAATTGGTCGGCCGTTTGCCGGTGATTGCCGCGCTCAACGAATTGAACGAAGAAGCGCTGATCCAGATTTTGCTGGAGCCGAAGAATGCGCTGATCAAGCAGTATTCCAAGCTGTTGCAAATGGAAGGTGCTGAACTCGAGATTCGTCCTGCCGCGTTGCAGGCGATCGCCAAGAAGGCATTGGCCCGCAAGACCGGTGCGCGCGGCCTGCGCTCCATCCTTGAACACGCTCTGCTGGACGTGATGTACGAACTGCCGAGCCAGCAAAACGTCGCCAAGGTGGTCATCGATGAAAACACCATCACCAACGGCGCCAAGCCTTTGTTGATTTACCACGAACAGCCCAAGGTTTCGGGCGCTTGATCCTCCGGCGAAAAGAGCCCGGCGACAAAAATCGCCGGCCCGGTTCGCCTCGACTAAAAGCGGTACAATAAACCGCAGACATCACTCAGGCTTCCATCGTAAAGCCACCCGAGGGCGACTTCGTGTGTGGCTTTTTTTGTTTGATTTTTTGTTATTGTTTCGGCATTTATTTGTTTTCATCAACCGCAGCACTTACCCGGTTTTACCCGAAAGTTGTCGTGTTTTTATTTCAATCTGGGCTTGTGTTTTAGCAGCTCGCGCCAACATCACTAACAGTAACTTTTGATAAGGCTCGCCATGACGACTTCTACTCTCACAGAACAAACGCAATTGCCTCTGTTGCCGTTGCGGGATGTTGTTGTCTTCCCGCATATGGTGATTCCTTTATTCGTCGGCCGTCCGAAGTCGATCAAGGCTCTGGAAGCCGCGATGGAGCAGGGCAAGAGCATCATGCTTGCCGCCCAGAAAGCCGCCGCCAAGGATGAACCTTCGGCTGACGACATCTACGAAATCGGCTGCGTCGCCAACATCCTGCAAATGCTGAAGTTGCCCGACGGCACCGTCAAGGTCCTGGTCGAAGGCGCACAGCGTGCGCGCATCCATCACATCAGCGAACTGGACACGCATTTTGTCGCCGATCTGACGCCGGTCGAATCCGAACTGGGCGACGAGGCTGAAGTCGAAGCCATGCGCCGCACCATCGTTCAGCAGTTCGACCAATACGTCAAACTGAACAAGAAGATCCCGCCCGAGATCCTGAGCTCGCTGGCAGGCATCGATGACGCCGGCCGTCTGGCCGACACCATTGCTGCGCATCTGCCGCTCAAGCTCGAGCAAAAACAGGTCATCCTGGAAATCTTCAATGTCGCCAAGCGCCATGAGCATCTGCTCGGCCAACTGGAAGGCGAGCTGGACATCCTGCAGGTCGAAAAGCGCATCCGCGGCCGTGTCAAGCGCCAGATGGAAAAGTCGCAGCGCGAGTACTACCTGAACGAACAGGTCAAGGCGATCCAGAAGGAACTCGGCGAAGGCGAAGACGGCGCCGATCTGGAAGAGCTGGAGAAGAAGATCCTCTCCGCCAAGATGCCGAAGGAAGCGCTGGAAAAGGCGCAATCCGAACTCCGCAAGCTCAAGCTGATGTCGCCGATGTCGGCCGAAGCCACGGTCGTGCGCAACTACATCGACACGCTGGTCGGTTTGCCGTGGAAGAAGAAGTCCAAGGTCAACAACGACTTGCCGAATGCAGAGAAGGTCCTTGAAGGCGACCATTACGGCCTCGACAAGGTCAAGGAACGCATCCTGGAATACCTCGCCGTGCAACAGCGCGTCGACAAGCTGAAAGCGCCGATCCTGTGCTTCGTCGGTCCTCCGGGCGTGGGTAAGACCTCGCTGGGTCAATCGATCGCCCGTGCGACCAACCGCAAGTTCGTGCGCATGGCGCTCGGCGGCGTACGCGACGAAGCCGAGATCCGCGGCCACCGCCGTACCTATATCGGCTCCATGCCAGGCAAGATTTTGCAAAGCCTGTCCAAGGTCGGCGTGCGCAATCCATTGTTCCTGCTCGACGAAATCGACAAGCTGGGCATGGACTTCCGCGGCGACCCGTCGTCGGCGCTGCTGGAAGTGCTCGACCCGGAACAGAATCACACCTTCTCCGACCATTACATCGAAGTCGATTTCGACTTGTCGGATGTGATGTTCGTGGCGACGTCGAATTCCTTCAACATCCCGCCGGCGCTGCTGGACCGCATGGAAGTGATTCGCCTGTCGGGTTACACCGAAGATGAAAAGACCAGCATCGCGCAACGCTATCTGCTGCCGAAACAGATCAAGAACAACGGTCTGAAAGAGGGCGAGATCAGCGTGGCCGAGTCGGCGCTGCGCGACATCATCCGCTACTACACCCGCGAAGCCGGCGTACGTTCGCTGGAACGCGAAGTGTCGAAGATCTGCCGCAAGGTCGTGAAGATGCTGCTGCTGAAGAAGCAGGAGAAGAAGGTCACCGTGACTTCGCGCAACCTGGACAAATTCCTGGGCGTGCGTCGTTTCGATTTCGGTATCGCCGAGAAGGAAAACCAGGTTGGTCAGGTCGTCGGCCTGGCATGGACCGAAGTGGGCGGCGATCTGCTGACCATCGAAGCCGTGACGATGCCGGGCAAGGGCGGCGTGATTCGCACCGGCACCTTGGGCGACGTGATGAAGGAATCGATCGAAGCTGCGCGCACCGTCGTACGCAGCCGCGCGAGCAAGCTCGGCATCAAGAGCGAAGTCTTCGAGAAACGTGATATCCACATCCACGTCCCCGAAGGCGCGACGCCGAAAGACGGTCCATCGGCAGGTATCGCGATGACCACGGCGATGGTGTCGGTGTTCACCGGTATTCCGGTTCGCGCCGATGTGGCGATGACTGGCGAGATCACCTTGCGCGGCGAAGTATTGCCGATTGGCGGCCTGAAGGAAAAACTGCTGGCGGCGCATCGCGGCGGCATCAAGACGGTCCTGATCCCTGAGCAAAACGTCAAGGATCTGACCGAGATTCCCGACAACGTGAAGAATAAGTTGGAAATCGTGCCGGTGCGCTGGATCGACAAGGTCCTGGAAATTGCCCTGGAGAGCCAGCCGGTTCCGTTGACCGAAGAAGAGGCAGCGGTGGTGGCTGTCGCGCCGAAGGAATCGACCGATCCCAGCGTCGTGAAGCATTGAAGTAATTCGTTCGGCGGCCTCATGGTCGCCGATAATGAAAAGGCGCTCCGGAGCGCCTTTTTTTGTGTTCGCTGCATCAACAACGACGCTCGTTGATAAGAAGATAAACGTTTTACATCATTTCAAAAACTGCATTTCGAAGACCGGATGAAGCGCCGGTAAACCGCTTGACACAAGGATTTGCGGCTTGTTTAATACATTCTGCAGATTTTTCTGCAGGGTCCGTGATGCGTGTTTGGCCTCACCGAATCGAAGGCGCAGGCGTCACGAAATGAAGCTTGTTCAATCTTTAGTCTGGAGGGGCGTAAGTGAATAAAACCGAATTGATCGATCACATCGCGAAGCAGGCCGACATCTCGAAAGCGGCATCGGCGCGTGCACTGGAGGCCGTGATCAGCGCAGTGAAAACCACGTTGAAGAAAAACGGCTCCGTGACCCTTGTCGGCTTCGGCACATTCTCGGTCGGCAAGCGCGCCGCGCGCACGGGCCGCAACCCGCGTACCGGGGCGGCAATCAAGATCAAGGCTGCCAAGGTGCCCAAATTTAAACCTGGCAAAGGTTTGAAAGATGCGCTAAACTAGCGGTCTTTCGTCGTTGACGGACGATAAAAGACTGTTTGGGGTTAAGGTGCGGGTGCTTAGCTCAGTTGGTAGAGCAGCGCCCTTACAAGGCGCGGGTCGGGAGTTCGAGCCTCTCAGCACCCACCAAATCTCAAGTGGTCAGCAACGATTTAGGAGTGGTAGTTCAGTTGGTTAGAATACCGGCCTGTCACGCCGGGGGTCGCGGGTTCGAGTCCCGTCCACTCCGCCAGACATAAAACGCCCGCGCAAGCGGGCGTTTTTGCGTTTACCTCATGATTCGCAGCACGAATCCCGCTTAATGGTTATCAGGTCCGGGGCTATATTTAAAACTTATACCCCCATCGACAATCGGTATTTCCTTGATCTTCTTATAAAAGCATAGACTTCAGTCACAGCAGTTTCGGAGGACGGATTGTTGTGAAGGTCGCTACCACGGCCGCTTTGTCTGACAGTAACGCATCGTACCCGGTGCAGTAACGGCAGGCGATATCTGAATAATCATTTTGGAGACGTACATGGAATACCGTTCGGCAGCCGAGCCTGTTGAATTGTCAGCCCCTGACCGGTCGGGGCGGGCAGTGACACCGGCAGCAACCACTGTAGCAAACTCAACGACATCAGTCTCGGGGACGACACCGCTCGCGACGGTCAGTCTCGACGACAAATATACGGCAACTTCGGGTTCGATCTTTCTGTCAGGCATCCAGGCGCTGGTGCGCTTGCCGCTGCTGCAGTATCTGCGCGACCAGAAAGCCGGACTCAATACTGCCGGCTTCATTTCCGGCTATCGTGGTTCGCCGCTGGGCGGTCTCGACGAAGCCCTGTGGAAGGCGCAGCCGCATCTCGCAGCGCACAAGATCAAGTTCCAGCCCGGCACCAACGAAGACATGGCCGCCACCGCCGTCTGGGGCACGCAGCATTGGCCAAGGTCGAAGGCGTGTTCTCCATGTGGTACGGCAAGGGACCCGGCGTGGACCGCTGCGGCGACGTGCTCAAGCACATGAACCATGCCGGCACGTCGGCCAAGGGCGGGGTCCTGCTGGTGGCCGGCGACGACCATGGCGCGTATTCGTCGACGCTGCCGCATCAATCCGACCATATTTTTTCGGCATCGATGATTCCGATGCTGTACCCCTGCAATGTGCAGGAATACCTCGACCTCGGCTTGCACGGCTGGGCCATGTCGCGCTTCTCCGGCTGCACGGTGGGCTTCAAGGCGCTGGCCGACACCGTCGAGTCGAGCGCTTCGGTGGATGCCGATCCGTACCGCGTCGAGATCAAATACCCAGCCGACTTCGTCATGCCCGAAGGCGGCCTCAACGCTCGCTTGTCGACCGACACGCTGGGCGTGCAGGCGCGCAAGCAGGAAGCGCTGATGCAGGACTACAAGATCTACGCTGCGCTCGCGTACGCGCGCGCGAACAAACTCAATCGCGTGATGATCGACAGCCCCAAGGCGCGGCTGGGCATCATCGCCTCGGGCAAGTCCTACCTCGACGTGCTGGAAGCGCTGAGCGAACTGGGCATCGATGAAGACTTCGCCGCCGAGATCGGCCTGCGCCTGTTCAAGGTGTCGATGCCATGGCCGCTGGAGCCGGAAGGCGTGCGCGAATTCGCCCAGGGCCTCGATGAAATCCTGGTGGTCGAAGAAAAGCGCCAGATGGTCGAATACCAGCTCAAGGAACAGCTCTACAACTGGCGTGACGACGTGCGTCCGCGCGTGATCGGCAAGTTCGACGAAAAGGGCGAATGGGTTGCCCCGCGCGGCGAATGGCTGCTGACTTCCAAGGCCGACTTCTCGGTGGCGCAGATCGCGCGCGTGATCGCGGCGCGCATTGCACGTTTCCATACCAGCGACCTGATCAAGGCGCGCCTGGCTTTCCTCGATGCCAAGGATGCGGTGCTGAACAAGGCGATCAGCACGCCGCCGCGTCCGGCGTATTACTGCTCGGGTTGCCCGCACAATACCTCGACCAAGGTGCCGGAAGGCAGCTTTGCGCTGGCCGGCATCGGCTGCCATGTGATGGCTACCGCGATCTATCCTGAATTCAACAAGCTGACCACCCACATGGGCGGCGAGGGCGGTCCGTGGATCGGGCAGGCGCCGTTTTCGCAAGTGCCGCACGTGTTCGCCAACCTTGGCGACGGCACCTATTTCCATTCGGGTTATCTGGCGATCCGCGCTGCGGTGGCGGCCAACGTCAACATGACCTACAAGATCCTCTACAAC
>NZ_AJHH01000131.1 GCF_000256565.1 Herbaspirillum lusitanum P6-12 | reverse complement strand
TGGCGGCCAACGTCAACATGACCTACAAGATCCTCTACAACGTCGGCGCCGCCATTGAAATACGACGCCACCCGCAAAGCCAGCGCGCCAAATGCGATCCCCATGCCGATGGTCATCTGTTGCGCCACGCTCCACAAGGTGGAAGCCGCGCTCTTTTGCGCTTCGCTGACATCGGCATACGCCAGGGTCGCCAGCGTGGTGAACTGCATCGAGCGCGACAGGCCGTAGATGAAGATCGTCATCAGCACCACCGGCACCGGCGTGGTTGCGGTGAGCAGTCCGCACGCCAACACGAATACGCCGGCAATCACCGCGTTATTCAGCGCCACGCGACGGAAGCCGAAACGCTGCAACACGCGCGTAGTGAACATCTTCATGCCGAGGTTACCCAATGCGCTGGCCAGCAACAGCAAGCCGGAATGGAAAGCCGACAAACCGAAGCCGATCTGGAACAACAGCGGCAACAGATACGGCACTGCCTCGATGCCGATGCGCGTGAACGAACCGGCGACGACGGTCACGTTGAATGTCGGCACCTTGAGCGTCGAATAGTCGAGCAGCGGATGTTCACGACGCATGCCGTGGCGATACGAGAACACCCCAAGCACGATGCCGCCGACGACGAACAGCAGCGCGACCAGCAAATTGGTTTCGGTGTGGCTGGCCAGTTCGGTGCCATACAGGAGTGAAGTCAAGGCGGCGCCGCTGAGGAAGAAGCCGACCATGTCCAGCGGCTTGCGCTGGCTGCCGCGCTCGTTGGGGACGATGCCGAGCACCGCGATCAGTGCCGCGATGCCGAACGGCACGTTGATCAGGAAAATCCAGTGCCAGGAAAAATAGGTGGTGATGAAACCGCCCAGCGACGGCCCCACGACCGGCGCCACGATCGCCGGCCAGGTGATCGTCGAGATCGCCTTCATCAACTTGTCCTTGCTGGTGTTGCGCACCACGATCAGGCGACCGACCGGCACCATCAGCGCGCCGCCCATGCCTTGCAAAATACGCGCTGCGGTGAATTCAAGGACGTTGCCGGAAATCCCGCACAGCACCGACGCCAGCGTGAAGATCACGATCGCCGAAGCAAACACCGTTCGCGAACCAAGGCGATCGGCGATCCAGCCGCTGATCGGGATGAACACCGCCAGCGTCAGCATGTAGGCGGTCATGCCCAGGCTCAGTTCATTCGGTCCGACCTTGAAGGCCTGCGCCATCTGCGGCAAGGCCGTCGCGATGATGGTGGTGTCGAGGTATTCCATGAAGAACGTTGCCGCCACGATGAACGGCAACCAATGTGCGCGCGATGGGGCCTGTGCGGCTGTCATTCCTGTTCCGTCCCTGTTTTTATTTTTGCATGCATCAGTACCGCAAGAAGTGCAGCAACACCTGCACCACGATGATTCCGCCGATCAGGCCGCCGCCGAAATACACGATCACGCCCAGCAGCAGATTGGTGCGGCGCTGTTCGGCCACCAGTTTCCTGAGCAAGTCGGCGTTCTGCTCATGCCTGCCGCCTTCGGTGGCCATCGTCAGCGCCTGATGCGCCAGGCGCGGCAACTGCGGCAACAAACGACTGTAGCGCGGTACTTCGACTTTGAGCTGCTGGATGAAACCGCGCCAGCCGATCTGTTCGTTCATCCAGCGTTCCAGATACGGTTTCGCGGTTTTCCACAAATCGAGTTCGGGATCGAGCTGGCGGCCGAGACCTTCAACGTTAAGCAGCGTCTTTTGCAGGAGCACCAGTTGCGGTTGCACTTCGACGTTGAAACGACGCGAAGTCTGGAACAGGCGCAACAGCACCTGGCCAAACGAGATGTCTTTCAGCGGTCGGTCGAAGATCGGCTCACAGCAGGCGCGCACGGCGGCTTCAAGTTCGTCGACGCGCGTGTCTTTCGGCGCCCAGCCGGATTCGATGTGCGCTTCGGCGACGCGCTTGTAATCGCGCTGGAAGAACGCCAGGAAATTCTGCGACAGGTAATCCTTGTCGAAGTCGGTCAATGTCCCGACGATGCCGAAATCAAGCGCGATGTAGCGGCCGAAGGTGGCCGGCGCAGTCGACACCAGGATATTCCCCGGATGCATGTCGGCATGGAAGAAGCCGTCGCGGAACACCTGCGTGAAAAAGATCTCGACGCCGTCGCGCGAGAGCTTGCTCAGGTCCACGCCCTCCGCCTGCAGACGCTCGGTCTGCCCGATCGGAATGCCGTGCATGCGTTCCATCACGATCACCGACGAGGAACAATAGTCCCAGTACATCTCGGGCACCATCAGCAGATCGGAGTTGGCGAAGTTGCGGCGCAGCTGGCTGGCGTTCGCGGCCTCGCGCATCAGGTCGAGCTCGTCGTGCAGGTATTTGTCGAACTCGCCCACCACTTCCTTGGCCTTGAGCCGGCGGCCGTCGGCCCACAGACGCTCGACCCAGTCGGCGGCAATATGCATCAGGCCGATATCGTGGTCGATCGTGCTGCGCATGCCGGGACGCAAGACCTTCACGGCAACTTCGGTGCCGTCTTTCAAGGTGGCGAAGTGGACTTGCGCGATGGAAGCGGACGCAATCGGGGTGCGGTCGAAGCTGGCGAACAACACATCGGGATGCGCGCCCAGCGACTTCTCGATCTGGGCAATCGCGAGGTCGGAATCGAACGGCGGCACGCGGTCCTGCAGGCGTGTCAGTTCATCGGCGATATCCAGCGGCAGCAAGTCGCGCCGCGTCGACAACACCTGGCCGAACTTGACGAAGATCGGACCGAGGTCTTCCAGCGCGCGGCGCAGTAATGCGCGGCGTGTCGAAGCCGGAGATCGCGATTTCATCGAGGCCGTAGCGTATCGCCACGCGCACGATCTTGAACAGACGCAGGGAACGCAAGAACATCAGCGGCGCTCCAGTTTCTCTATCCGTTTGGACAAGCGCTCCAGATCGTCGCGCAGCTTGACGACCTCGCTGGAAAATTCATTCATGACGTGCGGGCGGATCAGCATCGGTTGTTCTTCCAGGAAGTATTCGGCGACATTTTCGGCGAGTTGTTTTTGCGTGGTCTGCGCCGCAGCGGCCATCGACCTGGCGCCGGACACGATGCGCGTGGCGGCGATGTCGCCGACCACCTTGCCGAGGTCTTCTTCCGCATCCCAGCGCAGCGACTGGCTCAGCTGGGAAATGGCATTGGCGAAGTCGGCGTCGCCTTCGATCCGGACGTAGGACACGGCGCGCTCGCGGTTGGCCAGGATCAGTGGCAAATCAGACAACTTCAAGTGGATGGTCACGGCGGGCACGGCATTGTCGTCGGCATTCTTGAGAAAGCCGTCGCCGGTGACGGTCAGCATCAATTGCGCCACGCCGGCATCGATACAGGCGGTCTTGTCGCGATGGGCAATGAGCCTCGCCTGCGCCCACGGTTCTTGCGCGAGCAAATGGTTGATGACGGCGGCAGCTGGACGCAAGAGGGAAGAGAGCATGGGAGTTCGCGGCATCAAAAAAGAAAACCGCCCGAGGGATGTCGGGCGGTTTCAAGTTTAACAGTTCTTGGCGCTGCTCAGTAAGTCGCAGGCCCGGCAACAGGATGCTTACACCTGCTGGATACCTGCCAGCACCCAGCCGCCCGCGCCGTTGACCGGCTTGGACAGATTCCAGATTTCCGCAAACGGTTCCGCCGAGGCGTCCGGCGCTTCCTTGATCAGGCCGGTGAACTTGATGGTCGCCAGGTAATCGTGCTCGAGCGTTTCAATGCCGAGCAGTTCGCCGTCGATCTGCACGACGTCGGTATTGTTGGCGACGCTGCCGCGCTCCTGCAGCTGCAGGCGCAGCTCGCCGAACATTTCCGGCGTGGTGAATTCGCGGATGTCATTGATGTCGCCCCTGTCCCACGCTGCTTGCAAGCGGATGAAATAGGTCTTGCCGCTGCGCACGAAGCCGGCCACGTCGAAGTCCGCCGGGATGCCCCACGGGATGATCGGCGCATTGGCTGCGGCAGCCGCAGACGAACCGAATTCGTTATTGCCTTGCAGCGAGGCAGGCGCTTGCACGCCGACCGGCTCGATGCGCGAACCGATTTCAGGCGTATATACCGCTGGTTCGGGCGCGCTGGCGTAGGCCGGCTGCGGCGTGAAGCCGTTATTGCCGGCGCTGCCCGTATTGCCACCACTCTTGCGCGTGAACATGCGGAACAGGAACATTGCCACGAACGCCAGCAGCGCCACCATCAGGATGGTGCTCAACATGCTTGCCATGGCGCCGCCCATGCCGAAGTGCGACAGCAACGCGCCCAGGCCCAGGCCCAGCAGCGCGCCACCCAGCAGACCCTTCCACATGCTCGGCTTGGCAGCGGCGGCAGCCGGAGCCGCCGCAGGGGCGGCCGGCTTGGCGGCGGCAGCCTGGTTCTGCTGCATCGGGGCAGGGCTCTGCGCCTGACGGCTGGCGCTCGAGGACTGTTTGCCGATCGAGCCGCCGCCGCCGAGACGCCTGGCTTCAGCGCCCGACATCGCGACGGTCATGGCCGTCACTGCCAGCATAAGAATGACGAAGAATTTTTTCACACAAGCTCCTACACAGATTATCTCAAGCCCAAGGCTTAGAGTTTGATACCCGTATGCAAGGCGGCGACGCCCGCAGTCAGGTTGTAATACTGCACACGCTCAAGACCAACGTCTTCCATCATCTTCTTCAGCGTTTCCTGATCCGGATGCATGCGGATCGATTCAGCCAGATAACGGTAGCTTTCGGCGTCATTGGCGACTTTCTGTCCCAGCCATGGCAGCACCGAGAAGGAATAGACGTCGTACGGCTTCTTCAGCGGTTCCCACACTTTGGAAAACTCCAGCACCAACAGCTTGCCGCCCGGTTTCAGCACGCGGCGCATTTCCGACAGGGCAATGTCCTTGTGGGTCATGTTGCGCAGGCCGAAGGCCACCGACACGCGATCGAAGTAGTTGTCCGGAAAAGGCAGCTTCTCCGCGTCGCACAACAAGGTGGGGGTCGGGATGCCCTTATTCAATAGGCGGTCGCGGCCCACCCGCAGCATCGATTCGTTGATGTCGGTCAGCCAGACTTCGCCGTTCGGACCGGCCTGTTTGGCGAAGGCCTTGGACAGGTCGCCCGTGCCGCCCGCGATGTCGAGTACCTTGAAGCCGGGACGCACACCCGCCTGGGCGATCGTGAACGCCTTCCAGATCCGGTGCAGGCCGGCCGACATGAAGTCGTTCATGACGTCGTACTTGGCGGCGACGGAATGGAAGACTTCGGCGACTTTATGCACCTTGTCGTCTTCCGAAACAGTCTGATAACCGAAGTGGGTAGTGTTGGTCATGTGGCAACCTGAAATAAGGAATACAAAGAAGGCGACATTATAAAGCGAGGCTCGCGGAGCTCAATGATGGTGACCGCAGGCGCTGCCGCCGGCCGAACTCATGTCCTGATCGCGGCCGCTTTCGCGCGTGAAACCCGCCGCTTCCAGTTTTTGCAGATAGGCTTCCCACATCGCATCCTGGTCGCGTCCCAGTTGATAGAGATACTCCCAGGTGAAAATGCCGCTGGAATGTTCATCCGAGAATATCGGTTTGATGCCGTAATTGCCGACAGGTTCGACGCCCACGATGCCCACTTCACGCTTGCCGGTCTGCAGGGTTTCCTGCCCGTGACCGTGGCCGCGCACTTCGGCCGAGGGCGAATAGACCCGCATGAGCTCGAAAGGCAGCGCATACATCACGCCATCATCGAACTCGACTTCGACCACGCGCGAGAGCTTGCGCACCTTGAAGGAAACGGGAACCGGAGAAGACGGGGCGCTCATGGGCTCTCCCTTGTGAAATTCGTGAGAGGAAACGCAAGCCCGGCCAGGTCATTCCAGACCGGGACTGCAGGTGCAGATCAGGCCGTCAAACCCGCCGCATCGAGCTGCCGGCGCACCGCCTCGCGCAGCTGCGGCAGCCGTGCGCGACGTGCTGCAATGCTGGCGGCGTCAGCGGGCCGGCGTGGCTCAGCCCACACCGGGCTGGGGAAATGACGGTCGTCGGTGAAGCGCGGGATCACATGCCAGTGCACGTGCGGGGTCATGTTGCCGAGGCTGGCGACGTTCATTTTTTCCGGCTGCATGACTTCGCGCACGGCCGTTTCAACCGCCCACACCGCGGACATCACGGCGCTGCGATCCGCCGGCGCGAGGTCGGTCATTTCCTTGACGTGGCCGTTCCAGATGACGCGGCAGAAACCGGGATACGCCGGCTCGTCGACCAGCACGACGCGCAAGCTGCCGTTGTTGAACAGCAGCTCGCCGCCGTCGCCGTCGCACAAATCGCAAGCGTTCGCCATGCTCATGCTTACACCAGCACGCGTTCAATGCCGCCGTTGTTGGCGCGGGCCACGTAGTCAGGCAACCAGTTTTCGCCGAGCAGGTGCTTGGCCATTTCGACCACGATGTAATCGGCGGTAGTGCCCGAATCTTCGTTGTAGCGCGACAAACCCTGGAAGCACGACGGGCACGAGGTCAGGATCTTGACGTCGCCGTCGAAGCCGTCGGCGCGCACCTTGTCGGCGCCCTTGCGCATCTCTTCTTCCTTGCGGAAGCGCACCTGGGTCGACACATCCGGACGGCTCACGCCGAAGGTGCCCGACTCGCCGCAGCAGCGATCGTTCTTCTCGATCTTTTGCGCGTCGATGGTGGTGATCAGCGAGTTGACGGTCTTCAGCGGATCCTGCAACTTCATCGGACTGTGGCAGGGATCGTGGTACATGTAACGGGTACCGGTGACGCCTTCCAGGCGCACGCCCTTTTCCAGCAGATATTCGTGGATGTCGATGATGCGGCAGCCCGGGAATATCTTTTCGAATTCATACCCCTGCAACTGGTCATAGCAGGTGCCGCAAGACACCACGACGGTCTTGATGTCGAGATAATTCAGCGTGTTGGCCATGCGATGGAACAGCACGCGGTTGTCGGTGATGATCTTCTCGGCCTTGTCGAAATCGCCGCTGCCGCGTTGCGGATAACCGCAGCACAGGTAACCCGGCGGCAATACGGTCTGCACGCCGACGTTCCACAGCATCGCCTGCGTGGCGAGGCCGACTTGCGAGAACAAACGCTCCGAACCGCAACCCGGGAAGTAGAACACCGCTTCGGTTTCCGCCGTGGTGGTCTTCGGATCGCGGATGATCGGCACGATCTTGTCGTCTTCGATGTCGAGCAGTGCGCGCGCGGTCTTCTTCGGCAGGTTGCCCGGCATCTTCTTGTTGATGAAGTGAATCACCTGCTCCTTGATCGGCGCCTTGCCGACCGTGGCCGCAGGTTTTTGGGTCTGCTTCCGGGCGAACTTCTTGAAGATGTCGTTGCCCAGACGTTGCGCCTTGAAGCCCCAGTCGGTCATCACCTTGCGCGTGGCATTGATGGTGGCCGGATCGGTGGCGTTGAGGAAGAACATCGCCGTCGCCGTGCCCGGGTTGAACGACTTCTTGCCCATCTTGCGCAGCAGATTGCGCATGTTCATCGAGACGTCGCCGAAGTCGATGTCGACCGGGCATGGCGTCACGCACTTGTGGCAGACGGTGCAATGGTCGGCGACGTCTTCGAATTCTTCCCAATGCTTGATCGACACGAAGGCTTCGACCAGCAACGAGGTGGCCAGGATCTTATTGCGCGGCGAGTACAGCAGGTTCGCGCGCGGCACGTGTGTCGCGCACACCGGTTTGCACTTGCCGCAACGCAGGCAGTCCTTGACGCTGTTGGCGATGGCGCCGATATCGCTCTGCTGCATGATCAGCGATTCGTGCCCCATCAACCCGAAGGACGGCGTATAGGCGTTGCTCAGGTCGGCCTCAAAACCTGGCAGGTTCAGCAGCTTGCCCTTGTTGAAACGGCCTTCCGGATCGACGCGCAATTTGTAGTCGCGGAATTCGCTGATTTCATCTTCGGTCAGGAACTCCAGCTTGGTGATGCCGATGCCGTGCTCGCCGGAAATCACGCCGTCCAGCGAACGCGCCAGCGTCATGATGCGCGCCACGGCTTCGTGGGCGTCCTGCAGCATCTGGTAGTGATCGGAGTTGACGGGCAAGTTGGTGTGCACGTTGCCGTCGCCGGCATGCATGTGCAGCGCCACGAACACACGGCCGCGCAATACGCGCTTGTGAACCGCATTGCATTCTTCGAGAATCAGCTTGAACGCACCGCCGCTGAAAATCTGGCGTAATTGCGCGCGCACTTCCTGCTTCCACGATACACGCACGGTGCGGTCCTGCACGACGTGAAACACGTTGGCGTCAGGCTGGTCGAGCAGGCGCTGGTCGAACACCGGCAACAGCTTGTCGAGACCCAGCGCGGCCATTTCTCCCTTCGCCACGGTCAGCGGCTTGTCGAGATTGGCCAGCAGGTAGCTCCAGCGCGCCTGGGTCCTGGCGATCAGTTCTTCGGCCTGGTGTACACGATCTTCCAGCATTTCCGCAGCGGGAATGTCTTCGCCTTCGGCATCGTCGCTCTTGCCCAGCGGCAGGTTGCCCTTGACGAAGAAAGCATTGAGCTCGTCCAGGAATTGCAGCTTGTTCTTGATCGACAGTTCGATATTGATGCGCTCGATGCCGTCGGTGTACTCACCCATGCGCGGCAGCGGAATCACTACGTCTTCATTGATCTTGAAGGCGTTGGTGTGCTTGGCGATGGCGGCGGTGCGCGAACGGTCGAGCCAGAACTTCTTGCGCGCTTCCGGGCTGATCGCGACGAAGCCTTCGCCGACGCGATTGTTGGCCATGCGGATCACTTCCGAGGCGGCTTGCGCCACGGCGTTTTCGTCGTCGCCGACGATGTCGCCGATCAGCACCATCTTCGGCAGCACGCCGCGTTTGGATTTGGTGGCGTAGCCGACCGCGCGCAGGTAGCGTTCGTCCAGATGCTCCAGGCCGGCCAGGATGGCGCCGCCCTTTTTGGTTTCGGCGTCGAGGTAGTTCTTGATTTCGACGATCGACGGAATCGCATCGCGCGCCTGGCCGAAGAATTCGAGGCAGACGGTGCGCGTCTGCTTCGGCATCTTGTGCAGGATCCAGCGCGCCGAGGTGATCAGGCCGTCGCAACCTTCTTTCTGAATACCGGGCAAACCCGACAGGAATTTGTCGGTGACGTCCTTGCCCAGGCCTTCTTTGCGGAACTTGCGGCCGGCGATCTCGAGGATCTCGGTTTTGAAGACTTCGGTCTTCTGGCCCTTTTCGCCGGGATGCGACCACTCGAGCTTGAAGCTCGCCAGTTCGACGTCGTGGATCTTGCCGAGGTTGTGATCCAGGCGTGTGACTTCGAGCCAGTCGCCCTGCGGATCGACCATGCGCCAGCTGGCCAGGTTGTCGAGCGCGGTGCCCCACAACACGGCCTTCTTGCCGCCGGCGTTCATGGCGACGTTGCCGCCGATGCATGAAGCTTCGGCCGAAGTCGGATCCACCGCGAACACGAAGCCGGCTTTTTCAGCGGCATCGGAGACGCGCTTGGTGACCACGCCAGCGCCCGAATAAATCGTCGCGTACGGCTTGTCCAGTCCAGGCAAGACTTCCATCTCGACGGCGCCGAGCTGTTCCAGCTTTTCGGTATTGATGACGGCCGACATCGGCGTCAGCGGAATCGCGCCGCCGGTATAACCGGTGCCGCCGCCGCGCGGGATGATGGTCAGGCCGAGTTCGATACAGGCCTTGACCAGGCCGGCCATCTCGTCTTCGCTGTCGGGCGTGAGCACGACGAACGGATATTCGACGCGCCAGTCGGTGGCGTCGGTTACGTGCGAGACGCGCGACAGGCCGTCGAACTTGATGTTGTCCTTGGCGGTATAGCGACCCAGAACCTTGGTGGCGCGCTTGCGCAGGTCGTAGGTGTGCTTGAATTCTTCACCGAAATCAGCGATGGCTTTGCGCGCCGCCTTGATCAGCAGCTCGACATTGGCGCTGCGGCGCGCACTATCGGCAGCGGCGGCATCGCCCGATTCAGACTGGTTGACGTCGATGCGGCGCTTGTCCACTTCGGCCAGGCGATGGTGCAAGGCTTCGATCAATGCAGCGCGACGCTTGGGATTGTCCAGCATGTCGTCCTGCAGATACGGGTTGCGGCGCACCACCCAGATGTCGCCCAGCACCTCATACAGCATGCGTGCGGATCGACCGGTCTGGCGCTTGCTGCGCAACTCGTCGAGCACGCGCCACGCGTCTTCGCCCAACAGGCGGATCACGATTTCGCGGTCGGAGAACGAGGTGTAGTTGTACGGAATTTCGCGCAAGCGCGTGGGGCTGGCACCCTGCGGTGCGTCAGTGAGCAAAGCCTGGATTTTTGCGGGGGCGTTCATTAATTTTGGGAAAAAATCTGCTGCCGGATATGCATTTTATCTTATTGCCGTCCCTCGCGAGGGAATGCCCTTACTTTTGGAAGAACAATGAGAAATGGTTCTTATTTGCGAAAAATCGCTACAATTGACGTGATTTCCGCATTGCAACATGGCGCCTCCCTATTGAATCAATAAATACAATCAATTTTTATATATTGATTGAATAAATTTATCATTAGGTATCGAGATGCTTATCGCGTCCTTTCCTTGGTCCATGGAGAATGCTATGTTGCAATTATTGATTACCGAAATTCTGGAAAATCTAGCCATCACCCTCGCCGAATATGCCGAGTGCAAGGCTTAGGACAGCCATCCGCCAATCCGATCCCGAGGATGACTGCCATGATACAAGCCCAATTGCGCGAACAATTCCCTGTCGAACCGACACCCGCAGCCGCTCCCGCTCCTTCCCACCCGGGATTCTGGGCCGGCCTGCGCCTGCGCCAGATCGCCATGCTGGCGGTCGCGCTGGTGTTCGTCCTGGTCAAATCCTACGAAAGCCTGCAGGCGTTTTTCCTGACCCATCCCGAAGTCAAGATGGCGCTGCTCGGCTCGTCCGCAGCAGCCGGACTGACTGCCTTGGGCGCCCTCGGCGTGCTGTTCACGCGGCGCATTTCCGAACGTACGCAAGACGTCCTGCTCGGTTACGGCGGCGGCATCATGCTGGCCGCGAGCGTGTTTTCGCTGATCATTCCCGCCATGAACCAGGCGCAAGCGCTGGGTTATGAAAAAACCGGCGCGGTGTTGCTGACCGCCACCGGCATCATGCTCGGCGGCCTGTTCGTGCTGGCGATCAATCATCTGATCCCGCACCAGCATTTCATCGCACCCCATCCGGCGATCCAGACCATGCGCACCAGCCGCATCTGGATGTTCGTGATGGCGGTGACGATCCACAATTTTCCCGAAGGCCTGGCGATCGGCGTGGGTTTCGGCGGCGACGACATGGGCAAGGCGATTGCGCTGGCCACCGGCATCGGCATCCAGGACATTCCGGAAGGACTGGTGGTGGCGCTGGCCTTGCGCACGCTCGGTTATTCACCGTGGAAGTCGGCCGGCGCCGGCGTCTTGTCCGGGCTGGTGGAACCGATCGGCGGCGTGCTCGGCGCGCTGGCCACAGGCGTGTCGGCCACCGCCTTGCCGTGGGCTCTGGCCGGTGCAGGCGGCGCGATGCTGTTCGTAATCAGCCACGAGGTGATTCCGGAATCGCACCGGCAAGGCCATGAAACCCAAGCCACGCTCGGCCTGCTGGCCGGCTTCGTAACGATGATGCTGCTCGATACGCTATTAGGCTAACCAGTGCGCGATGCTGCGCCAGAAACCATCCGGCACGTTAAGCAGCAGCCAGGTCATGAACAGGTAGCGCAGGAACTTCCCTACCATCATGTAAAACACCGACGGCCAGAACGGCAGCCTCAACCAGCCGGCCAGCGTGCAGATCGGATCGCCGACGCCCGGCAGCCAGGCCAGCAGCATGGTCTTGGGGCCGAAGCGTTCGAGCCAGTGAAACCAGCGGCTGCTGCGTTCACGCGCAAAGGTCTGCTTGGCGCCGTATCCCATCCAGTAGTCCACCATTCCCCCCAGCGTATTGCCGACCGTGGCCACCAGGATGACCGGCCAGAACATGTCGCCATTGGCCTTGATGACGGCAAACACGGCCGGCTCCGAGCCGAGCGGCAGCAATGTCGCCGAGATGAAGCTGATGAAAAATACCGACGTCAGCCCGACGGTCGGTACGGCAAGGAAGTTCAGCAACCACAAAATGGCGGATTCAATCATGCAGACCGGATAAGAAGGAGTGGTGGGAGAAAATTGACGCGCATTCGCGCTGTTTGACTGCAGATGACAGCAAAAGCGAATTCTTCAAGCCGGCAAAAACCGGTGCTTCCTATGCTGCATCCGCATGCGGATATAAGCCTGTCAGTCGCCTCCATTATAATGATCAGTTCGCCGCGCCCCTGCGTTTCCCGATCTGCCATCGGAAAACAGCGTGAGAATCGCAGTCCCGAACTGCGCCAACCGTGCCTCTAGCTGACTATGACCACCGACTATCTGCAAAAAATCCTTACCGCCCGTGTCTACGACGTTGCCATGGAAACGCCGCTGGAAATTGCGAACACGCTGTCGCAACGGATGGAAAACCGGATTTACTTCAAACGTGAAGACATGCAGAGCGTATTCAGTTTCAAGCTGCGCGGCGCCTATAACAAGATGGCGCATCTGCCGCCGGCGCAACTCAAGCGCGGCGTGATCTGCGCATCCGCCGGCAACCATGCGCAAGGCGTCGCGCTGTCGGCAGCCAAGCTAGGCTGCCGCGCCGTGATCGTGATGCCGACCACCACGCCATCCGTCAAGATCGAAGCCGTCAAGGGCCGCGGCGGTGAAGTCGTATTGTTCGGCGACTCGTTCACCGACGCCTACAATCATGCGCTGACGCTGGAAAAGAAACTCAAGCTGACCTTCGTCCATCCCTTCGACGACCCTTATGTCATCGCCGGCCAGGGCACCGTCGGCATGGAAATCCTGCGCCAGCATGCCGATCCGATCCACGCCATTTTTGTCGCCATCGGCGGCGGCGGCCTCCTTTAATTGGCGCCGGCGTCTTGTCCGGGCTGGTGGAACCGATCGGCGGCGTGCTCGGCGCGCTGGCCACAGGCGTGTCGGCCACCGCCTTGCCGTGGGCTCTGGCCGGTGCAGGCGGCGCGATGCTGTTCGTAATCAGCCACGAGGTGATTCCGGAATCGCACCGGCAAGGCCATGAAACCCAAGCCACGCTCGGCCTGCTGGCCGGCTTCGTAACGATGATGCTGCTCGATACGCTATTAGGCTAACCAGTGCGCGATGCTGCGCCAGAAACCATCCGGCACGTTAAGCAGCAGCCAGGTCATGAACAGGTAGCGCAGGAACTTCCCTACCATCATGTAAAACACCGACGGCCAGAACGGCAGCCTCAACCAGCCGGCCAGCGTGCAGATCGGATCGCCGACGCCCGGCAGCCAGGCCAGCAGCATGGTCTTGGGGCCGAAGCGTTCGAGCCAGTGAAACCAGCGGCTGCTGCGTTCACGCGCAAAGGTCTGCTTGGCGCCGTATCCCATCCAGTAGTCCACCATTCCCCCCAGCGTATTGCCGACCGTGGCCACCAGGATGACCGGCCAGAACATGTCGCCATTGGCCTTGATGACGGCAAACACGGCCGGCTCCGAGCCGAGCGGCAGCAATGTCGCCGAGATGAAGCTGATGAAAAATACCGACGTCAGCCCGACGGTCGGTACGGCAAGGAAGTTCAGCAACCACAAAATGGCGGATTCAATCATGCAGACCGGATAAGAAGGAGTGGTGGGAGAAAATTGACGCGCATTCGCGCTGTTTGACTGCAGATGACAGCAAAAGCGAATTCTTCAAGCCGGCAAAAACCGGTGCTTCCTATGCTGCATCCGCATGCGGATATAAGCCTGTCAGTCGCCTCCATTATAATGATCAGTTCGCCGCGCCCCTGCGTTTCCCGATCTGCCATCGGAAAACAGCGTGAGAATCGCAGTCCCGAACTGCGCCAACCGTGCCTCTAGCTGACTATGACCACCGACTATCTGCAAAAAATCCTTACCGCCCGTGTCTACGACGTTGCCATGGAAACGCCGCTGGAAATTGCGAACACGCTGTCGCAACGGATGGAAAACCGGATTTACTTCAAACGTGAAGACATGCAGAGCGTATTCAGTTTCAAGCTGCGCGGCGCCTATAACAAGATGGCGCATCTGCCGCCGGCGCAACTCAAGCGCGGCGTGATCTGCGCATCCGCCGGCAACCATGCGCAAGGCGTCGCGCTGTCGGCAGCCAAGCTAGGCTGCCGCGCCGTGATCGTGATGCCGACCACCACGCCATCCGTCAAGATCGAAGCCGTCAAGGGCCGCGGCGGTGAAGTCGTATTGTTCGGCGACTCGTTCACCGACGCCTACAATCATGCGCTGACGCTGGAAAAGAAACTCAAGCTGACCTTCGTCCATCCCTTCGACGACCCTTATGTCATCGCCGGCCAGGGCACCGTCGGCATGGAAATCCTGCGCCAGCATGCCGATCCGATCCACGCCATTTTTGTCGCCATCGGCGGCGGCGGCGCGCAGCATCAAGGCCGGCCGCCGCATCACCCTGCCCGACGTCGGCCTGTTCTCGGACGGCACCGCCGTCAAGCTGGTCGGCGAAGAAACCTTCCGCATCACACGCCAACTGGTGGACGACATCATCCTGGTCGACACCGACGCCGTGTGCACCGCGATCAAGGATATCTTCCAGGACACGCGCAGCATCGTCGAGCCGGCCGGCGCGCTGGCCGTGGCCGGCGCCAAGGCCTACATCGAACGCGCCAAGAACAGCAAGAAGCCGATCAGGAATCAATCCCTGATCACCATTGCCTGCGGCGCCAACATGAACTTCGACCGCCTGCGCTTCGTCGCTGAAATGGCCGACGTCGGCGAGGCGCGCGAAGCGGTGTTCGCCGTGACGATTCCCGAAGAACACGGCAGCTTCAAGCGCTTCTGCGAAGTGGTCGGCCCGCGCAACGTGACCGAATTCAACTACCGCATCAGCGACGCCAAATCGGCCCACATCTTCGTCGGCATCCAGACCAGCAGCGCCGACGAACCGGCCAGGATCGCCAAGACGTTCGAGAAGAACGGCTTCGGCACGCTCGACCTGACCCACGACGAACTGGCCAAGGTGCACATCCGCCATCTGGTCGGCGGCAAGAGTTCGCTGGCGCAGGACGAACTGCTGTATCGCTTTGAATTCCCCGAGCGTCCGGGTGCGCTGATGCGCTTTCTCAGCACCATGAATCCGAACTGGAACATCAGCCTGTTCCATTACCGCAACCAGGGCGGCGACGTGGGACGCATCCTGGTCGGCCTGCAGGTGCCGAAGAAGGAAATGAAGACCTTCCGCGCCTTCCTCGACAACCTCGGCTATCGCCATTGGGATGAAAGCAAGAACCCGCTGTACAAACTGTTCCTGGGCTGACGCTGCCGAGGACGCAATACGATTTCAGAAGCACGAAGGATGCAAGACCATGAACCACGCTAACACCAACAATTCCCCCGACACCTCGCCGCTGGGCAAGTCGTCCGCCTATCCGGACGTCTACGATCCGGCATTGCTGTTCCCGATCCCGCGCCAGCCCAAGCGCGACGAACTGGGCGTGACCGGTACGCTGCCGTTCTTCGGCGTCGACATCTGGAATGCGTACGAAGTGTCGTGGCTGAACCAGCGCGGCAAGCCGCAAATCGCGATCGCCACCTTCATGATCCAGGCCGACTCGCCCAACATCATCGAGTCGAAATCATTCAAGCTATATCTGAATTCCTTCAACCAGACCCGCCTTGAGGATCAGCAGGCGTTGGTCGCTTTGCTGCAGAAAGATCTGTCGGCAGCGGCCGCTGCAGACCAAGATCGTCGAAGGCCAGGAGAATCCGATGGCGATCATCTCGACCGCCAAGCTGTACGAAGTGCAGAAGTACTGCTCGATGACCAACCACATGTGGGATGGTTTCTGGTTCCTGGCCAACAAGAAGTCGTTCGAACGCCTGCCGAAGGATCTGCAAGAGATCGTTACGCGCAATGTCAATGAAGCCGGCATCAAGCAACGCGCCGACGTCAAGGCATTGAACGATTCGCTGGCCACCGAACCGGGGGCGTTTTCGGCATTGCAGATGGGCGAGCTCAGCGGCATGTTGCTCGATCGCCTCGATATCGAAGTCGTCGATCACCATCCGGATCCGTCGCTGCTGTCGGCCAATCACGATGAAGCAACCGTCGAAGAAACGCTACTCTCGCATTTGCTCAAATCCAACTGCCCGGTCACCGGCCAGCCGGATTGGGGCAGCGTGCAGATCCATTACGTCGGCGCACCGATCAATCAGGAGGCGCTGCTGAAATACCTGATCGGTTTCCGCGAGCACAACGAATTCCACGAGCAATGCGTGGAGCGTATTTTCGTCGACGTGCTGCGTCAGTGCCGTCCGCAAAAACTCGCGGTTTATGCGCGCTACACGCGTCGCGGCGGCCTCGACATCAATCCGTGGCGCAGCAACTTCTCGGCTGCACGCGCGCCGTCCAATCTGCGCAACGCGCGTCAGTAGGGCGGAACGGCGGCGATCTTTCAGGCGGCGCGG
>NZ_AJHH01000130.1 GCF_000256565.1 Herbaspirillum lusitanum P6-12 | reverse complement strand
TGACTGCTTTATTCCATTATTATCGAGGGACTTTGTTACAAAACCATTACATCGCGGAGCCTGCCGCGTAACGCCCTGCCCTCGCGGCAGGCGGCGTTTCCGCTCATTTCGGCCGCAACATTTTGAAACGATTTATCGATATTGCATAAAACTTCTTGTGCAATGATCCGGTCTCACTCTCGACTCCATCGCCAGGCAATGCTCAATGCTCGTCCAGGGCATCGCTACGTCGATTTTTTACGGCGCAGAAATCTGGTCAGTTTCCTGCCGGCAGCAATCGTCTGTCGACACCATCAACAAATAGTAGAAATAGCCAATAAAAATATGAGCCAATTACTTTCCTCCTTTCGCTCCTCCCGCACCTTGCTTGCCGGCGCCTTTGCGCTCGGCTGCGCCGCGACTTCGCTTCCCGCCATGGCGCAACAGAGCGACGAATTCAGCTGGTGGCAATCCATCAAGGATCACGCCTCGGAAATCGTCGACAAGGGAGACGATGCGATTTACGTATCGGGATTGGCGCATCACGGCCGCAGCACCTATACCAAGGAAAAGCTCGACCAACTGAACGAGCACGCCTGGGGCCTCGGCTACGGCAAGACCATGCGCAACGAACGCGGCAACGACGAGTCGTTGTACGGTTTCGTGCTCAAGGATTCACATCGCCACCCGCAAATCATGGCCGGCTATGCCTATGAATGGGTTTATCCGATTGGTCATACGCCGCTGGAACTGGGCATCGGCGGCACCGCGATGCTGATGAGCCGGCAGGATTATTTCGGCGGCGTGCCGTTCCCGGTGCCGTTGCCGCTGGCTTCGATCGGCACCAAGAAAGCCAAGGTGATGTTTGCCTACGTGCCGCGCCTGTCGTCGAACAAGAACAGCGGCGACGTATTGCTGGTTTTCGGTCGCATCGAGATGTAATTTTTGCCGGAGCGTTTCGCCCGTAAAGCAAGCCTGTCGTACCGCTGCGGCAGCTTGCGGGGCTTCTTCCCGGCAATAGTGTTGTTTGCAATGAGGCAACACCGGAATTCATTGCGTAACTCCCAAAGAAGCCTATAATCCTGCACAAAAGCCTATCTAGCGCCTTCTTTTGTGTCATGACAAATCTTGCAAAAATCCTGTCCCCAGAGAACGTCATTCTGGATCTAGAAGTCTCCAGCAAAAAACGAGCATTCGAACAAGCCGGACTTACCTTTGAAAACAACAGCGGCATCGCCCGCTCGACCGTTTCCGAAAACCTGTTTGCACGCGAACGACTCGGCTCGACAGGACTGGGCCATGGAGTCGCCGTTCCGCACGGCCGCATCAAGGGCTTGAAAGCACCGCTGGCGCTGTTCATGCGTCTGGCCGAACCGATTCCTTTCGAGTCTCCTGACGGCGAACCGGTCAAGCTGCTGATCTTCCTGCTCATTCCCGACAATGTCACCCAGCAGCATCTGGAAATCCTGTCCGAAATTGCAGAGATGTTTTCGGACAATGCCTTCCGCAATGAATTGATCTCCGACCCGGACCAGGCGTCGGTCTATTCGCGCCTGGTAACCTGGCAGCCGTCGCTGGAAAAAACCAATTAAACGAAGCGCCGCGAACGATGCGATGTCGTTCGCACCGGTTGCTCATACAGCTCAACCACGCCATTGACCGCCCTATCGGAATCGGAGAACCATGCCTTCATTTACCGCGTTATCGATACAGCAACTGTATGAAGAAAATCGCGAATCGTTGCAACTGGGCTGGTTTGCCGGCTTCCCTGGCGGTGAACGCCTGATCTCCGGCGACGCCGCCTCCGCCGCCGACCAGGTCGGTCACTTGAACCTGATCCACCCCGGCCGCATCCAGGTCTTCGGCCACCAGGAAACCGAGTACTACCAACGTCTTTCGAACACCTCGCGCGCCTACCAGACCGCGGAACTGGTCGCCGGCGAACCGCCCGCCTTCATCATCGCGCAAGGCCTGGCGACCCCGCCCGACATCCTGGCCATCTGCGACGAAAAAAACATTCCGCTGTTCTCCACGCCGCTGCCGGCCGCGCAAGTCATCGATTACCTGCGCGTCTACCTGTCGAAGAAACTGGCGCAGCAGATCACCATGCACGGCGTCTTCATGGACGTGCTTGGCGTGGGCGTGTTGATCACCGGTGAATCCGGCTTGGGCAAAAGTGAGCTGGGCCTGGAACTGATTTCGCGCAGCCACGGCCTGGTGGCCGATGACGCGGTCGAATTTGCGCGCATTGCACCCAACATGATCGAGGGCCGTTGCCCGCCGCTGCTGCAAAACTTGCTGGAAGTGCGCGGCCTTGGCTTGCTCGACATCAAGGCCATCTTCGGCGAAACAGCGGTGCGCCGTAAAATGCGCCTGAAACTCATCGTGCATCTGGTCCGCCGCAGCACGCTGGAAGAAAATTACGAGCGCTTGCCGCTCGATGCGCAATTCGAAGACGTGCTCGGTTTGCCGATCCGCAAAGTGGTGATCCCGGTGGCGGCCGCAATATCGCGGTGCTGCTGGAAGCGGCGGTGCGCAACACCATCCTGCAATTGCGCGGCATCGACACGCTCAAGGAATTCATCGATCGCCAGCGCAAGGCGATGAACGGCGAATAAGCCGCGAACGGATAAAAGCAAAGTCAGGTAAAGATTTTCCACGCGCCGTGCACATAGACCGCGCAGGCGTTAAGCTGACAAAATACTGACCCAGACTCAGATTTAGACTCAGGCTTGGGGTATCATCCTACTCATGCGTATCGTCCTCATTACCGGCATATCCGGCTCCGGCAAATCGGTGGCTCTCCATGTACTGGAAGACGCCGGCTATTTCTGCGTCGACAACCTGCCGCCGGCCCTGCTGCGCAGCCTGGTGGAAACGCGTTTGAAAGAGGGCGACGACACCATGGCCGTGGCCACCGACGCGCGCAGCGCGGACTCCTTGGCCGGCCTGGGTCCCGATATCCAATGGCTGAAAGACCAGGGCCACGACGTCAAGGTGTTCTTCCTGACCGCCACCACCGAATCGCTGGTCACGCGTTTTTCCGAAACGCGCCGCAGCCATCCGTTGTCGCATCGCTTGCTGCCCAACCAGAATCCGAGCGATCGCATGACGCTGACCGAGTGCATTCACAAGGAGCGCGAAATGCTGAGCGCGGTCGAAGGGCTCGGTCACGTGATCGACACCTCCAACCTGAGCGCCAACAAGTTGCGCGCCTGGATCCGCGATCTGATCGACACCAGCCGCGCCAGCCTGACGGTGCTGTTCGAATCCTTCGCATTCAAGTTCGGGGTGCCGCTCGATGCCGACCTGGTGTTCGACGTGCGCATGCTGCCCAATCCGCATTACGACCTGCGGCTCCGGCCATTGACCGGGCGCGATGCACCGGTGATTGAATTCCTTGAGGATTTGCCGGCGGTACAGGATCTGCTCGGCGACATCCGCAACTTCGTGGAGAAGTGGCTACCATCGTTCAAGCGCGACAACCGCAGTTATCTCACGGTCGCCATCGGTTGCACCGGCGGTCAGCATCGCTCGGTGTACATCGTCGAGCAGTTGGCGAAACATTTTGCCGCGCAGGAAAATGTCGTGGTGCGGCATCGCCAGCTCGGCTGAGGCAGGATCGACGATGCCGACACCACCGACGACGTCAGTTCAGCAAGTCGTCCGTCTGCAATACCCCCAGCAATAATTTTTTGACCGGCGCCGGCAACGGCGCATCGGCCAGCTGCGCGATCGGATACCAGACATGGACCGATTCCGCGACGTGCAGATGACGCTTTTCCAGCACTACCTGGTACGGTGAAATATGCAGCTTGAAATGCGTGAAGACATGCGAGAACGGTTGCAGTTTGCGGCATGCCGCGATGACGCCGAACGCTTGCATCGCGCCCTCCACCGCTACGCCGAAGGCATCGGCATCTGAACTCGGCGGCAATTCCGGCAAGGACAGCAAGCCGCCCCAGATGCCGCTGTCGGGACGCTGCTCCAGCAACACGTCCTTGCCTTCGCTGACCACCAGCATCATGGTTTCCTTTTCCGGCACGGCCTTCTTCGGCTTGCGCACCGGCAGTTCCGCCGTGCGGCCGGTCGCCAGCGCCACGCAGCGCGGCGCCAGCGGACAGCGGTCGCAGGCAGGCTTGCCCCGCACGCACAAGGTTGCGCCGAGATCCATCAATCCTTGCGTATACGATTCCATGTCGGCCTGCGGCAGCAGCGCCACCGCACGGCGCCACAGCTGGTCTTCGACCGCTTTGGCGCCGGGAAAACCTTCCACGCCGAACACGCGCGCAAACACCCGCTTGACGTTGCCATCCAGAATCGCCGCGCGCTTGCCATAGGAAAACGCAGCGATCGCCGCCGCCGTCGAACGGCCGATGCCGGGAAGATCCGCCAGCAACTCAGGATCATCCGGGAAACGGCCGCCGTATTCCGCCGTCACGCGCTGTGCGCAACGATGCAGGTTGCGCGCACGGGTGTAATAGCCGAGTCCGCTCCAATGCGCCATCACCGCTTCGGACGGCGCCGCCGCGAGGCTCTCGACGGTAGGAAAACTCTGCAGGAATTTCTGATAGTAGGGAATCACCGCCGTGACCTGCGTCTGCTGCAACATGATCTCCGACAGCCAGATGCGATAGGCATCGCGTGTGTTTTGCCACGGCAAGGCATGGCGACCGTGCTGTTTTTGCCAGCCGATCACCGCGGCTGAAAATGTCGGATCGGCGAAATCCTGCGCCGCCTCGGTGTTGTTGAGGACGCGCTTCATCGCTGGCAGACCACGCAATAAAAGGTGGAGCGCTGGCCCTGCTTGATCTGCCGGATCGGCGTGGTGCAGATACGGCAAGCCTGGCCGGTGCGGCTGTAGACGAAATAACTTTGCTGGAAATAGCCCGACTGGCCGTTGACGGCGATGAAGTCGCGCAAGCTGCTGCCGCCCTGCTCGATGGCGGCGGCCAGCGTCTCACGAATTGCCGTCACCAATTTTTCATAGCGCGGCAGGCTGATCTTGCCGGCCGCCGTCTTGGGATTGATGCCGGCCTTGAACAGGCTTTCCGACGCATAGATGTTGCCGACGCCGACCACGATGTCGCCGGCCAGCAGCACCTGCTTGATCGGCGCGCTGCGGTTGCGCGTCTGGCGATGCAGCTCGCGCGCGGAGAATTTGTCTTCCAGCGGTTCCAGGCCAAGCCCGCGCAGCAGCGTGTGCTCTTCGATGTCGCCGTCGGCATTGTCATGCCACAGCACGGCGCCGAAACGACGCGGATCGGTTGATCGGCTTGCCGACCACCAGATCGAAATGATCGTGCTTTTGCGGCACGATACCCGGCGGCAAAATGCGCAGATGTCCCGACATGCCGAGATGCACGATCAGCGTGCCATGGTCGAAATTGATCAGCAGGTATTTGCCGCGCCGCCCGGTCGAACGGATGATGCGTCCGCTCAGCAGTTCATTCAGATTGACGGGAAACGGCCAGCGCAATCCGCTGTGGCGCGTCACCACTCCCGCGACCGTCTGCCCCTCGAGATGGGGAGCGACGCCGCGCCGGGTGACTTCTACTTCGGGTAATTCGGGCATGGAACGATGACTTTTGGCTGGACTGAGCTGGCTGAAGGCGGCAAACAGGATGACAAATAACGCGACAAATATAACGCGACAGATAACGAATGAAAGCGGATGCAAGCGAACAAGCGCAAGACGGCTATGATAGTGCAGATGCCCGGCAGATGCAGGCAGATGGTTTACACTCGCTTACACCAAGGAACACGCGGTTGAGCGTAAAATTAATATTTGCCTGTCCGCTGGTTCATTCTTGCCGGACTATTTCCAGATTACTCAGGATTACACTTGAAAAAACCTCTCGCCATTGTAACGCTCTCCCTCATGCTTTCCGCATGTGCAAGCCTGCAGCAACCCAGCGAGACCGATGCGGCTGCTGTTGCGGGCGGCAAGAAACAAACTCTGGTCAAGGCCTCATCCGCACGCAAGGGACAAGCGAAGGCCAAGGCCCAGCAGCCTGAAGACGTGGTGCCGCCGGTCGAGCTCAGCGAAGAAATCCTGTTCAAGATCCTCAGTTCCGAAATCGCCTTTCAGCGCGGCCAATGGCAAGCCGCCTACGTGACCTTGCTGGGCACCGCGCAGCAAACCCGCGATCCGCGCCTGGCCAAACGTGCCGCCGAAATCGCCCTGGCGGCGCGGCGCCCGAACGAAGCGCTGGCGGCGGTACGTCTGTGGACCGAACTGGCGCCGCATTCGGATGAAGCACTGCAAAATTACCTCGGCCTGATCATGTTGGGCGACAACATCGGCGAAATGCAGCCGCTGCTGACGCAACGCCTGGCCGAAGCTGCGCCGCAAGCGCGCGGCCCGATGATCCTGCAAATCCAGCGCCTGTTGAGCCGTGCACGCGACAAGACCGCTGCATTCAACATCCTGGAAGCGGTGACCGCGCCGTATCCGACGCTGGTCGAAACTCACCTGGCGCTGTCGCAAGGCGCATTCGCCAATCGCGACGCCGTGCGCGCACGCGACGAAGCCAACCAGGCGCTCAAGCTCAAGCCGGATTCCGAACTGGCGATCCTGACGCTGGCGCAAGTCACCCAGGATCCGCCGGAAGCCATGAAGCTGGTGGCCGATTTCCTGAAGAAATATCCTGACGCACGCGAAGTCCGAATCGCCTATGCGCGCGGCCTGGTTGAGCAGAAACAGTTCGAACAGGCGCGCAGCCAGTTCCAGGTTTTGTTGAAAGACGACCAGGAAGATCTGACCACGCTGTTCGCGCTGGGCATCCTGAACGTGCAAACCAATCATCTGCCTGAAGCCGAGACCTATCTCAAGCGCTACCTGCAGGTGCTGGCAACCCAGCCGGAAGATGAACGCGACCCGACCCAGGCGCTGCTGCTGCTGTCGCAGATCGCAGAAGAACGCAACGACATCCCGGGCGCACTGAAATGGCTGGAACAGGTCGAACCGGGTGAAGCCTACATCAATGTGCAGATCCGTCGCGCCCAGTTGCTGGCCAAGCGCGGCGACATCAACGGCGCCCGGGCCGTATTGCAGCAGGCGCAGTCCGAAGCCGGCAACGACCGCGAACAAATGCAGCTGATCCAGGGCGAAGCCCAGGTCCTGCGCGACGGCGAGCGTTACCAGGACGCCGCCGACGTGCTGTCGGCCGGACTCAAGCGCTTCCCGGAAAGCACCGACCTGCTGTACGACTACGCAATGGTCACCGACAAGACCGGCAACTACAAGGACATGGAAACCGCGCTGCGCAAGATCATCGAACTGGCGCCCAACAACCAGCACGCCTATAACGCGCTCGGCTATTCGTTCGCCGATCGCAATATCCGCCTGCCGGAAGCAGTTACCCTGATCAAGAAGGCCGTGCAACTGGCGCCGGAAGACGCCTTCATCGCCGACAGTCTGGGCTGGGCAGAATTCCGCTTGGGCAACCTCGACGAAGCGGAAAAGGAATTGCGCCGCGCCTACGCCCTGCGTCCCGATCCGGAAATCGGCATCCACCTCGGCGAAATCCTGTGGACGCGCGGCAAGCAGGACGAAGCCAAACGCCTGTGGCGCGAAGCCCAGTCGAAAGATCCGAAGAACGACGTCCTCAAGAGCACGCTGGATCGCCTCAAAGTGCAGTTGTAATGCCGGCGACGATTCAATGCTGATGCAAGGACACGGTTACCATCCATGATGCGATTTTTCAAACACGCGGCCGCGACCGGCCTGGTGCTGCTGGCTGCCGGCTGCGCCAGCCTTTCTCCGCAAGAGGCAAAGGACAACGGTCCGGCCCTGGAACGCCGCTACAGCGACGCCATCGATCTCAGCGGCCGGCTGTCGGTACGCTATGAACAAAATCAACGCGAAGAAGCCGTGCACGGCAGTTTTACCTGGAACCAGAGCGCCCGCCACGTCGTCGTGACCTTGTTGTCGCCGCTTGGACAAACCCTGGCCACGATCGACATCAAGCCCGGCATTGCCGTCTTGACACAGTCGGGCAAGCCGCCGATGACGGCGACCGACGTCGATATCCTCACCGAACAGGCATTGGGTTGGCCCTTGCCGATTTCAGGCCTGCGCGACTGGCTGCAGGGCTTCGGCCGCGGCGCCGACGGCAAACTGTTTGTAGCTCAGCCTGCGGCCGACACCGTACGCCTGACAACGCGCGACGGCTGGAACCTGAGCTACGGCGAGTGGCAGGACGGCGCCGCCAACACGGCCTCGAACCATCCGAAACGCATCGACCTGGCGCGCGAAACAAGACAAGCGGGCCCGGTCGCCATCCGTATCGTGATAGACAGCTGGAAAGCCGCCAGCGCTCCGTAATGAGTGCACCGAGGGCGCTTTGATGTTCTCTTTGACGTTCTTCCACCCGTTTTCCAGAGTCACTTCATGCCAGCAAGCCTTTTCGACTGCCCCGCTCCGGCCAAACTGAACCTGTTCCTGCACGTGACCGGTCGGCGCGCGGATGGCTATCACCTGCTGCAAACGGTGTTTCAGCTGATCGACCGTAGCGACGCGCTGGATTTCACGGTGCGCGACGACGGCGTCATCCATCGTGTCAACGACATCCCGGGCGTGCCTGCCGACACCGACCTGGTGGTGCGTGCCGCCCGCCTGTTGCAGGCCGCCAAACCGGAGCTGGGCGCCGACATCACCGTGCGCAAGCAATTGCCGATGGGCGGCGGCCTGGGAGGCGGTTCATCGGACGCCGCGACCACGCTGATCGTGCTTAATCATCTGTGGCAAACCGGGCTGACGCGCGCGCAACTGATGGCGCTGGGCCTGCAACTGGGCGCCGATGTGCCGTTTTTCGTGTTCGGCGGCAATGCCTTCGCCGAAGGCGTGGGCGAGGACCTTCTCCCTGTAAAAACCGCCGATTGCTGGTTCGTGGTGATCGAACCGGGCGTGTCCGTTCCTACCGCGATAATTTTTTCGTCGCAGGAATTGACAAGGGATACGAAAGTGGTCAAAATAACGGACTTTCCTGAAGCGCATAATCTTCTTCACAGCGGCTTCGGAAAAAACGACTTAGAAGTGGTGGCTGCCAGGCAGTTTCCTCCTGTCGCTGAAGCCATCAAGTGGCTCAGGACATTTGGGAATGCAAGGATGACCGGATCCGGCGCTTGTGTGTTCTGTGCTTTTGAACATGAACGCCAAGCCGACGAAGTGCTGAAACAAATGCCTTCACAGTGGGCCGCGTGGAAAGCCAAAGCGATGCAGGAACATCCTCTCGCCCATTTGACAAAGTCGTAGTCAAGAATTGGTTTGACGGCGAATGACAGACGATGCAGGCAAGAAGCGCACGGATCGTTCGACGGAAGACAGCAGATTGCGTAGGGGAATCGCCAAGTTGGTTAAGGCACTGGATTTTGATTCCAGCATTCCAAGGTTCGAATCCTTGTTCCCCTGCCATTAAATTGGGCAATAGTGAAGCGCCCATAAAGAAATAGAAAAGCCAAAGAGATAAGCCGCCAACGCAAGACTGTACCAGTCAAGCATTGTCGGCTTTTCGACTTTTAAACGATTGCATTCAGGGATACCCACATGGCAAACGAAAACCTGATGGTTTTTACCGGCAGCGCCAATCCAGAACTGGCGCAAGGCGTCGTTGAAAAACTCGGTATCCCTCTGGGCAAGGCCAATGTGTCGAAGTTCTCCGACGGCGAAGTGATGGTCGAGATCAACGAAAACGTCCGCGGTAAAGACGTCTTCGTGCTGCAGTCCACTTGCGCACCGACCAATGACAACCTGATGGAAATCATGATCATGGTCGATGCGTTGAAGCGTGCTTCCGCCGGCCGCATCACTGCTGCCATCCCCTACTACGGTTATGCCCGCCAGGATCGCCGTCCGCGTTCCGCCCGTGTTGCGATTTCGGCCAAGGTCGTCGCCAACATGCTGCAGGAAGCCGGCGTTGAACGCGTCCTGATCATGGACCTGCACGCTGACCAGATTCAGGGTTTCTTTGACATTCCGGTCGACAACATCTATGCATCGCCGATTTTGCTGGGCGATCTGGTGAGCAAGAACTACGACGACCTGCTGGTCGTCTCGCCTGACGTCGGCGGCGTGGTGCGCGCCCGTGCGTTGGCGAAGCGCCTCGGCTGCGACCTGGCGATCATCGACAAGCGCCGCCCGAAGGCGAACGTGTCGGAAGTCATGAACATCATCGGTGAAGTCGAAGGCCGCAACTGCGTGATCATGGATGACATGGTCGACACCGCCGGCACGCTGACCAAGGCTGCCGAAGTATTGAAAGAGCGCGGCGCCAAGAAAGTCGTCGCCTACTGTACCCACCCTGTTTTGTCCGGCCCGGCGCTGGACCGCATCGCCAATTCGCCGCTGGATGAACTGGTCGTCACCGACACGATTCCATTGTCGGACGCCGCCAAGGCCTGCGGCAAGATTCGCCAACTGACATGCGCCAGCCTGCTGGCCGAGACATTCAAGCGCATCAGCAAGGGCGACTCGGTGATGTCGCTGTTTGCAGAATAGGTTTTAGAGATTCAGCTTTAAAGATTTCAGCTTTAAATTCAGCTTTAGATTCAATTCAGGTTTCAGTTTCAATCCCGTCATGCAAATGACGGGATCCTTGAATCCCCTGGTCGCGGGGGATTTTTAACGCGAGACGAAAGTCCCGCAACCTTTGGAGTTTCACATGAAAGTTATCGCATTTCCACGCAAAGAGCAGGGGACCGGAGCGAGCCGCCGCCTGCGTATTGCTGGTCAAACACCAGCCATCGTCTACGGTGGCACAGCTGCACCGCTGAACATCGCTCTGGACCACAACGCGCTGTACCACGCGTTGAAGAAAGAAGCCTTCCACTCGTCGATCCTCGACCTGGAAATCGAAGGCAAGGTCGAACAAGTTCTGCTGCGCGACTTCCAAGTCCACGCCTACAAGCAACTGGTTCTGCACGTTGACTTCCAACGCGTCGATGCATCGCAAAAGATCCACGTCAAGGTGCCTCTGCACTTCGTGAACGCTGAAGTCTCGCCAGCCGTCAAGCTGTCGTCGGGCATCATCAGCCACGTCATGACCGAACTGGACATCTCCTGCCTGCCCAAGGATCTGCCGGAATTCGTTTCCGTCGATCTGGCGAAGCTGGAAGTCGGTCACTCGATCCACTTGGCTGACCTGAAATTGCCAAACGGCGTGGCCGCTGTTTCGCAAGAAAACCTGACAGTTGCTACCGCTTCGGTACCGGCAGGCAAGGTTGAAGCTGAAGGCGAAGCACCTGCAGCAGGCGACGCTGAAGCGAAGTAATCTTCGATTCTGCAAAGCATCGGCAGCAAATAAAAAACCCGCTTCGGCGGGTTTTTTATTGTCCGCCCGGCGCAAGAAGCCGGGCACAGCCAATCGGAATCAGCCCAGCCAGGACTTGCGCTTGCGCACCGCGGCCGCCGGCTTGGCCTCTGACGTCAATGCCGTCTGCGGCGCATCGTCGTTCTTGAGCTTCACCGAGAAGCTCATCAGCTCATCGCGCCGGAACACATGCAGGGCCACCACGTCGTTTTCACGATAGCGCGCCAGCAAGCCGTCCGCCCCGGTCGGCGGCACGCGCAAACCATCCAGCGCCACCAGCTTGTCGCCGGCCGACACACCGGCGCGATGCCCTGCCCCGCCTTCGTAGACATTCGCCACCTTGGCGTCGGCGCCGTCGCGCACCACGCGCAGGCCGAGGGACGGCTTGCGATCCTTGCCGGCGTCGTCGAATTTGATCGCCATATCAGGCAGCAACTGCGCGAACGGCAAGTCTTCCGTGCCGCGGATGTAGCGATCGAAGAAGCGCTTGAGCTTGACGCCGCTGACGGCTTCGAACAAGGCTTCAGCCTCCTCTTCACCCAGGCCGTGGCCGCCGTTGCGGCTATAGAACTGGCGACCGTATTGCTGCCACAGCGCCAGCATGACGTCGTCGAGCGACTTGCGCCCATTGGTTTCGCTGCGGATCGTCAGGTCCAGCGCCAGCGCCACCAGCGAACCCTTGGTGTAATAGCTGACGATGGCGTTGGGGGCGTTTTCATCCTGGCGGTAGTACTTGACCCAGGCGTCGAAGCTGGACTCCGCCACGCTCTGTTTGCGGCGGCCGCTGCCGCGCAGCACGCCATTGATGGTCTTGGCCAGCATGCCCAGGTAAGCGGCCTCGTCGATCAGGCCGGTGCGCACCAGGAACAGGTCGTCGTAGTAACTGGTGAAACCTTCAAACAGCCACAGCAGCGAGGTATAGCCTTCTTCGCGCAGGTCGTAAGGGGCGAACACCGCCGGCTTGATGCGCTTGACGTTCCAGGAATGGAAGTACTCGTGGCTGCACAAACCCAGGTAAGTACGGTAACCGTCGCTCAGCTCGCTCTTGCCCTTGACCGGCAAATCGCTGCGTGCGCAGACCAGCGCCGTCGAAGCGCGATGCTCAAGGCCGCCGTAACCGTCGCCGACCACCATGGTCATGAACACATAGCGCGACATCGGCGCGCGCTTGCTCTTCGGCTCGAAGAACGCGATCTGCGCTTCGCAGATTTTCTTCAGATCGGCCGACAGGCGCGGCAGATCGAGGTTCGGCACCTGGCCGGTGATCACGACGTCATGCGGCACGCCGTGCGCGGTGAACGTCGCCAGTGCGAAGGTCCCGAGCTCGACCGGATGATCGATCAACTCGTCGTAATCGGCGGCGACATACGTGCCGAAACCATAGCGTTTTGCCTTCAGCTCGGACAAGGACGTCGCCACACGCCAGCGCTTGTAGGCGTCGCCGGCCGGACGACGGATGTCGACGACGTGTTGCGACTGCTCCTGCCCTTCCACGCGCAGGAATACGCTGGTGCCGTTGAAGAAGGCGTGGGTCTGGTCCAGATGTGCGGTGCGCACCGACAAGTCCCAGGCATAGACCTGATAGCTCAGCGTCAGCGGGCCGGTGCACGGCGAGGCTTTCCACGTGTGTTTGTCCAGTTTGCGCAGCGCGACTTTCTTGCCGCCGGCTTCTGCGCGCAGCTGGACGATGTTGCGCGCGAATTCGCGAATCATGTAGCTGCCGGGAATCCACGCCGGCAAGGAAAATACCTGGCCGTCGGCAGCCGGCGCATCGACCCTCAGGGTGATGTCGAACACGTGGGCGGCGCAGTCGTTGGAGGTGATGCTGTAGTGAATCGGGGTCGTCATGTTGTTCTTCGGTTATCGTCGGCAGGAGCGACGGCAGGCCGTGTCTGAAAAGTGAAATTCCATTGTACTTGAGCAAGCCGGATCCGGGCTGACACCCGGCTGATTTGGGTCGCTCCGCAATCTTCCGGCGCCTGATCCGGAAAGTAAAAAAGCCGGAAAGACTTTCGTCGATCCGGCTTCTGCTTCGTTTACTGTATTTGCTGTATTTGCTGTATTTGCTTTATATGCTGTCGCATCAGTATCAGCGCGGCAGCACCGACGAACCCATCAGGAACTCATCGACTGCGCATTGACGGCCTTCGCGAATCGCCCAGACCACCAGCGACTGGCCGCGGCGCATGTCGCCGGCAGCGAAGACCTTGTCGACCGAAGTCTTGTAGCAGCCTTCGCCATCGGTGGTGGCCTTGGCGTTGCCGCGCTGGTCCTTGTCGACGCCGAACGATTCCAGCACTTGCTGCACCGGCGAGACGAAGCCCATGGCCAACAGCACCAGGTCGGCCTTCATTTCGAATTCCGAGTTCGGCACTTCCTGCATCTTGCCGTCCTTCCATTCGACGCGCGCGGCGATCAGCTTTTCAACCTTGCCGTTCTTGCCTTCCAGGCGCTTGGTCGCCACTGCCCAATCGCGATCGCAGCCTTCTTCATGCGACGAGGATGTGCGCAGCTTGGTTGGCCAGTACGGCCAGACCATCGGCTTGTTTTCCGTTTCCGGCGGTTGCGGCATCAGTTCGAACTGGGCCACGGAAGCGGCGCCGTGACGGTTCGATGTACCGACGCAATCGGAGCCGGTATCGCCGCCGCCGATCACGACCACGTGCTTGTCGGTCGCCATGATCTGGCCCTTGAGCTTGTCGCCGGCGTTGACCTTGTTTTGCAGCGGCAGGAATTCCATGGCGAAATGCACGCCCTTCAATTCGCGGCCGGGCACCGGCAAGTCGCGCGGCAGTTCTGCACCGCCGGCGATGACGACGGCGTCGAAGTCTTTCTTCAGGTCGTCGGGGGAAACCGTTTCCTTGGACCAGTTGGTGATGTTGGCCGGGAAATCCTTGCCCACCAATGTGCTGGTGCGGAACACGACGCCTTCGGCCTGCATCTGCTCGACGCGCAAATCGATGTGCGACTTTTCCATCTTGAAGTCGGGGATGCCGTAACGCAGCAGGCCGCCGACGCGATCGTTCTTTTCGAACACGGTCACATCATGGCCGGCACGCGCCAGCTGTTGTGCCGCGGCCATGCCGGCGGGACCGGAGCCGACTACGGCGACTTTCTTGCCAGTCTTCACGGCAGCCGGTTGCGGCGTGACCCAGCCGTTTTCCCAGCCCTTGTCGATGATGAAGTGCTCGATCGACTTGATGCCGACCGCGTCGCTGTTGATACCGAGTGTGCAGGCGGATTCGCACGGCGCCGGGCAAATGCGGCCGGTGAATTCCGGGAAGTTGTTGGTCGAGTGCAGCGTGTCCAGCGCTTCCTTGTAGTCGCCGCGATAGACCAGGTCATTCCAGTCGGGAATGATGTTGTTGACCGGGCAGCCGTTGTTGCAGAACGGGATGCCGCAATCCATGCAGCGTGCGCCTTGCACTTTGGCTTCCGCGTCGCCCAGGTGCAGGACGAATTCCTTGTAGTGCTTCATGCGCGACTGCGGCGCTTCGCTCGCCTCTTTCAGGCGCTCATATTCCATAAAGCCGGTTACTTTACCCATTTTCCACTCACATTCTTCGCTAAGGATAGGCGGCGGGCGATTCTGTCGTTGTCGTTATCAGAATCGCCGGCCTTGCGTTATTTCAGATCTGGCCGAGGGCCGAGGGTTGCGGCTTACGCCGGAACCTTGTCCTTCGGGGCCGCTTTGGCTGCATGGAGTTCGCCCAGCGCACGTTTGTACTCGGTCGGGAAGACCTTGACGAACTTGCCGCGCGACGCCGCCCAGTTGTCCAGCAGGTAGCGCGCACGCGTGCTGCCGGTGTACTTGAAGTGACGCTCGATCAGGCCGCGCAGGATGACTTCATCGGTCTGGCCGTCGCCGCCGCGTTGCAGGCTGTGCCAGATGGCGCGATCGGTCGAGGCTTCCTGTTCGGTGTCGGACAGGACCTTGTCGAGCGCTACCATGGCCAGGTTGCACTTGCCGGCGAAGTCACCGGCTTCGTCGTAGACGTAAGCAATGCCGCCGGACATGCCCGCTGCAAAGTTGCGGCCGGTTGCGCCCAGGACGACGACGGAGCCGCCGGTCATGTATTCGCAACCGTGATCGCCGGTGCCTTCAACCACGGCGATGGCGCCGGAGTTACGCACGGCGAAACGCTCGCCGACCACGCCGTTGATGAACGCCTCGCCGGACGTTGCACCGTACAACACGGTATTGCCGGAGATCATGTTGTCGACCGCACGGCCGCGGAACTCGGTGTTCGGACGCACGATGATGCGACCGCCCGATAAGCCCTTGCCGACGTAGTCGTTGCCTTCGCCGACCAGGTCCAATGTCACGCCGTGCGCCAGGAACGCGCCGGCCGATTGGCCCGCGGTGCCTTGCAGCTGGATGTGGATGGTGTCGTCCGGCAAGCCTTCATTGCCGTAACGCTTGGCCACCTCACCCGACAACATGGCGCCAACGGTGCGGTTCAGGTTGCGGATCGGCGAAATGAAGGAGACCTTCTCGCCTTTTTCCAACGCGATCCTGGCTTGTGCAATCAGCTTGTGATCCAGCGCCTTGTCCAGACCGTGATCTTGATTTTCGGTGTGGAAGTACGGCGTCGCGCTGACCGGTTGATAGAAGATCTTGCTGAAGTCCAGACCTTGCGCCTTCCAGTGCTGGATAGCCTTGGTGCGGTCCAGCAGATCGGAACGGCCGATCAGTTCGTTGAAGGTACGGATGCCCAGTTGCGCCATGATCTGACGTACTTCTTCGGCGATGAAGAAGAAGAAGTTGACCACGTGCTCAGGCTTGCCGGAGAACTTGGCGCGCAGGACGGGATCCTGTGTCGCCACGCCGACCGGGCAAGTGTTCAGATGGCACTTGCGCATCATGATGCAGCCTTCGACCACCAGCGGCGCGGTGGCGAAACCGAACTCGTCCGCGCCCAGCAGCGCGCCGATGACGACGTCGCGGCCGGTCTTCATCTGGCCGTCGGCCTGCACGCGGATGCGGTTGCGCAAACCGTTCAGCACCAGCGTCTGCTGGGTTTCGGCCAGGCCGAGTTCCCATGGCGAACCGGCATGCTTGATCGAGGACAGCGGCGATGCGCCGGTGCCGCCGTCATGGCCGGCGATCACGACGTGATCCGACTTGGCCTTGGCGACGCCTGCGGCAACCGTGCCGACGCCGACTTCCGACACCAGCTTGACCGAGATCGAGGCGCGCGGATTGACGTTCTTCAGATCGTGGATCAGCTGCGCCAGATCTTCGATCGAATAGATGTCATGGTGCGGCGGCGGCGAAATCAAACCCACGCCCGGCACCGACACGCGCAATGTCGCGATGTAATCGGTGACCTTGTGGCCCGGAAGTTGACCGCCTTCGCCCGGCTTCGCGCCTTGCGCCATCTTGATCTGGATCTGGTCGGCGGAGATCAGGTATTCAGCCGACACGCCGAAACGACCGGAAGCCACCTGCTTGATGCGCGAACGCAGCGAGTCGCCGGCTTGCAGCGGGATGTCGACTTCGATGACGTCCTTGCCGATTTCCGACGCCAGGGTTGCGCCCTGCTTGATCGGGATGCCCTTGAGTTCGTTGCGATAGCGATTGACGTCTTCGCCGCCTTCGCCGGTGTTGGACTTGCCGCCGATGCGGTTCATCGCGATCGCCAGCGTGGCGTGCGCTTCGGTCGAGATCGAACCCAGCGACATGGCGCCGGTGGCGAAACGCTTGACGATTTCCTTGGCTGGTTCGACTTCATCGATCGAGATCGCCTTCGACGGATCGATCTTGAATTCGAACAGGCCGCGCAAGGTCATGTGGCGCTTGGACTGATCATTGATGATCTGCGCGTATTCCTTGTACGAATTGAAGTTGTTCGCGCGGGTCGAGTGCTGCAGCTTGGCGATCGCGTCCGGCGTCCACATGTGTTCTTCGCCGCGGATGCGGAAGGCATACTCGCCGCCGGCGTCGAGCGCATTGGCCAGAACCGGATCGGCGCTGAAGGCAGCGCGGTGCAGGCGCAGCGCTTCTTCGGCGACTTCGAACACGCCGATGCCTTCGACGTTCGATGCGGTGCCCTTGAAGTACTTGTCGACCAGCGCCTTGTTCAGGCCGATGGCTTCGAAGATCTGCGCGCCGCAGTAGGACATGTAAGTCGAAATACCCATCTTCGACATGACCTTCAGCAAGCCCTTGCCGATCGCCTTCTGGAAGTTGTAGATCGCCTTCTCGCCCGACAGCTCGCCCGGCAGGCCCTTGGCCATTTCGCTCAACGTGTCCATCGCCAGGTACGGGTGGATCGCTTCCGCGCCGTAACCTGCCAGCAATGCGAAGTGATGGGTTTCGCGTGCGGAACCGGTGTCGACCACCAGACCGGTCGACGTACGCAAGCCCTTGCTCACCAGGTGCAAGTGGATCGCCGAAGTCGCCAGCAATGCTGGGATCGCGACTTGTTCGGAATCGACCTTGCGGTCCGAAATGATCAGGATGTTGTGACCCGACTTGACCGCGTCGACGGCCTTGGCGCACAGCGAGGCCAGGCGTGCTTCGATGCCTTCCTTGCCCCACGCGACCGGGTAGCAGATGTTCAGCTCGTGCGACTTGAACTTGCCGCCGGTGTGCGCGCTGATGTTGCGCAGCTTGGCGATGTCGGCGTAGTCCAGAATTGGCTGCGATACTTCCAGGCGCATCGGCGGGTTGATGTTGTTGGTGTCGAGCAGGTTCGGACGCGGGCCGATGAAGGACACCAGCGACATGACCATGGCTTCGCGGATCGGGTCGATCGGCGGGTTGGTCACTTGCGCGAACAATTGCTTGAAGTAGTTGTAGAGCGTCTTGTTCTTGTTGGACATGACTGCCAGCGGCGAGTCGTTGCCCATCGAACCGATCGCTTCTTCACCGGCCGACGCCATCGGCGCCATCAGGAACTTGACGTCTTCCTGGGTGTAGCCGAACACTTGCTGGCGATCCAGCAGCGGAATGGTCGAACCGGATTCGACCGGCTCGGCCTTGAGTTCGTCGAGCTTGACGCGCACCGACGAAATCCATTGCTTGTACGGCTTGGCATTGGCGTAGGTGTCCTTCAGCTCCTTGTCGTCGATGATGCGGCCGGCGTCGAGGTCGATCAGGAACATCTTGCCCGGTTGCAGGCGCCATTTCTGGATGATCTTCGATTCAGGAATCGGCAGCACGCCGGATTCCGACGCCATCACGACCAGGTCGTCGTCGGTGACGATGTAGCGCGCAGGACGCAGACCGTTGCGGTCGAGCGTGCCGCCGATGTGACGGCCGTCGGTGAACGCCAGGGCGGCCGGGCCGTCCCATGGTTCCATCATCGCAGCGTGGTATTCGTAGAAGGCGCGACGGTTGTCGTCCATCAAAGTGTGATTTTCCCAGGCTTCCGGCACCATCATCATCATGGCTTGCGCCAGCGGATAGCCTGCCATCAGCAACAGTTCGAGCGCGTTATCGAAGCACGCGGTGTCGGACTGACCTTCATAGATCAGTGGGAACAATTTCTTCAGGTCGTCGCCCAGCACGGCCGATTGCATCACGCCTTCGCGTGCGCGCATCCAGTTGAAGTTGCCCTTGACGGTGTTGATTTCGCCGTTGTGGGCGATCAGGCGATAGGGGTGGGCCAGCGGCCATTCCGGGAAGGTATTGGTGGTTGGCGCCAGCGCGGAAACACAGCGCGGATCCTGCAGGTCCTTGTAGTACACGCCGACCTGGTCGGCCAGCAGCAGGCCCTTGTAGACTACCGTGCGCGCCGACATCGACGGCACGAAGAATTCCTTGCCGTGGATCAGGTTCAGCGCCTGGATGGCGTGGCCGGACGACTTGCGGATCACATACAGTTTGCGTTCCAGCGCATCGGTGACCATGATGTCCGGACCGCGACCGATGAAGATCTGGCGAATGACCGGCTCTTTTTCACGCACGGTCGGCGACATCGGCATGTCCATGTCGACCGGCACGTTGCGCCAGCCCAGCACGACCTGGCCTTCAGCCAGCACCGAACGCTCGATTTCCTGTTCGCAGGCGATGCGCGAGGCGTTTTCCTTCGGCAGGAAGACCATGCCGACGCCGTATTCGCCTGGCGGCGGCAGTTCGACGCCCTGCCTGGACATTTCTTCGCGATAGTACTGATCCGGAATCTGAATCAGGATACCGGCGCCGTCGCCCATCAGCGGATCTGCACCGACCGCACCCCGGTGGTCCAGATTCTTCAGGATGAGCAAGCCTTGCTCAACGATGGAATGGTTTTTCTTGCCCTTGATATGGGCGATAAAACCGACACCACAGGCGTCGTGTTCATTAGCTGGGTCGTATAGGCCTTGCGCGTGCATAACGGTGCTCCACCACTTTGAGAGTAAGGGTTTAAGGATAGTGCACTGCACCCAAATCTTCAATAAGAACAAAAGGGGTCAGAGTAAAATTTAAATCCCTGGAATTTTCAGTAATTTTTAATTAGGGACAGAGTAATGCATGCTCATGATTCAATTCCCTAACTCTTTGTATTTACGAGAGTTATCCCAGGGGTGTTGCCCGCCGCATTTTCTTCTGAGGATGCCGCTTCATCAATTTTCTTCACCGGCCGGCCCCGCTTTGCAGGACTGACACGGCGGCTGACCTGCTTTTCCAAGCCGCTTTTGTACTCCTCCGCACCCAGCGCCCAACCTTTTAGCGTCGCCTGGGTGATTGCATCAATCTCGGCCTGCCCCAGCGATTGCTCCGCTTGCAGCTTGTAGGCGATTTCCCGGTCAAACGGCGTATTGCCCAGCGCCCAATACACGCTGTGGTCGGTAATCAGCGGGTCCGGCTTTGCGCCAATGTGATGCATGTAGCTTGACCAGGGATAATCCAGGGCGCTGCCGACCAGGCCGTTGCGCACCGGATTGAGCTCGATGTAGCGACTGCACAGCAGCAGGTAGCGCTCCGCGTCCAGCACCGTGGCCTTGTAGCGTCCTTGCCACAGGGTGCCGCTGCGCTGATATTTCTGGTTGATATGGGGCACGTAATACCGGCCTACCCACTGCATCATTCGTGCCAGCCCCTCAGCGTCCACCGGGGTAGCCAGCAAATGCACGTGGTCCGGCATCAGGACATAGGCGTGGATGGCGACCTTGAAGCGCTTCGCGCCCTCCTTGAGCCAGTCGAGGAAAACGGCATGGTCGGCGGCGTCGCGGAATACGACCTGGCCGTCATGGCCGCGCTGGATGATGTGGTGTGGCTGATGCGGAACAACCAGGCGGGGCAAGCGAGCCATAGGAAAAGGAATGGAGAATCAGGAATGAAATCAAAAAAAGAGCCGGAGCGATTCACGATTGTAAATCACTCCGACCCTAATTTATTCAGCCTTCACGGATCCAACCCCCGTCAGGCCGACATTTTCTTTTTTGACAACACCAGACTGATCAGCACCGATGCCACCAGGATGGCGGCAACCACCAGCAGCGACACCATCACCGGAATGTGGAACCAGTACGCCAGCAGCATCTTGCCGCCCACGAACACCAGCACCAGCGCCAGACCGTACTTGAGATAGTGGAAACGATCCGCCACGTCAGCCAGCAGGAAGTACAGCGCCCGCAAACCCATGATCGCAAACATGTTCGACGTGAACACGATGAACGGATCGGTGGTGATCGCAAAAATCGCCGGGATGCTGTCGACTGCGAAGACCAGGTCCGTCACTTCAATCAGGATCAGCACCAGCATCAGCGGCGTGAAATAGCGCACGCCGTTGCGCATGGTGAAGAACTTCTCGCCGTCGTACTCATTGCTGATGCGCATGTGCTTGCGCAAGAACTTCAGCAGCGGGTTGTCGTTGAGGTCGCTTTCCTTGTCCGCAAAGATCAGCATCTTGATGCCGGTCACGACCAGGAATGCGCCGAACAGGTACATGATCCAGCTGAACTGCGCGATCAGCCAGGCGCCCAGCAAGATCATCACGGCGCGCATGATAATCGCGCCGACCACGCCGTACAACAACACGCGCCGCTGCATTTCCGCAGGCACCGCGAAGTAGCCGAAGATCACCAGGAACACGAAGATGTTGTCCACCGACAGCGACTTCTCGATCAGGTAGCCGGACAGGAACTCCAGGCTCTTCTGGTTCGCGAATTCACGGCCGATGCTGTGATCCAGGTACCACCACAGCAAACCGCTGAACAGCAGCGCCAGCATTACCCACGCCACCGACCAGCCCAGCGCTTCCTTGACGGTCACCTTGTGCGCATGGCGACCGCCCAGCACCAGCATGTCGAACGCCAGCATGCCCAGCACAAACACAATGAATCCGCCCCACATCAGCGGACTTGCAAAACTTTCTACACCGTTCACGGCATTTCCCCTTTGTTATTCAAGTGCATCGATGCATTGATACGTCAGTCGAAATCGAAGATCTCGCCCAGAAAACCCTTCTTCTTGCGCGAGCGGTAATCCGAATGATCCTTGTACTCGCGGCCGTGGCCGAAGCGGTCATCGTAACCGCGCTGCTGCTGTTGCGGCGGCATCGGCGGCGCATATTGAGGCGGCGCCGGTGCGCGGGCAGCTACTTGCGGCGCCACGGCCTGCGCGCGTTCAATCAACTTGTCGAGCTCGCCGCGATCGAGCCAGACGCCGCGGCATTGCGGGCAGTAATCGATTTCCACGCCCTGACGATCGCTCATGCTCAGATTGACGGTAGTGCAAACGGGACATTTCATGATGGGCCTCCATGGCTGTGCAATAGACAGGTGCCACTTTAGCCAAATCCGATACTCTTGAAAATTCGAATATACTTTTCATTATCTTCGTAAAAACCGATGTATTGAAAACACCATGGCCGCGCTCAACTACAAACACCTGCACTATTTCTGGACCGTCGCCAAGACCGGCGGCATCGCGCGCGCCGGCGAGCGCCTGCATCTCACCGCGCAGACCATCAGCGGACAGATCACGCTATTCGAGGAGACGCTCGGCTACCGCCTATTCAACCGCGTCGGCCGCAAGCTGGAACTCAACGACGCCGGCCGTACCGTGTTTGCCTATGCCGACCAGATTTTCACCCTCGGGGAAGAGCTCGAAGAAGTGATGCGCTTTCGCCCCGGCGGCAGGCCATTGCAATTCCGTGTCGGCGTCGCCGATGCCGTGCCCAAGACCATCGCCTACCTGCTGCTGGAAACCGCATTGAAACTGGAGGATCCGGTACGCATCGTCTGCCGCGAAGGCAAGCTCAACAACCTGCTCGGCGATCTCGCCATTCACCGGCTCGACATCGTCATCGCCGACAGCCCGATGCCCGGCAATATCGACGTGCGCGGCTACAGCCACTTGCTCGGCGAATGCAGCACCAGCTTTTTCGCCACGCCGGCGCTGGCCAAAGCACACAAGAAGAATTTTCCGCAAAGCCTGGATGGCGCGCCCTTCCTGATGCCAGGAGAGGACGCAGCAGTGCGTCCAAAATTGCTGCGCTGGTTCGAGAAGGAAAAGATACGTCCGCAGATTGCCGGCGAGTTCGATGACGGCGCCTTGCTCAACGCATTCGGCGAAGCCGGCACCGGCATCTTTGCCGCTCCCTCTGCGGTTGCGGCGCAACTGAAGCAGCAACTCGGTGTGGTGCAGATCGGCCAGACCGAGCAGATCACGGAACAGTTCTATGCGATTTCGGTGGAACGCCGCCTGACGCATCCGGCGGTGCTGGCGATCCAGTCTGCTGCACGCGAAAGCCTGATCATTCCGAAAGGGAAATGACCGTGCAAAAAGCGAAGCACAAAGAAAAAACCCCACGCGCCTTGCGGCTCGCGGGGTAAATCCCATTCTCGGGGGAGAGAATGGAGGGGGAAACCAGACTATAAAAAAAGCATTGCCGGACCGCAGTGTTTTTTACAAATTGTTACGCCGCCCGGAGCGGCCGCGCCTGATTGCACCGTTGGTGTCAGGACTCAGTCAGCAACAGCGTGCGCAACGCATCGTAAACTGTTGTCTGCTGATCATGCCGGCAAATCAGATACGTGGTGATGCGGCCTTCTTTTCCTAAAGAATAGGTCGAAAAATTCTGTTGTCCATGCATATTTAATATCGTTCGCGGAACAAAGGCGATCCCGGCGCCTGCCGCCACGCATGCCAGCATTGCATGATACGACCCCAGCTCGAGCAGACGCGCCGGCCGACGGCCCTTGATCGTTCCTGAAGCGAACCAGTGTTCGGCGCGCTTGCGATAGGCGCAACCTTGTTCGAACACAATCAGCGTCTCGACTGTGAGGTCGTCCGGGCTCTTCACCCGTGCATGCCCGCGCGGCACCACGATCACCAGTTCTTCCTGGTACAGCGGCGTTGCCACAAAGACATCGTCATCGATGGGGCCGGCCACCAACGCGGCATCCAGCTTGAAAGCACGCACCTGGTCGATCAGCATCTGCGACGCGGACGTGGTCAGTTCCAGCTGCACCTCGGGCCAGCGCTGGTGGAACGCCGCCAGCGGCGCCGGCAAACGGCTGGCGGCGGTGCTTTCCATCGCGCCCACGCGCAACCGGCCGCGCGGTCCTTGCGGCAGCACCGCCTGACGCGCCTCCTGCACCAGACCGAGGATGCGCTCGGAATAATCCAGCAAGATCTCCCCGGCCGGCGTCAGCAACAGACGCTTGCGATCGCGGATGAACAGCGGCACGCCGACCGACTCCTCCAACTGGCGGATGCGGGTGGTGACATTCGACTGCACGCGATGCAGGCGCTCCGCGGCGCGCGTGATGCCGCCCTCGCTGACCACGGCGCGAAAAATTTCAAGTGCGGCAATTTCCATGTCGTTCTCCTGTGGATTGCGGGGGTACCTCGCCAACTCCACCAATCCTCGCTTCAATAAGTTTCATCAACCATCCCCAAAACAGATGAATCCATTCTTATTATTCATTTTTTAGGATGGTAAAGACAAGCTACCATTAGGTCATCAGCAATATTCGCGCAATAACAGAAATGCCGCGGCAAGACGGAGCAAGAACACGCAAAGATGACCGGCATCACCACGGGAAGACATGACTACTCAGCATACGCAGGACACACAAGCCAACCGCAAGACTGCCTTGCGCATCGCCCTTTCCGGGCTGATTGCGCTGTCGGTGGCCATGGGCATCGGCCGCTTCGCCTTCACCCCGCTGCTGCCGATGATGCTGCACGACCAGACCATCGACCTCAATAGCGGCGGCTGGCTGGCGACGTCGAATTACCTCGGCTACTTTATCGGCGCCCTGCTATGCGCGTTCTGGCGCGGCTTGCCGCCGACGCGCACGATCCGCGCCGGATTGCTCGCGGCGGTGCTGCTGACGGCGGGGATGGGCGCCTTCCATTCCCAAGGCCTGTGGCTGCTGCTGCGCCTGTTGTCGGGCATCGCCAGTGCGCTGGTGTTCGTCTACAGCTCGGGCTGGTGCCTGCAGCGACTGGCGCAATTGCAGTTGCCGGCGCTGGGAGGAATCATCTATTCCGGTCCCGGCCTGGGCATCATGCTGACCGGACTGTCGAGCAGCGCGATGGTGGCCGGCGGCTGGCACGCCGCGGCGGGATGGATGGCATTCGGCCTGATGGCGGCCCTGCTGACGCTGCTGGTGTGGAAAACCTTCCGCGGCGAAGTCGACCTGCGTGCGGGCGCCGCAGCAACGGGCAGCGCCGACCAAGGTTACACCGAGCCTGCGCCCGTGACGCGCGAGGTGCGGTGGCAGGTGCTGGCTTACGGCCTGGCCGGCTTCGGCTACATCATCACCGCCACCTTCCTGCCGGTGATTGCGCGCCAGGCTTTGCCCGGTTCATCGTGGCCCGATTTCTTCTGGCCGCTGTTCGGCCTGTGCGTGGCGCTGGGCGCGCTGGGTGCGACGCGCATCCCGGTGCATGCCGACCAGCGCCGGTTGCTGGCGATCAGCTACGTCATGCAGGCGATCGGCGTCATCATCAGCGCGATCCTGCCCAACGAGTTCGGCTTCGCGCTGGGGAGCATCCTGCTGGGCTTGCCGTTCACCGCCATCACGCTGTTCGCCATGCGCGAGGCGCGCCGCCTGCGCAGCCATCACGCGCCCGGATTGATGGGCCTGATGACCGCTTCCTATGGCATCGGCCAGATCGCCGGGCCGCCGCTGGCGACAAAACTGGTGCATGTCAGCGGCTCGTTCACGCCGTCGCTGTCGATCGCGGCCGCCACGCTGCTGGCCGGCGCCGGGGTGTATGGATGGCTCGCCACACGTGATCGGACCGGCAAAATCGCTGCGGCGTAAACACCGGAAGCATGAAAAAAAGCGCCGATGCGGTTTCCCGTGCCGGCGCTTTTTTTGCGTGCAAATCAAACGAACATCAGCGGAATGCCGGCTCTCCGAAGCTGCGCAGCTTGCGACTGTGCAATTGCTCGACGCCATGGTTGCGCAGCAACTCCAGCGCGCGAATGCCGATCTTCAGATGCTGCGCTACGCGCTGCTCGTAGAAACGATTCGCCATGCCGGGCAGCTTGATTTCGCCGTGTAGAGGCTTGTCCGACACGCACAGCAGAGTGCCATAAGGCACGCGGAAGCGGAAACCGTTGGCCGCCACCGTTGCGCTTTCCATGTCAAGCGCGATAGCCCGGCTCTGGCTGAAGCGCAGCAAAGGCGTGCGATGGTCGCGCAGCTCCCAGTTGCGGTCGTCGACCGAAGCCACGGTGCCGGTGCGCATGATGCGCTTGAGGTCGTAGCCCTCCAGTTGCGTGATGCCGGCCACCGCGTCCTGCAAGGCCAGCTGCACTTCCGCCAATGCCGGGATCGGCACCCACAACGGCAGGTCGTCATCCAGCACGTGATCGTCGCGCACGTAAGCGTGCGCCAGTACGTAGTCGCCCATGCGTTGCGACGACGACAGGCCGGCGCAATGACCGAGCATGATCCAGCCGTGCGGACGCAGCACGGCGATATGGTCCGTGATGGTCTTGGCATTGGAAGGTCCGACGCCGATATTGACCAGCGTGATGCCGGAACCGTCGGAACGCTGCAGATGGTAGGCCGGCATTTGCGGCTGGCGCGCCGGCGCCGTGCCGGAACCGGCCACGCCCTTCATGCCTTCCACATTGGCGTTGGGCGTGGTGACGTTGCCGGGCTCGACGAAGGCGGTGTATTGCTGGCGGTAGGAGCGCAGTTCCGGATCGTCCGTGGCCTGCATCAGTTCGCGTCCCATGCGCACGAACTCATCGACGTAAAACGCATAGTTGGTGAACAGCACATAACGCTGGAAATGCTGAGGCGCGGTCGCCGTGTAATGGCGCAGGCGATGCAGAGAATAGTCGATGCGCGGTCCGGTGAACAACGCCAGCGGATGCACGCCGTCGCGCCAGCCGCCGTTGTCGGCTTCATAGGTGCCGTTGACGATGCGGTCATCCATCTCGGCCAGGTCGGGCAAGTCGAACACGTCGGGCAGCAAGCGCAGATGTTCGGGATCGAGATCGCCTTCGACGTGGATGCCTTCGGCGAAGGCGAAGTGCACAGGAATCGGCAACTCGCTGACGCCGACCTCGAGCGGCTCCTGGTGATTCTGCAGCAGCAGCGTGAATTGGCTCAGCAGGTAATTCTTGAACAGCGTAGGACGCGTCAGCGTGGTCTGGTAAGTTCCAGGCCCGGCGACAAAACCGAACGACTGGCGCGTATCGGTGTGGGTGACTTTCTCGGTGGTGATGCGCACAAAGGGATAGCACGCTCGCACACGGTCCTGCAGCACTTCGCCTTTGGCGAACAGCTTGAAGGCGTCACGGAGGATGGCGGTGTTGCTCTCATAGATTTCGATCACGCGATCGACCGCCGCTTGCGGATCGGTAAATTTTTCGGTCAACAACTTGGCTCCAATCAATTCCGGTTCACGGGTTCACAGATTCACAGGTTCACGGGTCCACGATTAGTCGCCCCGGTTCGGTATGAATCCGACAAGGATTCATCACGGCAACGTCCGATTTCATTGTACCTATATAAACAAAAAGGCCAACTGAATTCCAGAAACTGAGGTCTCGCGCAACGGCCTCGCGTTCATTTCGCCGCTCGTTGCCATTCTTGAATAGAATCAAATATTCCGCATGCTGATTTTTTCATTCACAAAAATGGGAGGCGTGAAAAATTCAAAGTATCGAAACAGCGCGCTGCGTGATTTCCCACATTCCTTTCAGTATGCAAATGCCGCTCCGAAGACGGTCGATTAGAGTGCAGAAATGGATTTCTCCCGCCCTCAAAGGGCGCATCCCACGCACTCCTTGCGAGCACAAAATCGTCGCCTCACTCCACGCATAAAAATACTTTCAGAAATCCCTCCGCATATCTTCTAAGTAGCTCCAATGAGTGCTATCTTGGCTGCTCTCCGCGCCTCACAAGGGCAAGCTCCGGCGTGCATCTGCTCGCGTCGGAATACATGGAGAAGAGACTAAAAAACATACTTTCATCAAGAGGAACGACATGCATTCCAAAAAAATATTCGGCCAGTTTCTGATCCTGGCCTGTGCCGCCCTGGTCTCCATCGCGCACGCGCAAAAACTTCCCAACGTCATGATCCTGGCAACCGGCGGCACCATCGCCGGCACCGGTGCATCGAGCACCACCACCGTCGGCTACACCGCTGCAAAAATCGGCGTTGAAGCGCTGATCGATGCCGTTCCGGAACTCAAGAAAGTCGCCAACGTCAAGGGCGAGCAGGTGTTCCAGATCGCCAGCGAAAACATGAACAACGACTACTGGCTGAAGCTGTCCAAGCGCGTGAACACGCTGCTGGCGCAAAGCGACGTTGACGGCATCGTGATCACGCACGGCACCGACACCATCGAAGAGACCGCTTACTTCCTCGACCTGACCGTGCACAGCAAGAAGCCGGTGGTGATCGTCGGCTCGATGCGTCCATCGACAGCAATCAGCGCCGACGGCCCGATCAACCTGTACAACGCCGTCCTGCTGGCAGGCAGCCAGGAAGCCATCGGCAAGGGCGTGCTCGTGACGCTGAACGATCAGATCAATGCTGCGCGTGAAGTCACCAAGACCAATACCTCCACGCTGGATACTTTCAAGACGCCTGAACTGGGTTTCCTGGGTTATATCCAGGGCAGCAAGCCATTCTTCTATCGTCAGTCGACCCGCAAGCACACTGTGGATTCCGAGTTCGACATTTCGAAGCTGGATGTGCTGCCGCAAGTCGATATCGTCTACGGCTACGCCAACATGAACCCGATCGCGCTGAACGCCTTCGTCGCCGCCGGCGCCAAGATCGTTCGCGCCAGCCGCGTCGGCCAAGGCATCGTGGCGCGCAATGGCGAAGCGGATGACGACAAGCTGGACTTCGTCGTCTCCGACACGCTGAACGCCCAAAAAGCCCGCATCCTGCTGATGCTGGCGCTGACCAAGACCAGCGACACAAAAGAAATCCAGAAGATCTTCTATTCGTATTGATCACTATCTGGTGCAGCAAGAAAAAATTTTTTTTTTTCATTGTGCGAAAGGATCGCCGCCAGCATCAGAATCCCAGCGATTTACCCGCTCCCAGCAGCGTCATCACACCGATGATCGCGAAGATCAGCGCGGCGATGGCATGCACGACGCGCACCGGAATCTTGCCGGCAATGCGGTCGCCCAGCAATACCGCCGGCACGTTGGCGATCATCATGCCCAGCGTCGTCCCTGCCACCACCGGCACGAAGGCGTGGTACTGCGCCGCCAATGCGACGGTCGCCACCTGCGTCTTGTCGCCCATCTCCGCCAGGAAAAAGGCAATCACGGTGGTGCCGAACACGCCGAAGCGTGCAAACCTGGCTTCGCTCTCGTCGAACTTGTCGGGAATCAGCGTCCAGATCGCCATGCCGATGAAGGACACGCCGAGAATCCAGCGCATGGTTTCGGGCGAGACCAGCGACGTGATCCATGCACCGAGCGCGCCGGCAAAGGCATGGTTGGCGATGGTCGACACCAGAACGCCCAGAATGATGGGAATCGGTTTGCGAAATTTTGCAGCGAGGATAAAGGCCAGCAGTTGCGTCTTGTCGCCGATTTCAGCTAAGGCGACTACGCCGGTGGAAATGAGAAATGCATCCAATTGGGGTCTCCATGGCCGGACAAAAATACGATTGACCACGCCTCTCCCCGGCCATTCCGGAGGCAACGTGGTCAAAGGTCTTGTCAAGCTTTTAGGACCGCTTATGCCATGGTCGTGTGGACCAAGTATGTTGACATAAGCCCCTCCTCAGGGCGGAAGGCGACTACTCCCCAATGACCGGCGAATTTTACTCAATTAATTTTTATGCGTCCATAGAAAATACTCAAAGAAGCAGGAACCAAGCGCGGGGATGAGACTCTTTATCAAGTAGCCCTCGGGCCAGCACGACTAACCCGGCGCGAAGCCCCACGCGAGCGCCCTCGTCATGCTAGGATTTCCGCCTTTGCAGCAGCGTCTTCGTTCACCGAATTCAATGATGCGGTCCATTCCCATCTTGTTTCGCGCTGCATCCCCGACCAATCTTTGCTGCATGCAGCATTACTCACTCGACATTTATTGCCCATGATCAATCGACGCACCTTCCTGAGCTCTGCCACCGCGACCGCCGCTCTCGCCGCCCTCGGCATTCCTCCCGAAGCGCTCGCCGCCAATCGCATCAAACTCGGCAACCCTGCGCCCTTCTCGTTCGACGCCCTGATCTCGCAAGTGCGCACGGCCGCGCAGTCGCCCTACAAGCCGCAGAACAAACCGCCGGCCGACATCCTCGACAAGATCGACTACGAGGCGCACGGCAAGATCAAATTCAATACCGACTCATCGCTGTTCGCCAACGGTCCGGGACAATTCCCGGTGACCTTCTTCCATCTCGGCCGCTTCTTCCAGGCGCCGGTGCACATGTACACGCTGGAAGGCTCGGGCAACAACGCCAAGGCGCGCGAAATCCTGTACGACGAAAGCTACTTCGACATGCCGGCCGACAGCCCCGCGCGCGGCTTTGCCGGTTTCCGTTTCCAGGAAAGCCGCAGCGGCGACCAGGCCAAACTCGACTGGCGCAAGAACGACTGGGTCGCCTTCCTCGGCGCCTCTTACTTCCGCGCCATCGGCGACCTGTACCAATACGGTTTGTCGGCACGCGGCATCGCCATCGACGTGGCCCAGGCCGGCAAGCCGGAAGAGTTTCCCAACTTCACGCACTTCTATTTCGAAACGCCGGCCGACAAGAGCGACACCGTCGTGGTGTACGCCGTGCTCGACGGTCCGAGCATCGTCGGCGCCTACAAGTTCATCATGCGCCGCAGTGAAGACGTGGTCATGGACGTCGACTGCGCGCTGTTCCTGCGCCAGGACGTGGGACGTCTCGGCATCGCGCCGGCCACCTCGATGCTGTGGTATTCCGAAGCCGTCAAGGGCACCGGCGCCGATTGGCGTCCGGAGGTGCACGACTCCGACGGCCTGGCGATCTGGAACGGCAACGGCGAACACATCTGGCGTCCGCTCAACAACCCGGCGCGCATCACCGCCTCGGCGTTCGGCGACAACAATCCGCGCGGCTTCGGCCTGCTGCAGCGCGACCGCAACTTCGATCATTACCAGGATGGCGTGCATTACGAGCGCCGCCCGAGCCTGTGGGTGGAACCGCTGGGAGGCTGGGGCGAAGGTTCGGTGCAACTGATCGAAATCCCGACCGACGATGAGATCCACGACAACATCGTCGCGATGTGGGTGCCGAAGGCCAAAGCCGCCGCCGGCAGCAGCTATCGCCTGCGCTACCGGCTGCATTGGATGAAGGACGAGCCGTTCCCGTCGCCGCTGGCGCGCTGCGTCGCTACGCGCAAGTTCATGGTCGAATTCAAGGGCGCGCCGCTGGAGAAACTGGCCTTCGGCGAATTGCCCGAAGCCGTATTGTCGTCCTCGCGCGGCAGCTTCTCCTACATCTTCACCGAAGCGGTGCCGAATGGCGTCGCTGGCCACTGGCGCGCGCAGTTCGACCTCACCGTCGACGGCGAGGATCCGGTCGACCTGCGCCTGTACCTGCGCCACAAGAACCAGACGCTCTCGGAAACCTGGCTGTATCAATACCAGCCGTTCAAGACGCGCGGCGTCTATTAAAGGCGAGCGGGCGTCCGCCTGACCGCGCCGGAATTCTGCTTCATTCCGGCGCCGGACAAGAGCGCCGACATCATCCGCGGCCTGCCGTAAGGTCGATCCTGGTCTCGAACAATCTGCGCAGCCAGCGTATCAATCCGCCGATCACCGGTAATTTCTGGAACAGTTCTTCCGCCGCATCCCAGTAGTCGCGATGCAGGACGACCAGGCCTTCCTGGTTGAACTTCAGATGCGTGCCGCCGGCGATGCTGTAGTGCTTTCCCTTGAGCCCGAAATGGAAGACCCAGGTGATGAAGGCCTGATCGCCGGCGACGATGCGCTCATGGATGATGAAATGCGGATGGTCGGTCGTGTCGAACATGTGTTCATATACGGCGATCATCGCGGCGATGCCGCGGATGTCGTTGAACGGATCCTTGAAGTGCACTTCGGGCGCATAGAACTGGCCGATATGGCGCACGCTCTGTCGCGTCAGCGTCACGTACCATTCGGCCAGCGCATCGAGTCGGTCATTTAATCTCATCTCGGTCATGTCATGTGCAGGAAGCGGTGGAACAAGGCAAAGCGCCAGCGATACGGCAACATCTGGATCAGCTTCAGGATACGCGTAAAGCGACGCGGGAAATGGATTTCAAAGCGCCCTTCGGCGATGCCTTTCCAGATTTCGACGGCGGCGGCAGCAGGCGTTTGCATGGCCGGCATGGCGAAGTCGTTTTTCTCCGTCAGTCCGGTCTTCACGAAACCGGGATTGATGAGATAGACATTGATGCCCTTGCTGCGCAGGTCGCTGTAGAGGATTTCCGCCAGATTGATCAGGGCCGCCTTGCCGGGACCGTAGACGCTGGCATTGGGCAGCCCCATGTACCCGGCCACGCTGGCCACCAATGCGATGCCGCCGCTGCCGCGCGCCAGCATATCCGGCAGCGCTGCGCCCAGCGCCGAATAGACGCTGGCCAGGTTGGTGCGGATGGTGTGCTCGGCCTCGTCTTCCTGCACTTCCCAGCTGCGTTCAGGACGATACCTGGCGGCGCAAAAGATCAGCAGGTCCACGCCGCCGAAGGCTTCGACGATGCGCGCGTGCTGGTCGCGCCAGGCATCGTGGCAGAGCACGTCCAGCGGCGCGATGAAGGCCTCCGGATGGGCGCCGGCCACTTCTTCCAGCACCTCCGCGCGGCGCGCCGACAGCGCCACGCGGGCGCCTGCCGCCAGCGCCTGGCGCGCCAGTTCGGCGCCGATGCCGCTGGAGGCGCCGATCAGCCAGATGCGCTTGCCGGTCCAGTCGTGCACCGGCTTGTTCATGGGATTAAACATCGTGGTCTCCGTCAATCCTGCTTGCGAAAGAACAGCGTCACCTGTCCGACTTCCAGCCCGAACTTGCTCATGCTGGTGCGGTTGATCAAGGTGTGCCGGTCCATCTGGTACATCCAGTCGTCCATGTGCATTTCATAAGTCTTGCCGTCGACCGGCAGCAACAAGGTGTAACGCCAGTTCAGCGCATTGCCTGCGGCATGGCCGACCGCTTCGCCGACGACGTCGCCGGCGGTGCCGCGCCAGCTGCCGTCAGCTTGCCTGGTCAGGGTCCAGACGCGCTGTTGCGTAGTGCCGTCGTCATAGCGAAAACGCTCGTCCAGCGTCAGCTTGCCGCCCTGCTCGCTGCCGGTGATCTCGACATGAAAACGCTTGACGACCTCGCCGCCGCGTTTCTGGAACATGCCCCATGCCTCGGTCTTGCCGCTGAAGAATTGCACCAGGTCGAACACCGGTTGGTTCTTGGCATAGTGCGAGACGTCGGTGCCGGCGCAAGCGCCGAGCAATAGAAGCAATACGACGGGCAGCGACAGCGCTGTAAAACGGCGGATGATTTTCATGAGGAGGTCTCCGGTAAAACAGCAAGGGAATCGGATGCCGGCGCCGTTCTCAGCAACAGCAAGGCCATCAGTTTGAACACGCAGGGAACGGCGGCATACGTCCAGCCCAGTGCGGCATTGCCGCTCATGCCGGGCTGATAGTCGAACAACGCCAGCAGCGGCAACGCAAGGCCCGAGAACGCCAGCGCCAGCTTCGCCAGCAATGTCCAGACGCCGTAATAGGCTGCAGTACTTTCGTTGCTGCCGATCACGTTTGCCAGCAATACCGGCGGCAGGGCCAGGTCGGCGCCCAGCGCCAGACCCGCTGCGACGCACACCGCTCCGTACAACAGAACGTCACCCGCCCCTAGCAACACTGTACCGCCGAAGGCAAGGACCGCCAGCAGCATGCCGATGCGCCAGGCCGGCAATACGCCGACGCGCTGGGCGGCAACCACCCAGAGCGGCAAGCCGATCGCCGTGGAGATGAAATACGTCGCGAGAAAGCCGCCGGCATAATCCGGCGCCTGCAATCTGTCGTTGATGAAAAACAGCGCCAGCGTGGCCGGGATCGCTACCGACACGGCATTCAGGAAATACGGCAATAGCAACCGTCGAAATCCAGGATTGGATCGCATCGTCGCCACGGCGCTGCGCCAGCCGCCGGCGTGCGCCGCCACCTTGTTCCAGCGTGGCGCCAGCCACAGCAAGGCTGCCAGCGATACCGCGACTGCGACGGCGAAGGCGCCCGAATACAGCGCAAAACCAGCTTGACTGCGGGCGCCGCTCGCCATGATGACACCCGGAATCACGCTGGCCAGCACGGCTCCCAGCAAACCCATCAACTCACGCAAGGCGGAAGCCCCGAGCAATCCGCCGGCATCTTCCGACAGGCGCGCACCCCACGCCAGGTAAGCAATATTGAGCATGCTGTGCGCAGTGTAGGCAACGACCAGCATGACGCCCAGCCACGCCAGAAGATAGGCGCCGGAAACGCGCACGCTCGCCGGCGGCAACCAGATGCCGAAGAACGCCAGCGCCAGCAACGCGCCGGCGAGCATCATCCACAAGTGCAAACGAGTACCCTGCAATTTGTCGATGCACTGTCCAAGCCAAGGGTCTTGCACGGTATCGACGACTCGCGCCAGGAACAACACCCAGCCTGTGCCTGCCAGCGTCGCGCCAAGATAGGAGCTGTAGTACAGCGGCGCCTGGATATAGACGGGCAAAGCCGACATCGCCAGCGGCAGACCCAGCAGGCCGTAGGCGAAGTAGCGGAGCCGGCTCTCGTTTTTCATTTTTCGGCCCCCAGCAGACGATTGCGCAATTGCGTGTCCCTGGTGCGCGGATCGAGCCAGATGGCGAAGAAAGCACGGGCGAATTCCGCATCGCGCACCTCCGCCAACAAGCGCGTGCGGCTGTAGAAGCGACAACCAATGCCCGGCAGGTAGACGCCGGTAAGCTGATCGCCTTCATTGACGTCGGTGAAAGCACGCGCCATGTCGGCTTCCCAGCGCTGCAATTGTTGGTCGCTGTAACGGCCTTCGGACAGACGGCGGATCTCATCGATGCTGGTCTGCACGATGCGCGTGCGGCTGATGCTGCGTTGATAGGTCAGCTCCAGCGCAAACGGCTGCGCGGGATCGAACGGCGCCGCGGCCGGCTCCATAGGGCTGCGTCATAGACCTTCAATCCGAACCAGCGCAGTCCCGCACTACCCTGCAGGTGCGCCTGAGGCAGATCGTCGCGCCAGCTCGCGGCCTGTGCAGGCCCCGCCGACAGCGCAGCGACCAGCAAGCAGCGTACGGCAAAGCCCGTGCAGAACATTGCGCGCAGGAGTGCTGCTCCGGCGAACACGGTCCGGGCCTCCGCTTTTTTGCGGTCAGTTTTTCTGCAACATGAACTGAATGACATCGGTGCGCTCCTCGTCAAAACCTACTTCGCAATAGGCATAGTAGAGTTGCCACAGCCGCATGAAGCGCTCGTCGAATCCCTGCTTCCGAATGGCATCGCGGGCGTGCAGGAAGGAGGCGTTCCAACGGCGCAGCGTCTCCGCATAATCGCGACCGAAACCGTATTGATCGAGCGTCTGCAGGCCGGCCTGGCGCGCCTTGGCGCAGAAGCGCTCCGGACTCGGCAGCATGCCGCCCGGGAAGATGTACTGGCGGATGAAGTCGGACGTGCTGCGGTAGCGTTCAAAATATTGCTCGGCAATCGTGATCGACTGGATCATGGCGCGGCCGCCCTTCTTCAGGCGTGCCGACACGGTATCGAAATACTGTTGCCAGAAGCGCTCGCCGACGGCCTCGAACATCTCGATCGACACCACCGCGTCGTACTCGCCTTTCAGGTCACGGTAGTCGCACAGCTCAAGCCGGGCCAGATGATCGAGGCCGCGCTCGGCGAGGCGCTGCTGCGCCACCTGCAACTGCGCGGCCGAGATGGTAACGCCGTGCACGCGGATGCCAAGCGATGCCGCGTGTTCCGCAAAGCCGCCCCAGCCGCAGCCAATTTCCAGCACGTGGTCGCCGGCCTGCAAGCCGAGCTGGTCGATGATGCGCTGATATTTGCGCGCTTGCGCCGCCTCCAGGCTTTGCCCGTGGTCGCCGTCGAAGATCGCGCTCGAATACGTCCAGCTGTCATCGAGCCACTGATGGTAGAAGGCATTGCCGATGTCGTAATGCGCGTGGATGTTCTTGCGGCTGCCGGCGCGCGTATTGGCGCGCATCAGATGCCGCAGGCGATACCACAATCCGGCCAGCTTGCCGCCGAACATCATGCGCTCCAGTTCCGCCTGGTTGCGCAGGCAAAGGCGCAGCAACGCGCTCAGGTCGGGCGTATCAATCCAGCCGGCGGCATAACTTTCGGCGAAACCGATGTCCCCCGATTGCAGCATGCGGGCGCAGGCGCGCCAGTCGCGAATGACCATGTGCGCGCTGGGCGGCTGATGCAAGTCGCCGAAGGTCAGCGTATTGCCATGCGGCGTAGTCAGCTGCAAGTGGCCGTGCGAGAAGCAGTTGAGCAAGCGCAGGAACAGGCGCGTAGCCGGCGGGGCGGAAGTGAAGGCGTCGGCGGGACGCGATGATGTGGACGCCGCAGCTTCGGGCATGGGTGCGCTGAAGTGCTTCATCTCGGTCGGGTTCACGGTGACATCTCCTTGTTGAAATTGGCGGTCGCAACCGCGCTGTCCGTCGGACGGACGGGTTTGCGAAAAAACGGCACGCGCTTGCACCAGAGTTTCCAGGCCTGCCAATGGATTTTTGCGACGATGCCGAAGGTCAGGAAGGGTTGCGTCAGCAGCGCGCGCAACGCCGCCGCTGAGGTCATTGCCTGCAAGCGGCCGCCGACGGTGGTGTGGATCAATACGCCGGCGCTGTCCGGGTTGTCGGCGCCGTCGTCATAATCGATACCGATCAACGTGGTCGTTGCCGTGTCGCGAAAGCGAAACCGGTAGCTGCCACGCACTTCGCAAAACGGCGACACATGCATGGCCTTGGCGCAGACCAGGCGCGTGTCGGGCGTAATCGCCTTGCGTTCGCTGTCGGCCAGCAAATAACGATGCGTTTCGCCGAAGGTGTTGTTCACTTCGGCCAGCACGGCGCGCAAGGCGCCGGCGCTGTCATGGCACAGCCAGAAACTGACCGGGTTGAACACGAAGCCGAACAGTCGCGGAAAGGTCTGCAGCCAGATTTCACCATCGCAAGGCAAACCTGCATCCGCCAGTTGCGCGCGCATCCAGCCGTCCAGGTCGCTGCCGTCGCGCGGACCGTAATCGCGTGTCCTCAGCGACATCAGCCGCAGGCGATCGACGCCGAACCAGGCATTGTTCGCATCGGACAGTCGCGCCAGATTCAGGCGCACATAAAACACCGGGTAGACGAAGCGGTGCTGCGCCGGGCGCAGCCGCTCGTGCATGACCTGGCCGCGAACGATATAGGCCGGTGCGCGCGGGTTCGTCATGCTCAAACCTTCGCCCATGACGGTGCGGCACTGAAATCGGCTGCTACGCGCAGAGCCGATTTCAACCCGTCTTCATGGAAGCCATAACCGGTCCAGGCGCCTGCGAACCAGGTGCGCCGTTTTCCCTGGATCGAAGCCAAGGTGTGTTGCGCAGAAATGGCCGCCTGATCGAATATCGGATGATCGTAGTCGAACCTGGCAATCGTCTTGTCGGCGGCAGGCGGCGAGAACGGATTGAGCGTCACCATCACCGCGCTCTTGCACGGCAAGGCTTGCAATTGATTGAGCCAGTAGCTGACGCACACCGCGCGTGCGCCGTCCTGCGCCGCAGAAGCCGCGCCCAGGTAATTCCAGGAAGACCACACCTTGCGCCGCTGCGGCATCAGCGACAGATCGGTATGCAAGTAGGCGGTGTTGGCCTGATACCGTACTGCCGACAACAGGGCGCGTTCCTGGACATCGGCGTCGGTGAGCATGCGCAAGGTATCCGGGGCATGCGTGGCGAACACCACGCTGTCGAACCGTTCGGACCCGTCATGCGTGCGAACGGTTACCCCCGCGTCGTCGCGCAGCACGTCCACTACTTTCGTGTTGAGCCGCACCGCCGGCAACGTCGCCGTGATCTTCCTGACGTATTCGCGGGCGCCGCCTTTGACCGTTCGCCATTGCGGCCGATCATTGACCTGCAACAGCCCGTGATTGAGGCAGAAACGCAGGAAGGTGGCCGCAGGGAATTGCAAAATATCCGCCGGCGCGCTCGACCAGATTGCCGCTGCCATCGGCAGCAGATAAGCATCGCGGAACATGGCGCCGTAGCTGCCTGCCGCAAGCAGCTGTTCCAGCGATAGGGGTGAAACAAGGCTGGCGGCGAGATTGCTTTCCGCCGCGCGATTGAAGCGCAGGATGTCGCGCAACATGCCCAGGAAAGCCGGCGACATCACTCTGCGGCGCTGAGCAAAGACGGTATCGAGACTGGTGCCGGCCCATTCGAATCGGCCGCCGTCCAGCGACACGCCAAACGACATGTCGGTGGCATAACTGTCAACGCCGAGTTCGTCGAGCAATGCGATCAGATTCGGATAAGTGGCTTCGTTGAAGACCAGGAATCCGGTATCGACCGGAAAGGTCCGGCCTTCCAGCGTCGCATCCACGGTATTGGCGTGGCCGCCGATATAGCCGCCGGCCTCGTACACCACGACGTCGTGCCGGCGGGCAAGGAAATATGCGCTTGCAAGGCCGGATATGCCGGCCCCGATTATTGCGATTTTTTGCCTGGCTTGCGTCATTGCCTGCCTTCCCTGTCGTTTTTGTAGTGTATGTGCCATGTTCGCGGCATTCGCGCGCTGCTGGTTTTGCTGGTTTTGCCAGTTCGGTGCTAAGATTACTACCAATACAAAATAAAATCTACCAATTAGTAACTAAAGCTACCAATGAGTATTTTTGGAAAATTAAGTTTCAAGGACCAGGCCTTCAAGCTGCGCGAGAACGCCATCCTCGATGCGGCCACGTCAGTACTGGGCGCCAAGGGTTACGACCTGATGACCATGGACGACGTCGCCGGCGCGGTAGGGATTTCCAAACCCAGCCTGTACAAGCATTTCAAATCGAAGGAAGACCTGGTGGGCGAAGCGCTGATCCGCCTGATCGACGGCGCGGTGGATTATCTGGCGCAACTCGATGACGCGCTCAGCCCGAAAAGCAAGCTGGCGGCGTTGCTGGAATGGGCCCTGCGCGTGCGGCTGGACGGCGGCTTGCCGTTCCTGCCGTCGACCAGCGCGCATGTGCGCGACATGCTCATGCGCAATCTCAAGTATGTGACGCGCGTGCTCAAGCTCAACGGCCAGATCGAAAAGCTGGTGCTGGCCGCGCAGAAGAACGGCGAACTCGACGCGGCGCTGCCGAGCGACGTCATCCTGTTCAGTTATTACGCCCGCACCTGCGATCCGGCGGTGGAATACCTGCAGCGCTTCAGCAAGATGAGCAATGAAGATATCGTGCAGCACATGTTGCAGGTGGCGTTCGAGGGCTTCCATCCGGCGCGCTGACTATCCTTTGGCCCAATAAAAAAAAAAAAAAA
>NZ_AJHH01000129.1 GCF_000256565.1 Herbaspirillum lusitanum P6-12 | reverse complement strand
CGCGCGCGCGCGCGCGCGCCGCGCCGCCACTTGCGCCACCGCCCGAACTCTGACGCGCCGGAGCACTACCACCGCCGCCACCGCCGCCGTAGCTGCCACCGCCATCATCCATCGACGCGCCGCCGCCCATGCCCTGGCGGCTGCCCAGCATTTGCATGGTGTCGGCGATGATTTCGGTGGTGTATTTTTCCACGCCGTCCTTGTCGGTCCACTTGCGTGTTTGCAGGCGGCCTTCGACGTAGACTTGCGACCCCTTCTTCAGGTACTGGCCGGCGATTTCAGCCAGCTTGCGATAGAAGGTGATGCGGTGCCATTCAGTGAGTTCTTTCTTTTCACCGCTGTTCTTGTCTTTCCAGCTTTCGGTCGTGGCGACGGCGACGTTGGTGACGGCTTCGCCATTGGGCATGTAGCGCGTTTCCGGGTCGCGCCCGAGGTTGCCGACGATGATGACTTTATTGACCGATGCCATTGTTTCTCCTGGATTTCACTAAATTTGATAACTGATTTGATACCTAAGCCGTTGCGCTTGCGGGCTGGGCGCCGCGCAGATTTTTCATGTTAGACGCGATTATAAGCCAGGTCAGTGTTGCCACAGCACACATTACGAACACCGAGGGCGCGCCTGCAAATTGTTTCAGCCATCCGCCCAAGGCGCCGCCACAGAACAGGCCGAGCGCTTGCAGCGTATTGTAGACGCCCAGCGCCGTGCCTTTTGCGGCGGCCGGGGCGATGCGCGACACCAGCGACGGTTGGCAGGCTTCGAGGATGTTGAACGCGATGAAGAAAGCGAACAACAGGAACACCAGCACCCACCAATGCGCGGCGAAATGCGCCAAGGTCGCCCACATGCCGACCTGCACCAGCAGCAGCAAGGAAATCGCCGCGACAAACACCTGTTTCATCAAGCCGCGCTTTTCACCGATGAACACTGGCGGCAGCATGAAAATGAACGAGGCCAGCACCACCGGCAGATAAATCTTCCAATGTTCGGCCACCGGCAAACCGGCATATTGCACCAGCGCGGCGGGCAACACCACGAACATTGCCATCTGCGTCATGTGCAATGCGAACACGCCGAAGTTCAGGCGCATCAGTTCGCCATGGCGCAGCACTTCGCCCAGCGGCACACGACGCGCCTTGACCATCGGCGCATCGGGCACCACGAACAGCACCACGCCGATGGCGGCCAGCGCCAGTACGCCGGTGAGTCCGAAGATGCCGCCCATGCCGATCGCTTCATACAACAACGGCGACGCCACCAGCGATAGCGCGAAGGTCAGGCCGATGGAGCCGCCCACCATTGCCATGGCTTTGGTGCGATGTTCTTCACGCGTCGAATCGGCGATGAAAGCCGTCACCGCCGCCGAAATCGCCCCGGCGCCCTGGATCGCGCGGCCGGCGATGACCCAGCCGATATCCTGCGCACCGGCAGCGACGAAAGAGCCCAGCGCAAACAATACCAATCCCACAACGATGACGCGCTTGCGGCCATATTTGTCGGATGCCATGCCAAACGGAATCTGGCCGAACGATTGCGCCAGGCCGTAGATGCCCATGGCGAGTCCGACCATGGCCGCGCTTTCACCGCCCGACATGCCTTTGGCGTGGACCGCGAACACCGGCAGAATCAGGAACAGTCCGAGCATGCGCAAGGCGAAAATCGACGCCAGCGAGGCGCTGGCGCGGACTTCGGCGCCGGACATGCCGGCTTTCTGTGCAGATTCGGTGAGATTGGCGTTCATGATGGAAGTGACGTGGCTGCACATGCTGCCGGAATAAGGTCCGGATCGACAGCGTGCGTTGGCGGTTACCCAAACCCGGTATGTTAGCAGCAAACAAATCCAGCCCCGCTTTTTCTGCGTGTGTTCGCCCCACAAAGCACCATCTGGAATTTACCCAAAATTTCATGTTTCGTTTTGTAACGCAATGTTTCCGGCCTGACGATTATGTAACAATAGACGGTTGCCCATCTCAGCCCGTTGCTCGTATTCAATTTTATGCTTTCGCCTGTCCGCTCGCCCTACCTGACGCCACTCCAGCAGCACCTTTCAGCGAGGTGGGCATGGTTGCTCCTGGCGGCCGTGGCGTGTTCCTACTTGCTTCCAGGCATCTTCGGGCACGGCCCCTGGAAACAGGACGAAGCCTACAGCTTCGGCATGATCCATCACATGCTCACCAGCGGCGACTATCTGGTGCCGACCAACGCCGGCGTGCCCTTCATGGAAAAGCCGCCGCTCTACTACTGGACCGCGGCGTTGCATTGGCCGACAGCCTGCAGCCGCTGGCTTCGCGTCGCTATTCGGTGGCCTCGGTGCAGGACGACGAACGGGTTCACCTGCTGGTGCGCCAGGTCGCGCACGAAGACGGTTTCGGCCTGGCTTCGGGCTGGCTGACGGAATACGCGCCGCTGGGCAGCACGATCGCATTGCGCCTGCTGGAAAACAGCAACTTCGCGCTCGCTCCCGAGCCGACGCCGGCCATCTTCATCGGCAACGGTTCCGGCCTGGCCGGTTTGCGCGGCCATCTGCGCGCCCGCATCGCAAGCGGCCGGCGCCGCAACTGGCTGCTCTTCGGCGAACGTCATCGCGCCCACGATTTCCTCTATCGCGAGGAAATCGAACAATGGATGCAGGAAGACATGCTCAGTCGTGTCGACCTCGCCTTCTCGCGCGACCAGGCCGAGCGCGTCTACGTGCAGGACAAGTTGCGCCAGGCCGCCGATATGCTCAAGGCCTGGCTCGATGAAGGCGCCGTGCTGTACGTCTGCGGCAGCCTCGACGGCATGGCCGC
>NZ_AJHH01000128.1 GCF_000256565.1 Herbaspirillum lusitanum P6-12 | reverse complement strand
GCCGTGCTGTACGTCTGCGGCAGCCTCGACGGCGCACGCGTGGCGTCGGTGTTCTTCATGCTGGTCACACTGCTGTTCGTGGCGCGGATTGCCCGTGCCGCATGGAACGAAGACGGCTTCCTGAGCGCGCGCGTGCTCGGCACGCTGGCACTGTTCGCCGGCACGGTCGGCATGATCAAGCATGCGCATGACATGTTCACCGATGTTGCACTGGTCTGCGGCGGCGCAATTGCCATGTACGGGCTGTTGCACATTGCGCTCAACGAACAGCGTAAAACGCCGCGACTATCGGCGGCGCTCTGGTTCGGCCTCGGCGTCGGCATTGCCGAAATGTCCAAGGGCCTGTTCGTCCCGGTCATCTACGCTGCCACCGCCTTGCTGGTCGGCTTGCTGGTGCGCGAATGCCGTTGCCGTTCCTACCTGCGCATGGTCGGCCTGGCCGTGCTGGTGTCGCTGCCGTTCTTCCTCATCTGGCCGGTGCTGCTGGCGCAGCATTCCATGCCGCTGTTCATGGAATGGTTCTGGGACAACAACGTCGGCCGTTTCCTGGGGTTCTCCGTCAAGAAGCTCGGCTCAGACAACGACCACACCGTGATCTTCCGCGCGCTGACCGGCTTTGCGCTGCCGGGCGCGCCGCTGGCGGTGCTGGCGATTGCCGGAGGCGAATGGCGCAAGATCCGTCAGCCGCGCGTGGCGATTCCCGTGGCGTTCACGGCGGTTTGCGTCACCCTTTTGCTGATGTCGGCCACCGCGCGCCAGTTGTACCTGCTGCCGTTGATCCTGCCGCTGTGCGTGCTGGGATCGGCCGCCATCAATCGCCTTCCGGATTGGGCTCACCTCGGCTGGGACTGGTTTGCGCGCTTGTTTTTTGGTGCAATGACCGCACTTGTATGGACGATCTACGTGATTTCCATCGGTCCGGTCGAGCACCATCATTATTTGTCTTACCTCGGCAGATGGCTGCCGCTCGGCTTCATCACGCCGCTGCAACCGCTGGCGCTGGGTGCGGCGACCATGATGACGCTGGGCTGGCTGTGTTGCCTGCCGCGCCTGAAGCAATGCGGCAAGTGGCGCGGCGCACTAAGCTGGTTTGCCGGCCTGACGCTGATGTGGGGCGTGACTTATACGCTGCTGTTGCCGTGGGGCGATTTCGCCAAGAGTTTTGAATATGTCTATGCGCGCCTGTCGGACCGGTTGAAACCGGAGTGGCGCGACGGCGATTGCATGG
>NZ_AJHH01000127.1 GCF_000256565.1 Herbaspirillum lusitanum P6-12 | reverse complement strand
GGACCGGTTGAAACCGGAGTGGCGCGACGGCTCCGCTTGCGGCAACGCCCACATCACCGCATCCATCACCATCGGCACCGCTTCGGCCTGTACGCACAGGCACAGACACATGCGACGCGCATGGTCCAGCGGCGACATGCGCATGAAGCAGACGCAATGCCCGCAACTCTGCATCACCACCTCGCGCAGGTGGGTGACCTCTTCCCGCGTTACCGTGATGTGCATCAGGCGTTCGCGCTGCCTGGGCAAGGTCAGCGTCTTACGCGGTCCGGGGCGCGCCGGCTGGTCTGGTTGCGGCTCTGCCGGCGTCGACGGCAGCAAGGAGGGCATGATTTCCGGGAATAGCAATCGCGTCAACGTGGAAGACCGTTTTCTCCAGACCATGGGTGGCATAGCGGACCTGCTTTCGTGGTGTTGATAACGAGATCAGATTAGTCCGGGCGGCGTAAAGAATGCCTAAAAAGAAATGGAGTGCGGATAAACAAAAAGTAAAAATCCGCACGCTGCGCCGCCGCAACCCGACCCGTCCCTCCTCTGACGCGTAGGCAGCCCTCTCGTTTTCATGTAGGACAGCGCCGATTCCGGCGTATAACGTGGCATTCACGCCGCAAGCCGGCTTTTGCGCGGCATATACTCGGAATGACATTGTCGGATCCCCGACCATCGCCTTGCAGGACAGTCATGACTACACAAAAAAATCACGTGAA
>NZ_AJHH01000126.1 GCF_000256565.1 Herbaspirillum lusitanum P6-12 | reverse complement strand
GAACGTCCTGTCAGTACTGATGTGTTTTTTTAGCGCGACGGCGACGACCAACAGACGTTCAATGTCTATCGGCGCAACACGCCAGCTGCAGCCGCGATGCATCACGAAATCACGAAGTAACGCCAGGATCTTTCCCAGCCCGCCGGCCCAGCCGTAAATGGTGAGTCCTGATATAGTAATAGGTTGATCCTCCATTCAATGTTCATATGAACAACGGATGGAAAACTTACGCTGAAGGCATCCATGGAAGAAATTCGCATTCGCGGCGCACGCACGCACAATCTGAAGAACATCAGCCTCGACTTACCCCGCAACAAACTGATCGTGATCACCGGCTTGTCCGGCTCGGGCAAGTCGTCGCTGGCGTTCGACACGCTGTATGCAGAAGGCCAGCGCCGCTATGTCGAGTCGCTGTCGTCTTATGCGCGCCAGTTCCTGCAACTGATGGAAAAGCCCGACGTCGACCTGATCGAAGGCCTGTCGCCGGCGATCTCGATCGAGCAGAAAGCGACCTCGCACAATCCGCGCTCGACCGTCGGCACCGTCACCGAAATCCACGACTATCTGCGCCTGCTGTACGCACGCGTGGGTACGCCTTATTGCCCCGACCATCCGGAAAACCCGCTGGCCGCGCAATCGGTGTCGCAAATGGTCGACGCCGTTCTGGCCATGCCGGAAGACACCAAGCTGATGATCCTGGCGCCGGTCGTGGCCAACCGCAAGGGCGAGCACGTCGACCTGTTCGAGCAGATGCAGGCGCACGGCTTCGTGCGCTTCCGCATCCAGAGCGGCACCGGCACGGCCAAGGTCTATGAGATCGATGACCTGCCCAAGCTGAAGAAAACCGAAAAGCACACCATCGACGTCGTCATCGACCGCGTCAAGGTCAAGGAAGACATCAAGCAGCGCCTGGCGGAAAGTTTTGAAACCGCGCTGCGCATCGCCGATGGCCGCGCCATTGCGCTGGAGATGGATACCGCCAAGGAACATCTCTACTCCAACAAATTCGCCTGTCCGACTTGCGGCTATTCGCTGCAGGAACTGGAGCCACGCCTGTTCTCGTTCAACAATCCGATGGGCGCCTGCCCGGAATGCGACGGCCTGGGCCATATCGAGTTCTTCGATCCGAAGCGCATCGTCGCCTTCCCGAA
>NZ_AJHH01000125.1 GCF_000256565.1 Herbaspirillum lusitanum P6-12 | reverse complement strand
CGCCACGACTGCATCACCGGCGCCACCGGCAACAACCTCAAGAACGTCAGCTTCGACCTGCCGGTCGGCCTGCTGACTTGCGTGACCGGGGTGTCCGGTTCGGGCAAATCGACGCTGGTCAACGACACGCTGTACCTGGCGGCGTCGCGCCACCTGTACGGTTCGCAGACCGAACCTGCAGAACATGAATCGATCAGCGGCCTGGAACATTTCCCCCCCCCCCCCCCCCCCCCCCCCCCCCCC
>NZ_AJHH01000124.1 GCF_000256565.1 Herbaspirillum lusitanum P6-12 | reverse complement strand
CTAGCCGTCATAGCCGACGCCGAAGACGGAGATGATTTCCAGCGCCGGGAAGCGGGCGATGTACTCGCGCGAGACCTTGGTTTCGCCCTTGGAGGCGATGCCGCGGATGGACGGCGCGACGGCGGCCAGGGCGGCGTCGCTCAACGTGGTGGCATCGTGGCAGGTGAAATGGTCTTGCAGGCGTTGCATCAGGTGCGGCGGCAATGCGGCGGCGATGAGGATGTCGGGACGTGCGGAAGTGGAAGTCATGGAATGGTCTTGATCGGTGGGTGAAGGACGGTTGGGAGCCGGCGCGAAAGGAAAAACAGCGCGCCGGTCCGGAAGGTGGTTAAAAACCCGGACGGAAAATGAACGAATCAGGCCGCGCACCAGCCGCCGCCGAGGTCCTGCAGGCCGCTGGTGATCGGCACGCTGTCGCCGGGGGCCAGTGGAGGGAGTTCGCGCGGTTTGCGGTTTTCGTCGGTGGCGACGTAGGTGAGGGTGGCTTCGGTGACTTTGACGACTTCGGCCTGCAGGCGGTTGCGCTCGGCGTAAACCTCGACGTTGACGGTGATCGAGGTTTTGCCGACTTTGACGATATCGGCGTAAAACGACAGCAGATCGCCGACGAAGACGGGGTGTTTGAACAGGAAGGAGTTGACCGCGATGGTGGCGACGCGGCCGTTGGCGCGCTTGGTGGCGGGCAGCGAACCGGCGATATCGACCTGCGCCATGATCCAGCCGCCGAAGACGTCGCCGTACACATTGGCGTCGGATGGCATGGGCATCACACGCAGATGCGGCATTTTGCCGACGGGCAGCGAAGTATTGTGCTGACTTGTCATTACGTTTCCTTTTGAAAGCGTGAAGTCCTGCGGACTCTTATAATGCGGAAGATCAGGGATAAGCTCCTAGTTTATAGGAGTCGCGGCGTCTGCGTGGCTCCTCCGCAAAACAAAAGCACAAATTTTTCCGGGCAATTTTTTCATGCGTCGATATCCGCCGTCCGCCGCGCCGCAAGCTGCGCGCACACCTTCCGTTCCCGCTCACAGCGACTGGCAAACGCTGGGCACCTTGCTGCCTTATCTGTGGACCTACAAATGGCGCGTGCTGCTGGCGCTGGCCTTCCTGGTCGGGGCCAAGCTGACCAACATCGGCGTACCCTTGTTGCTTAAGCAACTGGTCGATCGCATGACCATCGGTCCGGACAATCCGCAGGCCTTGCTGGTGCTGCCGCTGTCGCTGCTGGTGGCGTATGGGGCGTTGCGGCTGGCGACCACGGTGTTCACCGAATTGCGCGAGTTCATTTTCGCCAAGGTGACGCAGCGCGCAGTGCGGACCATTGCGCTGCAAGTGTTCCGCCATCTGCATGCGCTGTCGCTGCGTTTCCACCTGAACCGGCAGACCGGCGGCATGACGCGCGACATCGAGCGCGGCACACGCGGGGTATCGTCGCTGGTGTCGTATGCGCTGTTCAGCATCTTGCCGACGCTGATCGAAATCGCGCTGGTGCTGGTCTACCTGGTGCTGCATTACGAGATCTGGTTCACCGTGATCACGGCTGGCGCGCTGGCGCTGTACATCGTGTTCACGATCACCGTGACCGAATGGCGCACGCACTTCCGCCGCACCATGAACGACCTCGATTCGCGCGCCAATTCCAAGGCCATCGATTCGCTGCTCAACTATGAAACCGTGAAGTATTTCAGCAATGAGGATTTCGAAGCGCGCCGCTACGACGAAGGCCTGCAGCGCTACGAAGCGGCGGCGGTCAAGTCGCAGTCCTCGCTGTCGTTGCTCAACTCGGGGCAGTCGGCCATCATCGCCATCGCGGTGACGCTGATCCTGTGGCGCGCCACGCAAGGCGTGATCAGCGGCACGATGAGCCTGGGCGACCTGGTGCTGGTCAACGCCTTCATGATCCAGTTGTACATCCCGCTCAATTTCCTCGGCGTGATCTATCGCGAGATCAAGCAGAGCCTGGCCGACATGGAGCGCCTGTTTTCGCTGCTGGAGCAGAACAAGGAAATCGCCGATGCGCCGGATGCGAAGCCGCTGGCGACGAAGGGCGCGGCGCTGCGTTTTTCGCATATCGATTTCAGCTACGAGAGCAAGCGCCAGATCCTGTTTGATGTCGATTTCGAGGTCGCCGCCGGCACCACCACGGCGGTGGTCGGTCACAGCGGCTCGGGCAAGTCCACCTTGTCGCGCCTGCTGTATCGCTTCTACGATGTCGACGCCGGCGCCATCACCATCGATGGCCAGGACCTGCGCCACGTCACCCAGGCCTCGCTGCGCAAAGCCATCGGCATCGTGCCGCAGGACACCGTGCTGTTCAACGACACCATCGGCTACAACATCGGCTACGGCAAGCCCGGCAGCAGCAAGGAAGAAATCGTCGCCGCCGCCAAGGCAGCATATGTGCATGACTTCATCGAGTCGCTGCCGGACGGTTACGAGACCACCGTCGGCGAGCGCGGCCTGAAGCTGTCCGGCGGCGAAAAGCAACGCGTGGCGATCGCGCGCACGTTGCTGAAGAACCCGGCCGTGCTGATCTTCGACGAAGCGACTTCGGCGCTCGACTCCAAGGCCGAGCAGGCGATCCAGGAGCAATTGAGCGAGATCGCCGAAAGCCGCACCACGCTCATCATTGCGCATCGCCTGTCGACCATCGTCGATGCGGATCAGATCCTGGTGCTGGAACATGGGCGTATCATCGAGCGCGGCACGCACACCCAGCTGCTCGCGGCCGACGGCGCCTACGCCCAGATGTGGGCGCGCCAGCAGGCGCGCGAGGACGGGAACGAAGACGGCGAGGGCGCCGAACCGCTGTCGCCATCGCTGCAACTGGCGTGAACGACATGGCGCCGGGCATCAGAACATCACAATAACGACAACACGAGCGGCTCCGTCGTCGAGCCCTCCGAGGTGGGATAGAAAGCATGGAAACCAAGTGGCTGGAAGATTTCATTTCCCTGGCTGAAACGCGCAGTTTCAGCCGCTCTGCCGAATTGCGCCACGTGACGCAGCCGGCGTTTTCGCGCCGTATCCAGTCGCTCGAAGCCTGGCTCGGCTCCGACCTGATCGATCGCACGTCCTATCCGACACGGCTGACGGCGGCCGGCGAAGTGTTCTACGAGCAGGCCGTGGAAATGCTGGGCCAGATCAACAACACGCGTGCGCTGCTGCGCGGCAAGCGACCGGCGGCGCAGACCACCGTCGATTTTGCGGTGCCGCATACCTTGTCGCTGACCTACTTCCCGAAATGGCTCAGTTCGCTGGAGTCCGGCTTCGGCGCGCTCAATACGCGCCTGATCGCGCTCAACGTGCATGACGCCGTGATGACCATCGTCGAAGGCGGCTGCGACCTGCTGCTGTGCTACCACCATCCGCGCCAGCCGGTGCAACTGGATTCCAGCCGCTACGACATGCTCAGCATGGGCAAGGAAAGCGTGCGCCCGTATTCGCGCTGCGATCGCACCGGCAAGCCGGATTACGTGTTCCCGGGCAGCTCCAAGGCGCCGTTGCCGTTCCTGTCCTATACGCCCAACGCCTACCTCGGCCGCATGGTGGAGCTGATCCTGACCGACGCCAAGAAGCCGCTGCATCTTGAAAAACACTACGAAACCGACATGTCCGAAAGCCTCAAGATGATGGCCCTGGAAGGACACGGCGTGGCCTTCCTGCCGGAATCCTCGGTCACGCGCGAGGTGCGCAACAAGCAGCTCGCACGCACCGACGGCGCCCAGGGCGAGTGGGAGGTCGAGATGGAAATCCGTTTGTATCGTGAACGGCCGACTCCGCAACGCAGCGGCAAGGTGGTGGTGGCGCGCCTGTGGGATTACCTGCAGGAACTCGAAGAAGGCCGGAAGGCGGCTGTCGCGCGGACAAAAACGCCTCGAAAGCCGCGTAAAACAGGGCTTGAAGAATAACTATGCATGAAGCGCATAGTTGCATGCGCACAAAGCATTAGCTTTGCTGCATCGCATTGACCTACGATGGCGTCGCTGTCGATGGCGTGTCTGGATGTCAAGTTTGCGCGATGGTTTTGTGCAGGCGCATCCGCACTCCCGGCTGGATTTTCACCCGGCGGCGGCTGAAAAATTAAACAACATGGCGCGCCAATCCGGATGCTACCGGAGTACGATGGCGTAGCTTGAATTCCGCTGAATTCGATAAATTCCACTGAGTTCCGCGAGTTTGATTAATTTTTGCAGCAGCCTCGGCCAGCATGGCTTAAGCGCGGCAACATCAAGGAGCGATTGCATCATGTCGAACGAACCACTCAAGCAGCACGAAATCCCCTCATACGTAACCCCGCATGGCATCGGCCCATGGGGCGTCTATCTGGAACAAATCGACCGCGTTACCCCTCACCTCGGCTCGCTGGCGCGCTGGGTGGAAACACTGAAACGTCCCAAGCGCATCCTGATCGTCGACGTGCCCATCGAGCGCGACGACGGCACCATCGCCCACTTCGAAGGTTACCGTGTGCAGCACAATACCTCGCGCGGTCCGGGCAAGGGCGGCGTGCGTTTTCACCAGGACGTGACACTGTCTGAAGTAATGGCGCTGTCGGCCTGGATGACCGTCAAGAATGCCGCAGTGAACGTGCCGTACGGCGGCGCCAAGGGCGGCATCCGCGTTGATCCGAAAACATTGTCGCGCGGTGAGCTGCAGCGCATGACGCGTCGCTACACCAGCGAAATCGGCATCATCATCGGACCGAACAAAGACATTCCTGCACCTGACGTCAACACCGATTCGCAGATCATGGCGTGGATGATGGATACCTATTCCATGAACCAGGGCAGCACTGCATCGGGCGTTGTCACCGGCAAGCCGATTTCGCTCGGCGGCAGCCTCGGTCGCCATGAGGCGACCGGCCGCGGCGTATTTGTCGTCGGCTGTGAAGCCGCTGCAAAACGCGGTCTTGACATCAAGGATGCACGTGTTGCGGTGCAGGGTTTCGGCAACGTCGGCGGCATCGCCGCACGTCTGTTTGCGGAAGCCGGCGCCAAAGTGGTGGCGGTGCAGGATCACATCACGACGGTCGTGCGCGACAGCGGTCTGGATGTGCCCGCGTTGCAGGCGTATGTGGCCGAACACGGCAGCGTCCAGGGCTTCCCGGGCGCCGATGAAGTGAAGGATCGCGCCCTGTTTTGGGCAACCGATTGCGACATTCTGGTGCCTGCTGCTCTCGAGCAGCAAATCACTGAAGCCAATGCGTCGGTGATTCGCGCCAAGATCATTCTCGAAGGTGCGAACGGTCCGACCACGCCGGCGGCCGATGACATCCTGCACGACAAGGGTGTGTTGATCGTGCCTGACGTGATTGCCAACGCCGGCGGCGTGACAGTGAGCTACTTTGAATGGGTGCAGGATTTCTCGAGCTTCTTCTGGACCGAAGACGAGATCAACCTGCGCCTGACCCGCATCATGCGCGAAGCGTTCGCCGCGGTGTGGCAACTGGCGGACGACAAGAAAATATCGTTGCGCACGGCGGCCTTCATCGTTGCCTGCACCCGCGTGCTGCAGGCGCGCGAGATGCGCGGCCTGTATCCTTGATGCAGAACCGCATCAACGCATCAATGTAATCAGGCAGTATGCAATAACGCAGTAATGCAGCGGCACGGCAAGCGGAAGAACAACAAGATCAATATCTCCGCTTGTCGTGTGCAGTAAAAAAGATAAATCGGCGGCACGTTTTTGCAGTCGGGAATGGCGAGAAACGCAGGTGCGTTTGATCGCATTTTTTCCCGTTCCTGCAAACAAGCGATGCCGCGCGCGAAGGAGGAGACGTCCACGCCAAACACAAGCCGTCCACGCTGACATGCGTCATGCCGTCGATGCGCACCTTTCGTGCGTATCCTCGCGCACGGCCGAAGCACAGCGTGATGCGCGGGCAGGCTGCTTCTCCTTGTTCATGATTTTCCCGTATGCGCCTGCGGGCGCGGCTTTCGCTTGCACCCTGAAAGGCGCCGCCAGGGGAGCAAATGATGGAATAAGGGCTTGAATTGCCGCGCTGATCTTGCGATTGGAGACTTGATTTTCTGGCATGATACTTGCTCACTATAAATCTCCGATGCAGTACGTCGGCAAGAGGGCGCGCGATGATGACTCGATATGCCAGCCTGGCGACGACACGGTGGATCATCAAGACGGTCGTTCTCGGTTTATGCATGGCTTTGCAGATGCAGGCACGGGCGGAAGGAACGCTGGAAAAAATCCGGCGCACCAATGCGGTAGTGATCGCTTACCTGAACGGCACGACGCCGTTTGCGTTTCTCGGCGATGACAAGCTGGTGACCGGTTACACGATCGAACTGTGCAGGAATATCGCGGAAGGCCTGCGCAAGGAATTGAAGTTGCCGCACATGCAGGTGCAGTTCATGGAAGTCGATACGGTGACGCGCTTCATCGCGTTGGATCAGGGCAAGGCCGATCTGGAGTGCAGCACTTCCACGAACAATGCCGAGCGGCGCAAGATTGCTGCGTTCACGGTGCCGCATTTTTTTGCGGCGGTGCGCATGCTGGTGAAGAAGGATTCGGGCATTCGCAACTGGGAAGACTTGCGCGGGAAGACGGTCGTTGTGCCGCGCAACACGCCAATGGTGAAGTTGCTGGAACAGCGCAGCAAGATCCGCTCGCTCAATGTCCGGATTGTGGAAGTCGCCTATAACGAAGACGCGTTCGACAGCGTCGAGAAGGGCAAGGCGGATGCCTTCGTGATGGAAGATGTGCTGTTGCGGCGCTACCTGTTGTCGGTGCCGCAGCCGAAGAATTATCAGGTCGTGGGCGAGGCGCTGTCGCTGGAGCCTTACGGCATCATGATGCGCAAGGGCGATCCGGAGTTCAAGAAATTCGTGGATCTGCAGATGGTGCGGATCGTGCGGTCAGGCGAGATTTACCGGATTTACGATCGCTGGTTCGTGCAACCCATCAGCGCGAAAGTCCCATCGATGGACATGCCGATGGGCTTCATTTTGCGCGATACTTTGCGGTATCCCACGGACAAGGTCGGCGACGACTGAACATTGCGCCTTTTTGCTGCGATCGCGCATTTCGGCGGTCGGCGACGAGCGGGATGGTTTTTGGAAGCTAAGCTGAATTGAGCGCAAAATAGCCTCTTTTCAAGAATGAAGACTATTTTTGAAGAATGGCTTTTGGTACACTACGTAAAAATTTTT
>NZ_AJHH01000123.1 GCF_000256565.1 Herbaspirillum lusitanum P6-12 | reverse complement strand
AAAAAAAAATTTTTCCAGGAGGTCACATGAAGTTATTAAAGTTCGCAGGGGTGTTGGTTGGGGCAAGTGTTTTGATGGGCTCGGTCCACGCTGAAGAGTTCACCGGTCGTCTGAAAAAAATCAAGGAAACCGGCACGCTGACGCTGGGCGTTCGTGATGCATCGATTCCTTTCTCCTACCTGGACGACAAGCAATCGTATCAAGGCTACTCGATCGATCTGTGCCTGAAAGCGGCAACTGCGATCCAGAAGAAACTGGGTCTGACTTCGCTGAACGTGAAGATGGTTCCCGTGACTTCGGCAACCCGTATTCCACTGATCGCCAATGGCACCACTGATATCTCGTGCGATTCCGCGACCAACAACATGGAACGTCAGAAGCAAGTCGCTTTTGCCGTCACCGAGTTCGTTACCGCGAACCGTTTCCTGACCAAGAAGGCTGCCAACCTGAAGACGCTGGATGACCTGAAGGGCAAGACCATCGTGTCGACTTCCGGTACATCGAACCTGAAGCAGATCACCACGCTGAACACCGAACGCAACCTGGGCATGAACATCCTGGCTGCCAAGGATCACGCCGAAGCGTTCCTGATGGTGGAAACCGGCCGTGCAGTGGCGTTCGTCATGGACGACATCCTGCTGTCGTCGCTGGCTGCCAACTCCAAGGCGCCTGGCGACTACGTTGTTTCCAGCGAAGCGCTGTCGGTCGAGCCGTATGGCCTGATCCTGCCGCTGGGCGATGCCGCCTTCAAGAAGGTCGTGGATGACGCGCTGGTCAACGTCTACAAGGGCGACGACATCAAGAAGATCTACGCCAAGTGGTTCCAATCGCCGATCCCACCGAAGGGTGTCAACCTGAACGTGCCGATGAGCCCGCAACTGCAAGCCGTCTTCGCCAAGCCAACCGATTCCGGCGAACCGTCTGCTTACGCAGCCGTGCCTGAAGCGCAAAAGCAATCTTCGAAGAAGAAGTAAGTCGGAGAGAAGCTTGAAAGCGCGGCATCTGGCATCTGATTGCCGCGCAGCATGAAAAACGAAACGGGGGAGTTGTCCCGTTTTGTTTAAGTTGGCGAAGAAAAGCAAGACCTGCTCAGAAGTCGTCTTTCACCTCAGTGAAAGCCGGCGCAGGCAGCCGAAGAGCGCCATGCAAATGGAGTTCTTGATCGCAAACGAGTCGAGACGAGAAGACGAGGGCATTTATGCATTACAACTGGAACTGGGGCATATTCTGGGAGCAATCTCCCGACGGCATCCCCTACATCGATACATTACTGATCGGCCTGAAATGGACCATCGCCACGGCCGTACTGGCCTGGATCATGGCGCTCATTCTCGGCACGGTCATCGGCACCATCCGCACGACCCAGAAGCCCTGGGCCGTCAAGATCGCCAACGGCTACGTTGAACTGTTCCGCAATATTCCATTGCTGGTCCAGATGTTCCTCTGGTACTTCGTGATGCCGGAACTGGTGCCCGCCGCAATGGGAGACTGGCTCAAGAGCCTGCCCGAAGCGTCGTTCGTCACCGCCTTCCTGGCACTCGGTTTCTTCACGTCCTCGCGCGTCGCCGTGCAGGTCAGCACCGGCATCAACGCCTTGCCGCGCGGTCAACGCATGGCCGGCGCCGCCCTGGGTCTGACGCCCGTGCAGACCTACCGCTACGTGCTGCTGCCGATGGCGTTTCGCATCATCATCCCGGCGCTGACCAACGAGTTTGCGGCGATCATCAAGAACAGCTCGGTGGCGCTGACCATCGGCCTGGTGGAACTGACCGCAGCGACTTACTCAATGCGCGAATTCACGTTCCAGACCTTCGAATCGCTCACCGGCGCCACCGTTATCTACATCATCATTTCCGTCATCGCGCTGATGCTGGCACGCTTCCTCGAGCGCGTCACCGCCGTGCCCGGTTACATCACGACCGGCAGCTCCAGCTCGGGAGGACATTAAACTATGTTTTCTAATTTCGACTTCGATATTATCCAGCGTTCGTGGTTCTACCTGATCACGACCGGCCTCAAGTTCACCCTGGTGCTGACGGTGTCGGCCATGGTGGGCGGCGTCATCCTGGGCACTTTTTTGGCGATGATGCGCCTGTCCAGCAACAAGCCGCTGTCCTTCATCGCCACCACTTACGTCAACCTGATTCGCTCCGTGCCGCTGGTGCTGGTGATTTTCTGGTTCTACTTCCTGGTGCCGTTCATCGGCGCCTGGGTCATCGGCGCCAACGAACCGATCCAGGTCGGTGCGTTCCAGTCGGCGCTGATTACCTTCATCCTGTTTGAAGCTGCGTACTATTGCGAGATCATGCGTTCGGGCATTCAGTCGATTCCACGCGGCCAGGTGTTTGCGGGCTACGCGATCGGCATGAACTACTGGCAGATGATGGGCAACGTGGTGCTGCCGCAGGCATTCCGCAACGTCACGCCGATCCTGTTGACCCAGACCATCGTGCTGTTCCAGGACGTGTCGCTGGTCTACGTGCTGGGCTCGGTGCCGGACTTCGTCACCAGCGCATCGAAGATCGCTCAGCGTGACGGCCGTCTGGTGGAAATGTACCTGTTTGTCGCCGTGGTCTACTTTGTGCTCAGCTTCGTGCTGTCGCAAACCGTCAAGCGCTTCCAGCACAAGATCGCCATCATTCGCTAACCAATGCTAACGACCCTCGCCGGCGCGGCATGCGCCTGATGCCGGCGGACATACCGTATTCAGGAATTAGGAGAAATAAATGATTGAACTCAATAACGTCAGCAAGTGGTACGGCAGTTTCCAGGTTCTGACCGATTGCACCACCAGCGTGGCCAAGGGCGACGTGGTCGTGGTCTGCGGTCCGTCGGGCTCGGGCAAGTCGACGCTGATCAAGACCGTCAACGGCCTGGAGCCGTTCCAGAAGGGCACGATTACCGTTGACGGCGTGTCCGTCGGCGATCCGAAGACCAATGTTCCAGAACTTCGAACTGTTCCCGCATCTGTCGATCCGCGAAAACCTGACCATCGGCCAGGTCAAGGTGCTGGGTCGCAGCGTCACTGAAGCCACCGAAAAAGGTCTGAAGTACCTCGACCGCGTCGGCCTGATCGCACAAAAAGACAAGTTCCCGGGCCAACTGTCGGGCGGCCAGCAGCAACGTGTGGCGATTGCCCGTGCGCTGTCGATGGACCCGATCGCGATGCTGTTCGATGAGCCGACTTCGGCGCTCGATCCGGAAATGATCAATGAAGTGCTGGACGTGATGGTCGGCCTGGCGCAAGAAGGCATGACCATGATGGTCGTGACCCACGAAATGGGCTTCGCGCGCAAGGTCGCCAACCGTGTGATCTTCATGGACAAGGGCTTGATCGTGGAAGACTGCAAGAAGGAAGACTTCTTCGGTTCCCCGCGCTCGGATCGCGCCCGCGACTTCCTGGCCAAGATCATCACGCACTGATCGCATCAGCTTGCTGTATTTGCGGACGCTGACGTGTCCGCCGATGCAAGCACAGGCAAAACCGCTCCGGCTCCGGCCGCAGCGGTTTTTTGCATTTCCGGGCAAGGCGCGGCTTGATGTGGCGCAGCCGGCGCGCGCCATCCCTTGCGGTAAAATAGCGGGATTTCATGCTCGGGCAGACAAGCCTGCCGATGCCTGGCACGGCGGTTAAACATGAGCAACAAGATCAGGAAAGAGAACAGCGATGAGCGACGTAGTGACCATTACCCGTCCGGATGACTGGCATTTGCATTTGCGCGACGGCGCGACCATGGCAAGCGTGTTGCCGCACACCGTTCATCAGTTCGCCCGCGCGATCGTCATGCCCAACCTGAAGCCGCCGGTCACCACCGTGGCGCTGGCTTCGGCTTATCGCGACCGCATCCTGGCGGCGCTGCCGGCCGGTTCCGATTTCGAACCGCTGATGGTGCTGTACCTGACCGACAACACGCCGCCGGAAGAAATTCGCAAGGCCAAGGACAGCGGTTTCGTGCACGCGGTCAAGCTGTATCCGGCCGGTGCGACGACCAACTCCGACGCCGGCGTGACCGATCTGCGCAACTGCTACAAGACGCTGGAAGTGCTGCAGGAAACCGGCATGCCTTTCCTGGTCCACGGTGAAGTGACCGATCCGGCCATCGACATTTTCGACCGCGAGGCGGTCTTCATCGATCGCGTGATGACGCCGCTGCGCCGCGACATGCCGGAGCTCAAGGTGGTGTTCGAACACATCACCACCAAGGATGCCGCCGACTATGTGATGTCGTCCGAGGGCCCGACCGCCGCGACCATCACCGCGCATCACCTGCTGTACAACCGCAACGAGATTTTCAAGGGCGGCATCCGTCCGCATTACTACTGCCTGCCGGTGCTCAAGCGCGAAACCCATCGCCAGGCGCTGGTTGCGGCGGCGATTTCCGGCAGCGACAAGTTCTTCCTCGGCACCGACTCGGCGCCACACGCCAAGGGCCTGAAGGAGCACGCTTGCGGTTGCGCCGGCTGCTATACCGCGTTGCACGCGCTGGAGCTGTACGCCCAGGCGTTTGACCAAGCCGGCGCGCTGGACAAACTGGAGGCGTTCGCCAGCTTCAACGGCCCGGACTTCTACGATTTGCCGCGCAATCAGGGCAGCGTCACGCTGCGTCGTGAGAACTGGACCATCCCGGCCGAATTGCCGATGGGCGACACCAGCGTGGTGCCGCTCAACGGCGGTGAAACCATCGCCTGGAAGATGGCCTGAAGCATCGTTGAGCATCGTTGAAACCGTTTTTTTCTGAGTGAGACTGCGCCTATGTTATTCGCCGATAAACTGATTCATGACTTGGACAAGGCCTTACGCGTGGTCAGCGGCGTGGTGGCGTCATCACGTCCGAATCCGGCCGCGCAGATCGGCGACGCCGCCATGAGCGATGCTGAAAAGCGGCATAGCGCCGGCCTGATGCGCGTCAACCATGTCGGTGAAGTGTGCGCACAGGCGCTGTACGACGCGCAGGGGCGTTTCACCCAGGCGCAGGCGCTCAAGCAGCAATTCGCGCATGCGGGAATAGAGGAAGAAGATCATTTGGCGTGGACCGCCGAGCGCCTGCGTGAACTCGGCTCGCACACCAGCTTGCTCAATCCATTATGGTACGTCGGCTCTTACCTGCTCGGCTCAATCGCCGCGCGCGTGGGCGATGCGCGCAATCTTGGTTTTGTTGCTGAAACCGAACGCCAGGTCGAGTTGCACCTGATCAGCCATCTGGAAAAGTTACCGGCGCAAGACGCCAAATCGCGCGCCATCGTCGATCAGATGCGCAAGGATGAAGTCGAGCACGGCGAGGCCGCCAAGGCCCTCGGCGCGGCAGAGATGCCGGCGGCCATCCGCGGCGCAATGAAGATCATGTCGAAGGTCATGACTACGGTGGCTTACCGGGTCTGAGCGCAAGGTTGAGGGCCCCGGCCGTCGCGGCCGGGATCGCCTTGCCGATGATCGTCAAGTTGCCCTTGGCTTATTGCTGCTGCAGTTGCTGCGGCGGGTCGGCGAGGTCGTCGACGATTTCAAACGAATGCGTTATTTCCGCAGTTTTTTCCAGCATGATCGAGGCCGAGCAATACTTGTCGTGCGACAGCTTGATCGCGCGCTCCACCACGTTCGGCTTGAGATTGCGGCCGCGTACGGTGAAATGGAAGTGAATCTTGGTAAACACTTTCGGATCCTGTTCGGCGCGTTCCGACTTGAGCGTCACTTCGCAACCGCGAATGTCCTGGCCGCTTTTGCGCAAAATCACCACCACATCGTAGGCCGTGCAACCGCCGGTGCCGAGCAGCACCACTTCCATCGGGCGCGGCGCCAGGTTGCGGCCGCCGCCGTCGGGCGCGCCGTCCATGGCGACGACGTGGCCGGAGCCGGTTTCAGCGAGGAAGGTCATGCCTGAGGAGAGGCCGGTCCAACGTACTGTGCATTCCATATGCGTTCTCATTCGATTGATAGGGGAGGCGGCTATTGTAACTTTTCCGGCAAACCGGGTTTGCCATGATCGCGCCGAGGATTCGCGAATAGGCAAAAAAATGCATATTGCGAAGCAGCAAAAACTATTGCTTTTCCTCTATTTTAAATTGCGCTACATAGTACAAATTAAATCTTGCAGTGCACAATTTCGTTTGCTATATTGAATTCCACTGATTGACGTTTTCGACGCAATCAACCCTGTCTCCTCCACCCTCCTCCTTTGGTGTGGATTTAAGCCCGGAACCCTCGTTCCGGGTTTTTTTTGTCTTGCCGCCCGGTGCAGCCTCATAGACAAATGTGCCGAAAAGGCCACTGCGCGCGGCTCCGGGAATAAAGGGTTTGACGCTAAGTCCTTGAAAAGGCTATAATTCTCGGCTTTCCGTTCGCTCTGGGAAAGATAACAAGGAAGAGTCTGCGTTTGGCATCACGAGGCAGCATGTGCAGCACGCCGCTTCGATAGTCGCAGAACCGCCAAATTGAGCGTTTATTTTTAATATTAGGAAGTCATCATGAAAACCTTTTCCGCTAAAGCCCATGAGGTAAAGCGCGAGTGGTTGGTGATTGACGCGACGGACAAAGTCCTCGGACGTGTTGCCAGCGAAGTGGCACTCCGACTGCGCGGCAAGCACAAGCCAGAATTTACTCCGCACGTTGACACCGGCGATTTCATCGTTGTGATCAATGCAGGCAAACTGCGTGTCACTGGCACCAAAGCAACTGAAAAGACGTACTACCGTCACAGCGGCTACCCAGGCGGCATCTACGAAACCAATTTCCTGAAAATGCAACAGCGTTTTCCAGGTCGCGCGCTGGAAAAAGCGGTCAAGGGCATGTTGCCCAAGGGCCCGCTCGGCTACGCGATGATCAAGAAGCTGAAGGTTTATGCAGATGGCAACCATCCGCACGCTGCTCAGCAACCTAAAGCACTCGAACTCTAAGGAATAGACATGATCGGTAACTACAATTACGGAACCGGCCGTCGCAAGAGTGCAGTGGCGCGTGTTTTCATCAAGTCCGGCTCGGGCAAGATCGTCGTCAACGGCAAGCCAGCGAATGAATACTTTTCGCGCGAAACCGGTCTGATGGTGATTCGTCAACCACTGGAACTGACCAGCAACGTCGAGCGTTTCGACATCATGGTCAACGTCCACGGCGGCGGTGAATCCGGCCAGGCTGGTGCTGTTCGTCACGGCATCACCCGCGCTCTGATCGACTACGATGCAACACTGAAACCGGAACTGTCCAAGGCAGGTTTCGTTACACGTGATGCACGTGAAGTCGAACGTAAGAAGGTTGGTCTGCGCAAAGCTCGTCGCGCAAAACAATTCTCGAAGCGTTAATATCGACGCGTGCTTTTCAGCACAACGAAAAGCCGCCGGCGCAAGCCTGGCGGCTTTTTGCATTCCGGGGCGGATTTTTCGCCCTTATTTGCGCTTTGAATCGGCGGGCCTTAGGGTAATGTGACAGAAATATTCTCCTGTTAAAATCAAAGGCTCCCGGGAAAGCCCATTCAGCAAGGAAAAAACATGATCAAGGTTGGTATCGTCGGCGGCACAGGTTACACGGGCGTGGAGTTGCTGCGCCTGTTCGCCGCGCATCCGGAAGTGCAGTTGCAGGCAGTGACATCGCGCAAGGAAGATGGCATGCCGGTAGCGGAAATGTATCCGTCGCTGCGCGGCCGCGTGGATATCGCCTTCTCCTCGCCCGACAAAGCCAAACTGACCGACTGCGATGTTGTCTTTTTCGCCACGCCGCATGGCGTCGCCATGGCCCAGGCGCCGGAGTTGCTGGCCGCCGGCGTCAAGGTGATCGATCTGGCGGCGGATTTCCGCCTGCAAGACATCGCCGCGTTCGAGAAGTGGTACAAGATGCCGCACAGCTGCCCTGAGCTGCTCAAGGAAGCCGCCTACGGCCTGGTCGAACTGAATCGCGACGCCATCCGCAAGGCGCGTCTGGTCGGCAATCCGGGTTGCTACCCGACCACCATGCAACTGGGTTTTGCGCCTTTGCTCAAGGCTGGTGTGATCGATGCGTCGCACCTCATCGCCGACTGCAAATCGGGCGTTTCCGGCGCCCCGGCCCCGCAAGGCCGAGATCGCCACGCTGTTTTCGGAAGCCTCCGACAATTTCAAGGCCTACGGCGTGTCCGGCCACCGTCACTCGCCGGAAACCGTCGAGCGCCTCAGCACCTTGACCGGCGACAAGGTCGGTCTGCTGTTTACGCCGCATCTGGTGCCGATGATCCGCGGCATGCATTCGACGCTGTACGCGCGCCTGACCAAGGACATCGACAATGCCGCATTGCAGGCGTTGTTTGAAGACGCCTACAAGGACGAACCGTTCATTGACGTGATGCCGTTCGGCGCGCATCCGGAAACCCGCACCACGCGCGCTTCCAACATGTTGCGCATCGCTCTGCACCGTCCGGACAACGGCGACACCGTGGTGGTGCTGGTGGTCCAGGACAATCTGGTCAAGGGCGCGTCCGGCCAGGCCGTGCAATGCATGAACCTGATGTTCGGCCTGGAGGAAACCACCGGCCTGCTGCACGTGCCGGTTCTGCCGTGAAGTACAAGTTATGGGTCCGGCGCATGTCGATTTCGGCGCCGAAGATGACCATCAAGCGTCACATGCCCTGGCCGCTGCGTGCAGTGTTCCTGGCGGTGGTGGTCGGTCTCGGCGGCGCGCTGGCGATGCTGGCTTACGACCTTGGACGCAACAACTTTGCCGGCCTGAATCCGGACGGCATGCGCGACCAGGTGGTCGAACTGAAAGAGCAGGTCAAGAAGCTCAGCGCCGAGCGCGAGCAATTGTCGACCAGCGCCAATGCCGCCGAAAGCCAGCTCAACATCGAGCGCTCGGCGCAGGCGCAGCTGGCCGGGCAGATCAAGACGCTGGTGACGGAAAACAACAAGCTCAAGGAAGACCTGTCGTTTTTTGAAAGCTTGCTGCCAACCAACGTCGGTGTCGACGGCATCACCATCCAGCGCCTGAAAGCGGAAGTGGTCGTGCCGAACCAGGTGCGTTATCAATTGCTCGCGATTCAAGGCGAAAAGGGGCGTCAGTTTGTGGGCAACCTGCAACTTGCGGTGACAGTGTTGCAGGGCGGCAAAAGTGTTATTATCAACTTCCCCGAACAAAACGCGACAGATCCGGCGCGCTACAAGCTCGCATTCAAGTACTATCAGCGGGTGGAGGGCGTATTGACTCTGCCCGAGGGTGCAACCATCAAGGCGATTCAGGCTCGCGTACTCGAAAGAGGCCAGATGCGCGCCCAGCAATCCGTGAATTTGTGAGGTGAATCATGTTGGGACGTAAATCCAAAAGCACGATCGACAGCTTGATCGGCATTTCCACCAGTATCCATGGCGACGTCCATTTCAAGGGCGGATTGCGCATTGACGGCCACATCAAGGGCAATATCAACGCCGAAGCCGGCCAGCCGAGCGTGCTGGTGATCTCCGAGCATGCCAAGATCGTCGGCGAAATCCGCGCGGTGCACCTGATCGTCAATGGCGAAATCATCGGCGACGTTCATTCGGTCGAGCTACTTGAATTACAGCCGAAAGCCCGCATAACCGGAGATGTATATTACAAAGCTCTGGAAATGCATGGCGGCGCCCTGGTGTCCGGCAAGCTCAGCCATGGTCAGACCGAAGAGGCGCCGGTGCTCAAGCTGGCCGCTTCGGCCGGCGGCGATGCATGATTTTTCCAGACGGCTTATAATGTCTTCATTGTCCGCAGACGCAGGAGCCTGATATGAATGCCGTAGCCGAAATCCCCGAAACATCGATGCCAGCCCCGATGGTCTTTTCCGACAGCGCCGCCGCCAAGGTTGCACAACTGATCGAAGAAGAAGGCAACCCAGACCTGAAGTTGCGCGTGTTCGTGCAGGGTGGCGGTTGCTCCGGCTTCCAGTACGGTTTCACGTTTGATGAAATCGTCAACGAAGACGACACCACCATGACCAAGAACGGCGTCCAGCTGTTGATCGACTCGATGAGCTACCAATACCTGGTCGGCGCAGAGATCGACTACAAGGACGACCTGGAAGGCGCACAATTCGTGATCAAGAATCCGAATGCCACAACCACTTGCGGTTGCGGTTCGTCTTTCTCGGCTTAACTCAACAAGCCGCCGGATCCGTCTTCCAAGACGTAAAAAAGGACGCGCAAGCGTCCTTTTTTGTTTTGTGCCGCCGATTTGCCGATACCGGCAAATCGATGGGGGATTGAAAGTATCAGCGACTCAGCTTCCGATCATCCTCAATTCAGCTGGCGATCTCCGCGAAAGCCGTGCGTGCCGCCACCAGAGTTTCCGCAATGACGGCGTCGTCATGCTGTGCCGATACAAAGCCCGCTTCGAACGCCGACGGCGCCAGATACACGCCCTGGTCGAGCATGGCATGGAAGAACATGTTGAAGCGTTCCTTGTCGCCTTGCATAACTTCGGCATAGCTGGTCGGCACCGCAGCCGAAAAGTACAGGCCGAACATACCGCCCATCGTATCGGCGGAGAACGTTACGCCCGCGTCGCGGGCAGCTTCGCTGAGGCCGTCGGCCAGCTTGCGTGTCTGCGCCGACAGTTGTTCATAGAAACCGGCTTCCTGGATGATCTTGAGCGTGGTCAGGCCTGCTGCGACCGCGACCGGATTGCCCGACAGCGTGCCGGCCTGGTACACGCCGCCCAGCGGCGCCAGATGCCTCATGATATCGGCGCGGCCGCCGAACGCGGCAACCGGCAGACCGCCGCCGATGACCTTGCCCAACGCGGTCAGGTCGGGCGTGATGTCGTACAGCGACTGGGCGCCTCCCAATGCCACCCGGAAACCGGACATCACTTCATCGAAAATCAGGATCGCGCCGTACTCGGTGCACAGCCGGCGCATGGTCTGCAGGAACTCCGCCGTTGCCGGCACCAGGTTCATGTTGCCCGCGACCGGCTCGACGATCACGCAGGCGATGTCGTTGCCGGCGGCCTTGAAGGCTTCTTCCAGCTGTTGCGTGTTGTTATAGTCGAGCACCAGCGTGTGCTTGACGAAATCTTCCGGTACGCCCGACGAGGTCGGGTTGCCGAACGTCAGCAAGCCGCTGCCGGCCTTGACCAGCAAGGAATCGGCGTGGCCGTGATAGCAGCCTTCGAACTTGACGATCTTGTCGCGCTTGGTGGCGCCGCGCGCCAGGCGCAGGGCGCTCATGGTCGCTTCGGTGCCGCTCGAGACCAGGCGTACCTGCTCGATGGAAGGCACCAGCTTGCAGATTTCTTCGGCCATGTCGATCTCGCCTTCGGTCGGTGCGCCGAAGCTCAGGCCACGCGCTGCCGCTTCCTGCACCGCCTGCACCACCTTCGGGTGGGCGTGGCCGACGATGGCCGGACCCCAGGAGCCGATGTAGTCAATATAGCGGCGCTCTTCGGCATCCCAGAAATACGGGCCTTGCGCCTTGGTGATGAAGCGCGGCGTGCCGCCGACCGAGCGGAAGGCGCGCACCGGCGAGTTGACGCCGCCGGGCGTGGTTTTCTGGGCGCGGGCGAACAGGGATTCGTTGGTATTGCGTGGGCTGTGTGCGTTCATACGGAATGGAAAAGGATTAATTGGGTGCGTCGTTTTCGCGCGCCCAGAAATAGCGGTCGGGGATCAGTTTGCCCATGCCCAGACGTTGTGCGTGGGCTAAAGCGGCGAGGGTGAATTCCTGCGCTTCGGAGACGGCCTCGGGAATTTCCAGGCCGTTGGCCAGCATGGCGCAGATGGCGGCGGACAAGGTCGAGCCGGCGCCGGTAAACGAGCCCGGCAGGCGTTGCCAGCTATCGCGGCGAATCACGCCGGATTCGTCGAACAGCGCATTGGCGACTTCGTGCGTATCGCCGCCCGGCATGCCGGTGACGAACAGGTATTCGCAACCCATTTCGACGATGCGCATGGCATCAAGCTGCAATGCATCGCTGGGCACCGGTTCGCGCCAGGTTTCGGCGAGGCGGTTCAGTTCGACGGCCGAAGCCAGCATCAGCGTGGTTTGCGGAATCAGCAATTCGCGGATCGCGATCAGGTTGTCATCGTCGTCGCCTTCCTGGCTGGGCATGGCGGTGATGAACGGATCGAGGATCAACGGAATATCCGGATAGTCGGAAACGATTTCCGCAATCGCCGAAATATTCTCGATGCTGCCCACCGCACCGACCTTGAAAGCCGCTACCGGCATGTCTTCCAGAATGACGCGGGCCTGGTCGGCCATCCAGTCGACGTCAATGACCTGGATGTCCTCGATACGCGCGGTGTCGCCCACCAGGATGGAGGTGATGATGGACAGGCCGTGGCAGCCCATGGCGGCAAAAGTGGCCAGATCGGCCTGGATGCCGGTTGCGCCGACCGGGTCGGCTGCGCCAAAGGTTAATATCAGTGGAGATGTTTGGTTTTGCACGACGAGTAGATTAAGATATCTGGTTTACCATTTTACTTTAGATTGAATTGAGGGAAGTCAGCCGTGAGCGATAGCAAAACAGAATACAAGACCTGGATGTGCCTGATCTGTGGTTGGGTCTACGATGAAGAAGCCGGTCTGCCGGACGAGGACATCGCTCCCGGCACACGCTGGGAAGACGTTCCAATCAACTGGACCTGTCCGGAATGCGGCGCCCGCAAGGAAGATTTTGAAATGGTGGCGCTCTGATTCACTGACCCGGCTTGATCCCGAAAGGGCTCACGCCCGCGAAGTTTCCGTCAGGAACGGCCCGCAAGCTCGTCTTTGCTCTCAAATGAGGGGGCAAAGCGGGCTTGTTCCATTTATGCGTCGGCGGCCGCTTTGCTATAGTCGGCTAACGCAGGCTGACGGCGGCTGGAACGGTTCAACTGAAACGATACAGTTGAACAGCACCCCTTCGCGTCTGTTGCAACCATTCCACGGAGTTCTGATGACTGATGTGCAAGCCCGCCACAGCTTCACGATCCTCGTTGTCGACGACAGCGCCACCATCCGGCGCTCCGCTGCGCTGTTCCTCGGGCAGGCCGGTCACCAGGTCATGCTGGCCGAAGACGGCTTCGATGCACTCTCCCAGCTAGGCGATTGCACCCCCGACCTGATTTTCTGCGACGTCTTGATGCCTCGGCTCGACGGTTACCAGACTTGTGCATTAATTAAAAAAAATGCAAGATTTCATGCAACTCCCGTGGTCATGCTGTCGTCCAAGGACGGGTTGTTCGACCGGGCGCGCGGCGCCATCGTCGGCGCCGCAGCGTTCATGACCAAGCCATTTACGGAAGACGGCATGTTGCAGGCCGTCAGGACATACGCCGGGGGGCAGGCTGCAGCCGCGCATTTATAGCAAAAAGCACTTCTCAGGTACGGAGCGACAGTGCAATGGGGATCAAGAAAATTCTCGTCGTCGATGATTCGCCGACCGACCGCTATCTCCTGACCGAGATCCTGAGCAAGCATGGGTTTGACGTCGACACCGCCGACAACGGCGAAGAGGCGTTGGGAAAGATTCGGTGCAACCGGCCGGAACTGGTATTGATGGATGTCGTCATGCCCGGCAAGAATGGTTTTCAGATGACGCGCCAGATGACCCGCGATCCCAGCCTGAAGGACATCCCGATCATGATGTGCAGCATCAAGGACCAGGAAACCGATCGCATCTGGGCCTTGAGCCAGGGGGCGTGCGACTATGTCGTCAAGCCGGTGGATGCGCTGGAATTATTGGCAAAAATTGCGGCGATCGGCTGAACGCGCGCCGGACCATGTCCGGCAAGCATTCGGCCCAGACAGAAGAGGCGAGGGTGGACTTAGTTCCTGATCAATGGCGATACGGCCGGCTGCATGAATTCCAGGCGCGTCTGCTGGAGCGGATGGAGGCTGCGCGCGACGGCTCCGGCATGCGCGACAGCCGCCTTGGCGTCATGATCGGCGACAGGCGCTGCCTGGTCAATCTGCGCGAAGCAGGCGAAATCGTCAATCTGATCGCGGTGACCAAAGTGCCGCTGGCGCGGGACTGGTACCTGGGACTGGCCAATGTGCGCGGCAACCTGATCGGCGTGGTCGATCTCGATCGTTTTCTGGGCGGACCGTCGCAGACGATCGGCAAGGAAAGCCGCGTGCTGGTGGTTTCCCTCGCCTTGTCGGGCAACACGGGTTTCCTGCTGTCGCGCGTTCTGGGATTGCGGCACATCCAGGAAATGACCGAGCAGCAGAGCGGTGACTGCGGGCGCAGACGTTATCTCGACGGCGACCTGAACGAGTGGGTGGAAATCAGCCTCGCCGAGATTGTGGAAGATCCGCGTTTCTTGCAAGTCGGACTATAAAAGCTGTCGCATTGAGTGCCGCGCGTGGAAAGCAAATTGACCGCCAACGCGCAACGACATCGTAACAAGGAGCCTTAGCCATGGCATTCAAGCTGCCGCATATTTCGAAGAATAAAACAGGCGGGCCAGCGGGAACCCGGGCGAGCCAGCCATCGGTCATCGGCGCCAAAGCGGACAAGTACATGGAGCGCTACCAGCACACCCGCCTGCCGTTCATCGGCCGCCAGTCGCTGCGCGCACAGACGCGCATTCTGCTGTTGCTGCTGATCCTGGCATTGCTGTCGATGTTCTTCTTCCTGTGGCTCGGTTCCAAGCACTACATCCACGCCAGCTTGCAGGCGCACATCACCAGCGACCTGGTCATGCATTCGCAGCGCATCGGCAAGGCCGTACCCAACGCCATTCAGGGCAATCGGGAAGCCTTCAACCAGCTCACCGAAAGCCGCAAGGAGTTCAACCAGGGACTCAATGTCCTGATGCTGGGCGGAGAATACCAAGGGTATGCCATCCGCAAGCCGGAACCGGAAATGCGCGCCGTGCTCGTCGACGTGCAAAAGATCTGGGATCACACCGACAAGGCCGCTTCCACCATCCTCAAGCTGCAACCGGAACTGACCGGCTTCGGCGTCACCCTGGCGCGCCTGCGCCTGCTGTCGCCCAATCTGCTGGACCTGAGCGAATAGATTTCGATGCTGCAATCCCAGGGCGGCAACTCGCCGCGTGAAGCCGCGGCCGCAGCGCAACTGGTGCTGCTGACTTTGCGCCTGGGCCGCAGCGCCAATGAGTTTCTGACCTCCGAAGGCGTCAATCCGGAAACCGCCTTCTTGCTCGGCAAGGACGTCAACACCTTCCGCGACATCATCGACGGCTTCCTCAATGGCAGTGAAATCCTCGGCATCAACGCGGTGCGCGACAAGGACGTGCGCGACAAGCTCAACGAACTGGAAAAGGTCTTCGGGGAATACCAGCCGCTGGTCGCCAACATCCTCGGCAACCTGCAAAACTTCATCGCCGCCAAGCAATCCGAACAACTGGTATTCCTTGAAAACGAAACCCTCAAGCAGCATCTGACCGTGCTGCAAAACGACTATCGGCAGGCGCAGGAAACCCGCTCGTGGACGTTCTGGATCATGCTGCTGTCGATGGGGCTGGCGCTGGTCTGCGGCGTCGGCATATCCTGGGTGCAGCTGCAAAGCAGCCGCCGCAATGCCGAAGAGGCCGAGCTGCGCCGCCAGGAAGCCGAGGCGCAGCGCCTGCACGCGCAACAACAGGAAGAGCGCGCCATGCGCACCAACGCCATCAACCAGGCAGCGATCCTGCGACTCATGAATGAGTTGCAGAAAGTCGCGGACGGCGATCTGACGGTGCACACCACCGTGTCCGAAGACATCACCGGCGCCATCGCCGATTCGGTGAACTACACGGTCGAAGCGTTGCGCGGCCTGGTCGGACAGGTCACGCATACCGCTTCGCAAGTGGCGGCTGCCTCCAACCAGGTGCGCGACAATGCGCAGGAGCTGACCAGCGCCGGCCAGATCCAGGCGCGTCGTATTCATGACACCGGGCAGTCGATGCTCGAGATGTCGATTCAGATTACCGACGTCTCCATCTCGGCCAATAAGTCGGCCGACGTCGCGCGTCACTCCGTGGTCGTGGCCGAGCGCGGCGCCAAGGCGGTGGAAGATGCCGTCAAGGGCATGAACGAAATCCGCGAGCAGATCCAGGAAACTTCCAAGCGCATCAAGCGCCTCGGAGAGTCGTCGCAGGAGATCGGCGAGATCACCGAACTGATTTCCGACATCACCGACCAAACCAACGTGCTGGCGCTGAACGCCGCCATTCAGGCGGCTTCTGCCGGTGAAGCCGGGCGCGGTTTTTCGGTCGTGGCGGAAGAGGTGCAACGCCTCGCGGAACGTTCCGAGATCGGCGCGCTGGTGCGCATGATTCAGGCCGACACGCATGACGCCGTGGCGGCAATGGAGAAATCGACCGCCGGTGTGGTCGACGGCGCCAAGTTGTCCGATGCCGCCGGCGCATCGTTGTCGGACATACGCCGCGTGTCGAATCAGCTGGCCGAACTGATCCAGGACATTTCATCTTCAACCGGCCACCAGGCCACCTCCGCCAACAGCGTGGCGCACGACATCCAGAACATTCTCAGCGAGAACGAAATCATCGAGCAGCGGCGCGAACAGGTATTGTTCTTGTTCAATGAGTTGCATGACCTGGCCGAGTTGCTCAAGAATTCCGTGTCGCGCTTCCGCGTCACCATTTCGTGATGTCCGTGATGCGCCTGATATTCCTGATGCGCCTGATATTCCCGGGCCAGTCCAACTTGCAGATTGCGCATGGCTTCCGATCCCGCCTCTGAGCCACAGTTGGCGGATCCGTCCGCCCTGGCGTCGCTGGCGCCGGGGCTGATCGCGACCGTCGATCAGGCGATGCAGTTGCTCGGCGACGGTAGTCCTCCGGCGGTGCGGCAGGCCCGGGTGTTGTTGCGCCAGGGCGCAGATACGCTGGCGTTCATCGGTGTTGCATCGCTGGCGCCGGACGTGGCGGAATTGATCGGCTTGCTTGCGTCCGTCGAAGCAAAACCGGGCATGGCCGGCGTTGCCGCCGACTCCATACGGAATGCCTGCATGGGCTTGCGCGCCCGCCTCGTCGCGATTGAGACTGGCATTGCGCCCCGGCAGGTCGTTCCGCACGACGAGGCGGTGCGTCGTCGTCCCGCGCTGAAAAACGCGGTCGCACAATTGACGACCGACCTCGGTCGCCTTGAGAATTTGCTGGACGCTTACTTGCAAGGCCGCGCCGTGTCCGGCCTCTTGCATGAGGCAAGATTGCTGGCGCAACAACTGGCGACGGTGGCGCAGGCACTGGAATTGACGGCCGCCTGGAAAGTGCTGGAACTGTGCGCCGTCGACATCGGTAGCCTGCCGCCGGCTGGTGCGGCGAATGCTACGGCGGCGGAGCCCGCAAGCCTGGCGCGCCTCGCCCATAACATGGCGGCGTTGAGCCTGTCGATGCCGTTGCTGCATGATGCGCCGCAGTCGATGGTTTATCCCGGCAAGTTCGACGAAGCAAACATTGCCGCTGCTCCCGACATGGCAGCGCCGATGGCGCCGCCCGATGCACCAAAAACAGAGCCTGCTGTGCAGCCTCCACAGCTTGCACCCCAGCAGCCAGATGAAATTGACGCCGACCTGCGCGAAGTCTTCCTGCTCGAAGCCAACGAAGTACTGGACAACATACGCCACGCGCTGGCGGCGTCTCATGCGACGCCCGATGACATGGCGCAGGTGGTCGTGTTGCGGCGCAGTTTCCACACGCTCAAGGGCAGCGGCCGGATGGTCGGGCTCAACGCTCTGGGCCGCGGCGCAATGGCGCTCGAGGAATTCGCTACCGCATGGTCCGCCGCAGGCAGGTCGGGCACGACGGGTGATTACGCCTTGCTGGACTACACCGTGGCGGAGTTAAGCGCGTGGATAGATGAGATCAGCGCAAACGGAAATTCGCCGCGTAGTCCTGATCGCTTGCTGGCCGCAGTCGCCGGGCATGAACTGCCACCGACACAGAAGCTGGCCGCCGACCGTAACGAAACCTGCCAGGTCGGCGACCTCGTCTTGCCGGTCAGGCTGCACCAGATCTACAGCGAGGAATCGGCCAATCTGCTCGACATCCTGGCGACACAAATCGCGCAGTGGCAGACCGCCACGCCTGAGGTGATCGCAGCGGAAGCGCTGCGCGCGAGCCACTCGCTCAAAAGCAGCGCGGCGTCGGTCCGGTTCGCTCCGCTGCTGGCGCTGGCGCAGCCGCTCGATGAGCTCATGCAATTCCTGGAAAGCTATCCGGGTTTGCTGGATGCCGCCATTTGCGCCGAGCTGATGCAGGTGGTGCGCGAGCTGCAGGCTATGCAGCAGCAATTCGCAAT
>NZ_AJHH01000122.1 GCF_000256565.1 Herbaspirillum lusitanum P6-12 | reverse complement strand
CTGGAGAGCGGGCGTCATGCCGCCGCCGCGCCCTGTCGTGCAAGTGCAACTGCAGACCTTGTTGACGACGCTGGAAGTGCGCCGGCGTCATAGCCACGACGGCGGTAAGACGGCTCCGGCGGAAAGCACGCAAGCGGCAGGGGCAAGGTCGCCCGAGCCGAGCGGCGACCTGATCGACCCGGAGCTGCTGGATATTTTCCTGGAAGAGGGACGCGATTTGCTGCCTCAGGTCGGCGAGAGTTTGTACAAACTGCAGAAGACGCCGGGCGATACGGCACTGATCCAGTACTTGCTGCGACCGCTGCACACCATCAAGGGCAGCGCGCGCATGGCCGGGCGCCATGCGCCTCGGCCAGCACATGCACGATCTTGAAAGCAGCATCGGAGAAATGATGCGCGACGGTGAACCGTCGGCGGCGCTGATCGATAATTTGCTGGCGCGGTACGACCAGGGCCTGCAGCTGTTCGACGCCCTGCAGTTGCCGGCCGTTGCCGCGCCGGCGCCGGGATCGTCGCATACAGTTGCGCCTGCCGTGCCCATGACAGCAGTGGCGCGCACCGACCCCATCAAGGCTGCAGTTGAGCCAGCAGCACCAGCGTCAACATCAGCGCCAGCCCAGCCCGGCACCGCTGCGCCGCTGATACGCATCCGCGTCGGCATTCTCGACAGCGTGCTCAACCAGGCCGGTGAAATTTCGATCTCGCGCTCCGGGCTGGAGTCCGAAGTCAATATCCTGCGTCAGCATCTGGCCGATCTCGGCAGCAATGTGGCGCGACTGAGCACGCAACTGCGCGAAGTCGAGATCCAGGCCGAGATCCAGATCGCAGCGTCGAACCAGAAGCAGCCGCAGAACCAGCATTTCGATCCGCTTGAATTCGATCGGTTCACCCACCTGCATGAACTCACGCGCATGCTCGCCGAAAGCGTCAACGACGTCGCTTCGCTGCAAAAGAACCTGCTCGACTCGGTAGACCGCACGCAAAACGGTCTGGTGCATCAGGCGCGCCTGACACGCGACATGCAGCGCGAGCTGATGCACGCGCGCATGGTGCAGTTCAGGGGCATCGAAGAACCCCCGCACCGGCTGGTGCGGCAAATGGCGAAGGAAACCGGCAAGGAGCTCGCGCTCGACATCGTCGGCGGCGCGGTCGAACTCGATCGCAGCATTCTGGAAAAGATGGTGGGACCGTTCGAGCACTTGTTGCGCAATGCCGCCGCGCACGGCATCGAAGGCGCCGAGCAGCGGCTGGCGGCGGGGAAGGACGCAGTGGGGCGGCTGTTGCTGGAAGTCCGGCAAGAAGGCAACGAGGCGATGATCCGGCTATCCGACGACGGCCAGGGGCTGGACCTTGCACGCATTCACGAAAAGGCTTTGCATCTGGGCTTGATCGATCCGCATCATCGCTTGTCCGACGCCGAGTTGACCAGCATCATCTTCCATCCGGGATTCTCGACCAGCAGCAATGTCACGGCGATTGCCGGGCGCGGCGTCGGCATGGACGTGGTCCGTTCGGAAGTCGCCTCGCTGGGCGGGCGCATCAGCATCGCCACGATCGCCGGCAAAGGCGCGCAATTCATCATCCATCTGCCGCTGTCGCTGGCGGTGGCGCAAGTGGTGCTGCTGGAGCTCGACCAGCAAAGCTATGCGATTCCTTCGCTGCTGGTGGAGCAGGTGCTGCAAATCAAGCGCGCCGATCAGGATCGCGTGTTGCGCGAAGGCTTGCTGGAATGGCAGGGACGCGCTTTGCCATTGCATTATCTTTCGGCGCTGCTGGGAGACGAACGCAACATCCCGCAACAGCAGGCCTTGCCGGTACTGGTGATCAAGAGCGGCCACGACTTCCTGGCGATCCTGGTGGACCGCATCGTCGGCAATCGTGAAGTCGTCACCAAGAGCATCGGCCCGCAGCTGACTGGCATGACCGGCGTGGTCGGCGCCACCGTGCTCGGCAGCGGCAGCATTGTGCTGATCCTCAATCCCATCCAGCTGGCGCAGCGTCAGGGTTACCAGCGCATGCTGCGGCGCGAGCAGTTGCAGGGCGCCGATGGCGGAGTCAGCCGCAAGATCGTGCTGGTCGTCGACGATTCTCTGACCGTGCGCCGCGTCATGCATCGACTGCTCACGCGCGAGGGCTATCAGGTGGTGCTGGCCACCGACGGCGTCGATGCCCTGCATCAGATGCAGGCCGTGCGTCCCGACATCGTGCTGCTGGATATTGAAATGCCGCGCATGGACGGCTTCGACCTGACGCGCAATATCCGCGACATGGCCGCCACCGCGACCCTGCCGATCATCATGATCACTTCGCGGACTGCTGCCAAGCACCGCGAGCGCGCCATGGAACTGGGCGTCAATGCCTATCTCGGCAAGCCTTACCAGGACGACGTGCTGCTCAATCTGATCCACGGTCTGATCGAAAACAACGGCGTGCGGCCTGAATTCCGTATCGATGAAGTGTTGTTCTGGCATGAACCGGAGGCGGCGGACGGAGATGAAAGCGGTCCGGACGTCGCCCAGGACGGCCCCTCTCCTTAGCCCCTCATTTGCCGAAAAAAATCAGCTATGGTCTAATCTGCCACTTCCTGAGGCTGTTCCTGACTATTGGGGCTCGAAATTAATTCCACTCTGCTTTCCATCCTGCTGGCCACGACGATCGCCGGCGTGTTCAGCATCACTGCGGCCGCGATTTTCTCGTTCGCGCTGCTGTCCAGGATGGTCGAGCGCCTGGTCAGCCTGTCGGTCGGCATCATGCTCTCGACCTCCTTGTTGCATGCGCTGCCGGAAGCCTTCGAATCATCGGCCGAGCCGCACAAGCTGTTTGCGGTCTTGCTGGGCGGCCTGCTGGCGTTCTTCCTGCTGGAAAAACTGTCCATCCTGCGCCATTCCCATCATCATGAAGACGACGGCCACGGCCATCACCACGGCCACGACAAGCATGAGGCGGGCAAGGCCGGCTGGATGATCCTGGTCGGCGACGGCATGCACAATTTCACCGACGGCATCCTGATTGCTGCCGCCTTCCTGGCCGATCCGCATCTGGGGCTGGTCACCGGCCTGGCCATCATCGCGCATGAAATCCCGCAGGAAATCGGCGACTTCATTGTGCTGCTCAACGCCGGCTTTTCGCGCACGCGCGCTTACGTCTACAACCTGATCTGCAGCCTGATGGCGGTGCTGGGCGGCGTGCTCGGCTACTTCATGCTGGAGCGCGGCATGGAATGGATTCCCTACGTGCTGGTGTTCGCCTCCTCGGGATTCATTTATATCGCCGTCAGCGACCTGATGCCGCAGATGCAGCGCCGCGCCACACTGCGCGAGACGATTCCGCAAGTGATCCTAATCGGCCTCGGCGTGGTCATCGTGCTGGTGCTGACCAGCCACGCGCACGCGCATTAAGCATTAAGAATCAGCGCCCGTCACGCCGGGTGGATTTGATCGGCAGGCACATCAGCTTGATCACGACGCTGAGCAGCAGCCCGCCGAAGCCGAGCAGGACAAGGAACGTTTCCGACACGATAGCCCTTTCGCATTGCTGGTGATGGATGGACTGTAGCGCTTTGGCCGGTGCGGCCGCCAATATCAAATGCGCCGTCCGATTATCGCAAAACGGCATGACGGCAGCAGCGCGATGGCGGCACAATAGGCGCTCATGATTTCCATCAAACAGCTCAAATACTTTGTCGAGATCGTCGCCGCCGGCAGCTACACGCGCGCGTCCGAACGCCTTTACATCGCGCAGTCGGCGTTGAGCCGCCAGATCAAGGAGCTGGAAAACGATATTGATGTCGTTTTGCTAAGACGCGACGCCAAGCAGGTCGAACTGACGCTGGCGGGCAAGGATTTCTACGACCGCGCGCGCAAGATTCTCGACGACATGGACCAGGCCATCGTGCAGGCGCACCACATCGACAAAGGCGAACGCGGCGCCATCCGCCTGCTGCATTCGAGTTCGGTGCCGCTGTCGCCGCCGCTGGGACCTTGCCTGAACGCGGTGCTGCAGGCTTTTCCCGGCGTGACGCTGGAAATTTCCCAGGCCTCCTCCGAACACCAGGCATTGGACGTCGAGGAAGGCCGCGCCGACCTCGGTCTGGCGCGTACCCCTATCCTGCGCAAGCATCCGCATCTGGAAACCATCACGCTGTATCAGGAGAAGCTGGTGGTCGCGGTATCGCTGCAGCATCCGTTGGCGCAGCGCGAGGTGGTCGGTATCGCCGAGCTGCGCGACGAGTTGTTCGTATCCATGCCGCACCGCGAGCGCGGCGGCCTCAGTTATCTGGTGGCCGAGCGTTGCATCGCGCACGGCTTCTTTCCCAGGCCGGCGCGGGCGACCTCGCGCAAGGCATCGCTGCTGAGCCTGGTCAACGCCGATTTCGGCATCGCCATCGTGCCCGACAGCATGCGTGCGATCGCCGTTGCGGGCGTACATTTCATCGATATACGGGAGCCCGACTTCCAGTCGGCGGTGGTGCTGATGATGCGGCGCGATGCGCCGGTGATGGTGGGGCAGTTCGTACAGGCCTTCATGCAAGGCTTGCAGATGCCGGCGGCCTGAGCGCCGCCGGACCTGTTGTCATCTATGGTCAGGGCTTCGCGCCGGTCGCCACCGGACGCGACGAATCCGAACTCCATTCGCTCCACGAACCGGGATACAGGCGTGCGCCCGGCAAGCCGGCCACTTCCAGCGCGAGCAGGTTGTGGCAAGCGGTCACGCCGGAGCCGCACTGCATGACGGCTGCCTGCGGATCGCCCAGCAGCGTCAGCCATTCCTCGCGCAGTTGCGCCGCCCCCTTGAAGCGGCCATCGGCTTGCAGGTTGTCCTTGAAGAAGCGGTTCTTCGCGCCCGGGATATGGCCTCCCACCGCATCCAGCGTCTCGTTCTCACCGCGGAAACGATCCGGTGCGCGGGCGTCGATCACCTGCAGCGCCTGGGTCTTGATGTTCTCCACCAGCGCCTGGGCATCGACGGTCTGCACCAGCGAAGTCAGATCCTGGATGCTGCCTGGTGTGGCTGGCGCCGGCGTCTCGGCGCTGAGCGGCTCGCCGATGGCCTGCCAGGCCGCCATGCCACCGTCCAGCACGGCCACGTCGCTGTGGCCGATCCAGCGCAGCAGCCACCACAGGCGCGCGGCGAACATGCCGCCGTGGGCGTCATAGGCGACGACTTGCGTGCCCTTGCCGACGCCCAGTTCCTGCATGGCGTCGATGAAGGCCTGGCGCTCCGGCAGCGGATGGCGGCCTTTGAATTTGCCGTCGGCGCCGTTCTTGGCGCCCGACAGGATCTTGTCGAGATGGGCGAAGCGCGCCTGCGGAACATGCCCGGCGGCGTAGGCTTGCGCGCCGGCGTCGGGATTGGCGAGGTCGTGGCGGCAGTCGATCACCAGCCAGTTGGCGTCGTCGAGATGGGCAGCCAGGTCGGCTGCGGAAATCAGTGTGGCGTAGGTCATGGTGATTCCTCTTCCTAAACTTCGGTGGCGATCGGATCAATCGCCGGCAGGTTGCGGGATTGTCGGGATTGTTGCTGAGAACGCTGATTGTAGAACGTCGAGACTACACCGCTCATCAGAATGATGGCGATGCCGGTCCAACCCATCCAGCCCGGCGCGTCGTTCCAGATGAACAAGCCCCACAGGCTGGCGAACACGATGCCGGTGTATTGCAGGTTGGCCGTGACCAGCGTATTGCCGAGCCGGTAGGCGCGCGTCATGGCGATCTGCGCCAGCGTCGCGGTGAGGCCGATGGTGACGAGCAGCGCCAGGCCCTTGGCCGAATGCGCATGCCAGAACGGAATGCGACCGATCACCACGCTGCCGGCCAGGCCTGCCAGCAAACCGGTGAAGGAGAAGTAGAACACCACGCGGTATTCCGGCTCGCCCAGCAGGCCGAGCTTGCGCACCTGCAGGTAGACCAGCGCCGACAGCACGCCGGAAAACAGCGCGATCAGCCCGCCAAGCAACTGATCGGAATCGATCGACGGCCGCAGCAGCATCGCCACGCCGACGAAGCTCAGCAGCACCGTGCCGGCCAGGCCCCATTCGAAACGCTTCTTGCCCTGCCACCAGGCAACGCCGAACAGCATCGCGGCGATCCAGATCGACGACATGTAGTTGAGTGTGGTGGCGGTCGCCACCGGCAGCAAGCCGAACGAATAGAACCACAGCCATAGCGAAATCACGCCGACGCCGCCGCGGATGAGATGGTCGCGCGGGTAGGGCGTCCTGAGCGTGCCGCCGCGGATCTTGACCAGGCCGTAGATGAAGGCGACGCCAACTATTCCTCGGCACAACACCACTTCAGCGGTGGAGTAGTAGTCGGACGACAGCTTGACGCAGACGCCCATGATGGAAAACAGGAAGGAGGCAACAAGCATCCAGAGGGATTGCATGGCGATACTCTATTCGAAAGCGAGGACAAAAAAACAGGCAGCGCAAGCTGGTGCCGGCGCTGCCTTCGGATCGTACGTCAATCGGAGATGCTGCAGAATTGGTCTGGCGCTGCAGATGCTGTCGGACTACATCGTGACCATCGCATCATCGGCGCTTTCTGCATGCTTTCCTCAAAAATTCAGATGTGGATTCAGAGTGAAATTCAGTTTTCCTGCACCGCGATCTGCGACCGGTACCATTCATGGAAGTGCTGCATGCCGTCTTCCATCGGCGACTGGTACGGCCCGACTTCGCTGGTGCCGCGATCCATGAGTATACGCCGCCCGGCATCCATGCGCAGGGCGATCTCGTCATCCTCGACGCAGGTCTCCATGTACGCAGCGCGTTCGGCCTCGACCATCTCGCGTTCGAACAGGGCGATTTCTTCGGGGTAGTAGAACTCCACCACGTTGGTGGTTTTTTGCGGACCATTGGGCCACAGCGTCGACACCACCAGCACGTGCGGATACCACTCGACCATGATGTTGGGATACAGCGTCAGCCAGATCGCACCGTACTTCGGCGGCTGGCCGTTGCCGAAGCGCAGCACCTGTTCCTGCCACTTCTTGTAGGTCGGCGAACCGGACTTGGCCAGGCCGTGATTGACGCCCACGGTCTGCACGCTGTAATTCCTGCCGAATTCCCATTTCAGGTCGTCGCAGCTGACGAAGCTGCCCAGGCCCGGATGGAAGGGCTCGACGTGGTAGTCCTCCAGGTAGACCTCGATGAAGGTCTTCCAGTTGTAGTCGCACTCGTGCACTTCGACGTGATCGAACAGGTAGCCGGAGAAATCCAGGTCGCGCGTCACGCCCAACTGCTTCAATTGCGCAGCGACGTCGTTGCCGTCCTTGCCGTTATTCTCGAACAGCAGGCCGTTCCAGTTTTGCAAAGGCGTCTTGGACAGGTTCAGGCACGGCGTCTCGCCGAAATGCGGCGCGCCGATCAGGTCGCCCTTGAGATCGTAGGTCCAGCGATGCAGCGGGCAGACGATATTGCGCGCGTTGCCGCGACCGTCGAGCATCTTGGCCTGGCGATGACGGCAGACGTTGGACATCAGTTCGATGCCGTGCGCGTTGCGCACCAGCATGCGACCTTCGTTTTCCCATGGCAGCGTCGCGTAGTCGCCGACATTGGGCACCATCAGTTCATGGCCGGCGTAACGAGGCCCCTGTTGAAATAACTGGTGAATTTCGCGCTTGAAAAGCGCATCGTCAAAATAGACGTCAACTGGTAGTTGCGCGTTTGAACGCGCCAGTTTGGCAAAAGTAGCAAGATCGGACATCTCCGCCCCCAAATTAATTTGCACCAACCTAAGAGAGAAAGAATCCGCAAAAACCTGAGTTCAAATAATATGAAGAGGAAATTTTGGACAGAACTGCGGATTATGCCATAAATCCCTTCATTCAGGGCCGATTGCGCGTCTGAATCACCTGAAAAATGCGCCCTCGGCCGCCCATCTGTGGCGGATTGCACTAAAATGACGGCCTATATCTGAAATCAGCCACTATGCCAAAGAATCCCGTCAAAGTCAGCCAGCCCGCCTCTTTCGAAGAGGCCATGGAAGAGCTCGAACAACTGGTCATCCAGATGGAAGCCGGCGAACTCCCGCTGGAAGCTTCCGTCGCCGCCTACAAGCGCGGCGCCGAACTGGTCAAGTTCTGCTCGGTGCAGCTCGACAAGGTCGACAGCCAGGTCAAGGTGCTTGAAGGCGACATGCTCAAGCCATTGCTCGGCACCGGCGTCGGCGAGCCGGCGGAGGACGGGGAATGAACGCACGGATCGAAGCGGATGCCGCATTCACCGACTGGATGCAACACGTCCAGGCCGGCATGGAAGGGACGCTCGACGCCTATTTGTCGGCGGTCACCGAAATCCCTGCGCGCCTGCACCAGGCCATGCGCTACAGCGCACTGGACGGCGGCAAGCGCGTGCGGCCCTTGCTGGTGTATGCGGCCGGCGAGCTGTTCGATGCGCCGGAGCAATTGCTCGGCCGTGCCGCCGCCGCCGTGGAAATGATCCATGTCTATTCGCTGGTGCACGACGACATGCCGTGCATGGACGATGATGCGTTGCGCCGCGGCAAGCCGACGGTGCACGTCAGGTACGACGAGCCAACCGCCTTGCTGGTAGGCGACGCGTTGCAGGCACAGGCGTTTGCGGTGCTGTCCGAGAACATCGAAGAACAACATGCCCCGCGCCAGCTGAAGATGCTGAACCTGCTGGCGCAGGCGGCCGGCTCGACCGGCATGTGCGGCGGCCAGGCCATCGATCTGGCCAGCGTCGGCATGACCTTGTCGCTGGCGGAACTGGAGCAGATGCACAGGCTCAAAACAGGAGCGCTGCTGCGCGCCGCCATTTTGCTTGGCGCCTGCAGCGGCAAAAATCTGACGGTGGCCGAACAGGCCGCGCTGGAAGCGTATTCCTGCCCGATCAGCCTGGCGTTCCAGGTGGTCGACGATATTCTCGACGCGACGGCGGATTCCGCCACGCTCGGCAAGACCGCCGGCAAGGATGCGGCCGACAACAAACCGACTTACGTATCCATCCTCGGCCTGAGCGAATCGCAGGCCCTGGCCGAAAAGCTGCGCAACGACGCCCACAAGGCGCTGGAACAGTTCGGCGACAAGGCCCGGCGCCTGCATGAACTTGCCGACCTGATCGTGCAACGCAAGGCATAAGCGAGCGCAGCGGTAATTCCTCCGCTCGCAAGAAACCAATTAACGGTGACAAGACCCAGCATGCTCAATACGATAAACAGCCCCGCCGATCTGCGGCAACTCCCGCGCACTCAGTTGAAGCCCCTGGCCGACGAGTTGCGCGCCTTCATCCTCGATTCGGTATCGAAGACCGGCGGGCATCTTTCGTCCAATCTCGGCACGGTCGAACTGACCATCGCGCTGCATTACGTATTCAACACGCCGGAAGACCGCATCGTCTGGGACGTCGGTCACCAGACCTATCCGCACAAGATCCTCACCGGCCGGCGCGACCAGATGTCGACGCTGCGCCAGCTTGACGGCATTTCGGGCTTCCCGCGCCGGGCTGAAAGCGAACACGACACCTTCGGCACCGCGCATTCGTCGACATCGATTTCCGCTGCGCTCGGCATGGCGCTGGCGGCCAAGACCAAGGGTGAAGATCGTCACGCCATCGCCGTCGCCGCCGGTGGGCGCGCTCAACCGCTACCTGGCGCGCCTCATGTCCGGGCAGTTCTACGCCAAGGCCAAGAACGTCGGCAAGTCGATGCTGCCGGGACCGATGCTGGAGCTGGCCAAGCGCTTTGAAGAACATGCCAAGGGCATGATCGTCCCGGCCACCATGTTTGAAGAATTCGGCTTCAACTACATCGGCCCGATCGACGGTCACGATCTCGATTCGCTGATCCCGACGCTGCAAAACCTGAAGAATCTCAAGGGTCCGCAATTCCTGCACGTGGTCACCAGGAAAGGCCAGGGCTACAAGCTGGCCGAAGCCGATCCTGTGCTGTACCACGGTCCCGGCAAGTTCAACCCGGCCGAAGGCATCAAGCCGGCCGCGGCAAGCAAGCAGACCTATACGCAGGTCTTCGGCGAATGGCTGTGCGACATGGCCGCGCAGGACAAGACGCTGGTCGGCATCACGCCCGCCATGCGCGAAGGTTCTGGCATGGTCAGCTTCGAGCAGAAATTCCCCGATCGCTACTACGACGTCGGCATCGCCGAACAGCATGCCGTGACGTTTGCCGCCGGCATGGCTTGCGAAGGGATGAAGCCGGTCGTGGCGATTTACTCGACCTTCCTGCAACGCGCCTATGACCAGTTGATCCACGACGTGGCATTGCAAAACCTCGACGTCACGTTCGCGCTCGATCGCGCGCCACGCATGCGGGCAATTACGATATGGCGTTCCTGCGCTGTATTCCCAACATGGTGGTGATGGCGGCCTCCGACGAGAACGAGTGCCGCAAGATGCTCTCTACCGCCTATCAGTATCCCGGTCCCGCCTCGGTGCGCTATCCGCGCGGCGCAGGCATCGGCGCCGCAGTGGACCAGACGCTGGAGACCCTGCCCCTGGGCCGTGGCGAGATCCGCCGCCAGGGCAAGAACGTCGCCATCCTGGCCTTCGGCAGCCTGCTGGCCCCGTCCCTGGGCGCGGGCGACAAGCTCAATGCCACGGTGGCCAACATGCGCTTCATCAAGCCGCTGGACGTGGAACTGGTCAAGCAACTGGCCGCCTCGCACGATGCCCTGGTGACCGTGGAAGAGGGCTGCATCATGGGCGGCGCCGGTGCGGCCGTCTCCGAGGCGCTGGCAGCGGCCGGCATCAACAAGCCGATTCTGCATCTGGGACTGCCGGACCGCTTCATCGACCATGGCGACGCCGGTCAGTTGCTGGCCAAATGCGGTCTCGACAGCGACGGCATTGCAGCCTCCATCGTGCAACGTTTCGGCAAGGACCAGCCGCGTCTGGTGGTCAACAACGGCTGAACGCGTTGCAAGCTCGAAGATAAAAAAAGCGGCCCA
>NZ_AJHH01000121.1 GCF_000256565.1 Herbaspirillum lusitanum P6-12 | reverse complement strand
TAAAAAATTCCTTGAGCGGCGGCAAATCGGTGTTGTGCTTTTCCAGCAGCGCATCCAACTGCGCCACCTGCGCGTCGGCGATCACGCTGTAACCGGGAATGCACAGCTCGCCGCCCAGGTCGAACAGATCGTGCTGGATCGCCAGCAATTCCTCGCGCACGCCGGCCGGCAAGTCTTCGCACAGCAGCAGGCCGAGTTGCGAATTGAGTTCGTCGACTTCGCCCAGCGCATGGATGCGCGGCGCGTCCTTGGCGATGCGGCTGCCATCGCCGAGGCCGGTACTGCCGTCGTCGCCGGTGCGCGTTGCAATTTTTGAAAGGCGATTGCCCATGTGGTTATCTATCCTCTGTTCTCTGCAAATGAAAAGCCAAGCATAGCTAAAAAATGGGCCTTCAGAGCTCAAGTTGTCAGACAAATATAAAATATGTCTGCGGCAAGAGAGTAAAATCCACAGAGGTTTTGACGTCAGAGCAAGCCGCCGCGCCCGTGTTTGATTGCGTTCCGGGGCGTTGCAATATTCCCCTGCGTCACTATTCCAACAGACAGAGAGACAGACAATGAACCATATCGTTGATGCGCAGAAACTGCGCAAGCCCGTTCCCGAAGCGTTGCTGGCGTCCTTGCAATCCTTGCTTGGCAATCGTTTCTCGACCACGCAGGCGATGCGCGAGCATCACGGCCGTGACGAGTCGTCCTACGATCCGATGCTGCCCGACGCCGTGGCCTTCGCCCACACCACCGAAGAAGTCGCCGCCATCATCAAGGCCTGCAGCGAACATCGCATCCCCGTCATTCCCTACGGCACTGGCACATCGCTGGAAGGCCACGTGCTGGCGCTGCAAGGCGGCATCACGATCGACCTGTCGCAGATGAGCCAGGTGCTGGCGGTCAACGGTGAAGACCTGACCGCCACCGTGCAGGCCGGCGTCACGCGCAAGCAGCTCAACCAGGAAATCAAGGACAGCGGATTGTTCTTCCCGATCGATCCGGGCGCCGACGCTTCCATCGGCGGCATGGCCTCGACCCGCGCTTCCGGCACCAATGCCGTGCGTTACGGCACCATGCGTGAAAACACCCTGGCGCTGACCGTGGTCACCGCCGATGGCAACATCATCAAGACCGGCACCCGTGCCAAGAAGTCATCGGCCGGCTACGACCTGACCCGCGTCTACGTCGGCAGCGAAGGCACGCTGGGCATCATCACCGAGATCACCGTACGCCTGTATCCGCAACCGGAAGCGGTGTCGGCGGCGATCTGTTCGTTCCCGAGCGTGGCCGACGCGGTCAACACCGTGATCCAGGCGATCCAGGTCGGCGTGCCGCTGGCGCGCGTCGAACTGCTCGACGAAAACGGCGTCAAGGCGATCAACGCCCACGACAAGATGACCCTGCCCGAAAATCCGCTGCTGCTGTTTGAATTCCACGGCAGCGAAAACGGCGTCAAGGAACAAGCCGAAGTCGTGCAGGAACTCGCCAACGACAACAACGCGCTGGGCTTCGAATGGGCCACGCGTCCGGAAGACCGCTCGCGCCTCTGGGCCGCGCGTCACAACGCCTACTTCGCGATCCTGCAATTGCGCCACGGCGCGCGCGCGATTTCGACCGACTGCTGCGTGCCGATTTCACGCTTGGCCGAATGCGTGCTGGAAACCAAGGCCGACTGCGAAGCCAACGGCCTGGTCCACGCCATTATCGGCCACGTCGGCGACGGCAATTTCCACGTGCAGATGATGGTTGATCCCAACGATCCGGCCGACATCGCGCGCGCCGAAGGCGTCAACGAACGCATGGTCACGCGCGCCATCGAGATGGACGGCACCTGCACCGGCGAACATGGCGTCGGCCTGCACAAGATGGATTTCCTGGTGCAGGAACACGGCGACGGCGCCATTGATGTGATGCGGGCGATCAAGCATGCGCTCGATCCCAAGAACATCATGAATCCGGGCAAGATCGTACGCTGGTAATCATTTGATTCCGCATCCAATAGCAAGCAGCACCCCGGGACGCGCCGCGTGGCGGCCGTCCCGCAACAACAGCAGGTAGAACAAGACATGGCAACACGCCTTCCTCCCGTCCATGCCCTTTCCGCGTTTGAAGCGGCGGCGCGTCACAATTCATTCGCCGTGGCGGCGGAAGAACTCTGCATCACGCCATCGGCGCTGTCGCACCGTATCCGTTTGCTGGAAGAGTTCGTCGGCGAGCGTCTGTTCTTCCGTGACGGCCGCTCGATCGGCCTGTCCGAATTCGGTCGCCGCTATCTCGACGTGGTGCGCTCCGCCTTGCGCACGCTGACCGATTTTCCGATGCCGCATCGCAACGCCACGGTGCAGCCCAAGGTCAAGATCATGCTGCCGCCGACGTTCGCGCGTCACTTGCTGGTGCCCCGCATCGCCGAGTTCACGCAGCGTTATCCCGACATCACCGTCGAGATGTACCTGTCGGTGCCGCTGTACGATCTGAGCCTGTCGGAGAGCGACGTCGAAATCCGTTTCGGCGCCGGCAACTATCCCAATTTCGTCACCGAAAAATTATTCGAAGAGCCGGCCTTCGCCGTCGCCAGCCCGGCCTACCTGAAGACCATCCCGCCGCTGAAGGGGCCGCAAGACCTGCTGCACGCCAACCTGCTGCGCTCGGCGCTGGAGCCTTGGCAGCCCTGGTTTGAAGCCGCCGGTCTCAAGGATTGGCCGGAGCCGTCGACCGGCCTGCGTGTCGACGATCTCGGCCTGCTGCTGGAATCGGTGCGCCACGGCTACGGCGTCGGCCTCACGCGCCAGCATTTCGCCGAAGAACTGCTCGCACGCGGCGAGATCGTCGAGCTCTTCG
>NZ_AJHH01000120.1 GCF_000256565.1 Herbaspirillum lusitanum P6-12 | reverse complement strand
AATTCACGACGCGCCGTGAATTCTTTTCAGTGCGCCCTGACCACGCTTTTCGCTTTCCCCGGCTGAAATTCGCTACACTTCAGGCATTGCGAAGACAACAGCGAGACAAGCATTCCAAACCGGCGCCATAAGCCGGAAACAATAATTCATCTGTCATCGCCGCGTCCCAGCCCAAAGCCAAACGAGGTCACGCATGAACGCCCCAGTTGCCCCCTTATTTTCTCCCGCCCGCCAGCGCGAGGTCGTTGCCGCGCTGAAAGCCGTGGTGCCGCCCCATTGCGTGCTGTTCGACGAAGAAGACACCCGCCCTTACGAGTGCGACGGCCTGGCCGCTTACCGCCAGTTGCCGATGGTCGTGGTCTTGCCCGAGAACGAAGCGCAGGTCATCGCCATCCTCACCACCTGCAACGCGCTGAAGGTCCAGATCGTCCCGCGCGGCGCCGGCACCGGTTTGTCCGGCGGCGCGATGCCGATTGCCGACGGCGTGGTGGTGTCGACCGCCAAGTTCAACAAGATCGTCAGCATGGACAAGTACTCACGCACCGCCGTGGTCCAGCCCGGCGTGCGCAACCTGGCGATCTCGGAAGCGGCGGCGCCGCACGGCCTCTACTACGCGCCGGATCCTTCTTCGCAGATCGCCTGCACCATCGGCGGCAACGTCGCCGAAAATTCTGGCGGCGTGCATTGCCTCAAATACGGCCTGACCGTGCACAACGTCCTGCGCGTGCGCGTGGTCACCATCGAAGGCGACGTCATCGAGCTCGGCAATGCCGGCCTCGATGCGCCCGGCCTCGATTTGCTGGCGGTCTTCATCGGTTCCGAAGGCATGCTCGGCATCGTCACCGAAGTCACCGTCAAGCTGGTGCCCAAGCCGCAGCAGGCGCGCGTGATCATGGCTTCGTTCGACGACGTCGTGAAGGGCGGCAACGCGGTCGCCAACGTGATCGCCGCCGGCATCATCCCGGCCGGCCTGGAAATGATGGACAAGACCAGCTCGCGCATGGTCGAGCCGTTCGTCAAGGCCGGCTACGACATCGACGCCGAAGCGATCCTGCTGTGCGAATCCGACGGCACCAGTGAAGAAGTAGAAGAAGAAATCGGCCGCATGAGCGAGGTGCTCAACGCCAGCGGCGCCACCGCCATCGCGGTGTCGCAGTCCGAAGCCGAGCGCCTGCGCTTCTGGTCGGGCCGCAAGAATGCCTTCCCGGCCGCCGGCCGCATCTCGCCCGATTACTACTGCATGGACGGCACCATCCCGCGCAAGCGACTGGCTGAAGTCCTGCTCGGCATCGCCAGGATGGAAGGGAAGTACGGCCTGCGCTGCGCCAACGTGTTCCATGCCGGCGACGGCAACCTGCATCCGCTGATCCTGTTCGACGCCAACCAGGCGGATGAATTCCACCGCGCCGAATTGTTCGGCGCCGAGATCCTCGAGCTGTGCGTCGAAGTCGGCGGCACCATCACCGGCGAGCACGGCGTCGGCATCGAGAAGATCAACTCCATGTGCGTGCAGTATTCGCCGGAAGAGCGCGAAGCCTTCTTCAAGGTCAAGCGCGCCTTCGACACGGCCTTCCTGCTCAACCCCGACAAGGCCATTCCGTCGCTGCATCGCTGCGCCGAGTACGGCAAGATGCACGTGCAGCGCGGCGCCATCAAATTTCCCGATTTGCCAAGGTTTTAACGCATGGAACAGACACTGCAAGCATTCAAGGAGCGCATCGTCGCGGCCACGGCCGGCGGCGGCGGCACCAAGGACTGGTACGGCCAGGAGCCGCGCGGCGAAGTGCTCGACACGCGTCCTTACAGCGGCATCATCGACTACGAGCCGACCGAACTGGTGATCACCGCGCGTTGCGGTACGCCGTTGTCGGAAATCGATGCCGCGCTGGCCGCCAACAATCAGGTGCTGGCTTTCGAGCCGCCGCGTTTTGGCGGCGTCTCCACCGTCGGCGGCATGATCGCGACGGGTTTGTCGGGGCCGGGGCGCCAGGCCAGCGGATCGGTGCGCGACTTCGTGCTCGGCGCCGACCTCATGGATGCACAAGGACAGGTCCTGCATTTCGGCGGACAGGTCATGAAGAACGTCGCCGGCTATGACGTCTCGCGCCTGCTGACCGGTTCGCTCGGCACGCTCGGTCTGATCCTGCAGGCCTCGATCAAGGTGTTGCCGCAAGCCTTCGCCACCAGCACGCGCGTGTTTGAAGTCGACCAGGCCAATGCCATCCGCCTGCTCAACGAATGGGGCGGCCAGCCTCTGCCATTGTCGGCCAGCGCCTGGGTCAATGGCGTGCTGACGATCCGTTTGTCGGGCGCACAAGCTGCGGTCTCTGCCGCAGAGACCAAGCTTGGCGGCACGGAACTGACCAACGGCGAGGATTTCTGGCGTGACCTGCGCGAACAGAACCATGCGTTCTTCGCTGATGTGGATGCGCCGTTGTGGCGGATTTCCCTGCCGTCGGTGGCGCAGCCGCTAGCGCTCAATGGCATGCAGCTGATCGAGTGGGGCGGTGCGCAGCGCTGGTATCGCGGCGACGACGGCGTGGCCGTCATCCGTGCCGCCGCAACTGCAGCCGGCGGCCATGCCAGCCTGTATCGTGGCGGCGACAAGAGCGTCGGCGTATTCCAGCCGCTCGCGCCTGCGGTCGCCAAGATCCATCGCAACCTGAAAGCCTCCTTCGACCCCTCCGGCATCTTCAATCCCGGCCGCATGTACAGCGAGTTTTAATCTATGCAAACCAATCTGGCCGATTTCATCCGCGACACCAATGAAGGCAAGGAAGCCGACGCTATCCTGCGCTCCTGTGTGCATTGCGGATTCTGCACGGCGACATGCCCGACCTATCAACTGCTGGGCGACGAACTCGACGGTCCGCGCGGCCGCATTTACCTGATCAAGCAGGTGCTCGAAGGCAAGCCGGCCACCGCCGCCACGCAATCGCACCTGGACCGCTGCCTGACCTGCCGCAATTGCGAATCGACCTGTCCGTCCGGCGTGCAATACGGCCGCCTGGTCGACATCGGCCGCAAGGTGGTCGAAGACCAGGTGCCGCGTCCGCTCGGCCAGCGCATCGTGCGCACCACGCTCAAGACGCTGCTGCCGAACAAGTGGCTGTTCAATCCGGCGATGAAGGCTGGTCAATTGGTGCGTCCGCTGTTGCCGCAAAAATTGCAGAACAAGGTGCCGCCGAAACAGGATGCCGGGCAATGGCCGACGCGCACCCATGCGCGCAAGATGCTGATGCTGGATGGCTGCGTGCAGCCGGCCATGTCGCCCAACATCAACAGCTCGACCGCGCGCGTGCTCGATGCGCTGGGTGTGGAGTTGATCGTGCCGCCCAAGGCCGGTTGCTGCGGCGCGATCCGCTATCACCTGAATGATCAGGACGGCGGGCTCGACGACATGCGTCGCAACATCGATGCATGGTGGCCGTATGTCGACGGCTCGGCCGGCTTCACGGTCGAAGCGATCGTGATGAATGCTTCCGGCTGCGGCGCCACCGTCAAGGAATACGGGCATCTGTTGCAGCACGACGCTGCCTATGCCGCCAAGGCGCATCGGATTGCGCAGCTTACGCGTGACATCAGCGAAATTCTGCCGGACTTTGAAACGGAGTTGGCTGGCAAGCTCAAGGGCAAAATAGGCAAGCGGGTTGCGTATCATCCGCCTTGCACCTTGCAGCATGGGCAGAAGATTCGCGGCAAGGTGGAGCAGATTCTTGGCAGCGCCGGCGTCGACGTGAAGTTGTGCGCCGACAGTCATCTTTGCTGCGGGTCGGCGGGGACGTATTCGGTGTTGCAGCCGGAGCTGTCTTATCGTTTGCGCGACAACAAGTTGAATAATCTGCAGGCTACTCAGCCGGACATGATTGTTTCCGGGAATATCGGATGCCTGACGCATTTGCAGTCGGGGACGGATACGCCGGTGAAGCATTGGATTGAGTTGCTGGATGCGGCTTTGGTGGGTTCGTAAGCTGTTCCGATTTTTGTTTTTAGGTAGCTAAGACGGATATTTC
>NZ_AJHH01000119.1 GCF_000256565.1 Herbaspirillum lusitanum P6-12 | reverse complement strand
GCACAAAAACAAAAAAGCGGCCCCAAAAAAGAGAGCCGCCTTCATCAATCAAGCCAACGCAAGTCGGCAACCAAAATCAAGCGTGCAAAACCTGCTGCGCCTGCTTGGGAATCCACTCCTGCAAGGTAATCTCAATCGTGATGAACGACAGATTCGCCCCACGCACAAAGCGCCCCGCAAAAATCTTCCCCTCCACATCCGCCACCACACCCTGCAAAGGATGAGCATGCGGCTTGCTGCCGTTGAAGCCGATCTCGCCGAAGACGTTGAGGATCTCGACCCCCGGCCCGTTGATTTCCATTTCGCGCGAACCGGTAGGCGTCGCGTATTCCAGGTGCGCATCGATCAGGCTGCCGATGGCGCCGCGCACGATGGCGGTTTGCATGCCGTATTGACGGCATAGCGCTTCCACGCTTTCGGTGAGGTCCTGGTTGGGTTTGAGGCGCGCCATCACCAGTTTCCCCAGTGTGCCTTCCTCTACCTGAATGTCGTTGTCGTTGATGTGTGTCTCTGTGTTTTTTATAAGTGTCGATGTCGTCATCATGATTCCATGGGTGTCGGATGCAATAGACTGAATAGCGTCTCTTCATCGCTGTTGACGACGAAAGCGCCCTGGGAAAACAAGCACAGGCGGATGATGAGCGGATCGTCGCCCACTTCCACCGTGTCGAGCAATAAATGCCCGCCGTGTATCGAGCCGTCGCCGTCAAGGAAACCGGCGTGGCAATGCAATAATACTTTTCCTTCCTGGTTCTGGCCAACCGTGATCGCGCCGGTGACGAAGGTGATCACGCCTTCCAGCACATGCGGCAGGCCGTAGTCGTACGGACGGTTGGCGTCGCGCGTGTTCTCGATGCGATGGTAGTGCAGCTTGCGCGCGGTGCCGCCGCACATGCGGCCGACGCCGCCGCGCTGGCCGTAGCGTTGCAGCACTTCGCGCAAGGCTGCGCCGACTTTGGTGCCGGGCTGCAGCGTGATGCGCAGTTCTTCCGCCGGATTGGCCTCCAGGTCTAGCGTGCGCGGGTAGCTCTGCTGGCCGGCGTGCAGAAACTTGCGTACCTCGACAAATCCCGGATGGCCTTCGGCGGACTTGTTGGAAATTTTCATAAGCGATAGTCACCTTTCTCCTCGAGCAGACTTTTGATCTGCTTCTTGACGATCTTTCCATAACCGGATTTCGGCATGGTCTCCCAGAACACGAAGCGGCGCGGCCATTTGTATTTGGCGATGCGACTCTCCAGATGCGACAACAGCGCGTCGCCGTCGGCTTGCTGGCCGGACTTGGCGACGATGACGGCGATGCCGCTTTCGCCCCATTTCGGATCCGGCACGCCGAGCACGGCGACTTCGGATACCGATGGGTGGGTCAGCAGTGCTTCTTCGATCTCGCGCGGATAGACGTTGGAGCCGCCCGAGATGTACATGTCGGACGAGCGACCGGTGATATACAGGAAACCGTCTTGGTCCACATGACCGAGGTCGCCGGTGTGGAACCAGTCGCCCTTGAATGCCTTGGCATTGGCGTCCGGATTGTTGTGATATCCCATGAACACGGCGGGGCCACGCACGCAGATTTCACCGGTTTCAAACGGCTTCAATTTTTTGCAGCTGTCATCGAGGATGGCGATTTCCATGCCGGTGCGCGGCATGCCGCAAGAGCCGACGCGCGCTTTCGGATGGGCGTCGTCCGCTTCGTGCATGTACGGCGGCAGGAAGGTGATGTTGCCGGTCACTTCGCCGAGGCCATAGTACTGCACCAGCACCTTGCCGAGCTTCTTCAATGCGTACACCTGGTCGGCACGGTACATCGGCGCACCAGCGTAGATGACGTGCTTGAGCGAGCTGTGGTCGTAGCGGTCGACCGATTCGTCTTCGGTGAGGATCTTGACGATGGTCGGCACGGTGAACATGTTGTCGACGCGATGGCGCTGCACCAGTTGCCAGGCCTCTTCCGGCACCAGGCGTTCGGTCGACAGCAGGATGCTGGCCGCGCCGCGCGCGGTATTGATGACCGCATGCACGCCCGCGCCGTGCGACAGCGGCGCGACCACCAGCGAGCGCGATTGATGGGTCAGGCCCGGCAGCAAGTCGGCGAGGTGATTGGTGACGACGAAAGCCATCTGGCCGTGCGACAGCATGCCCGCCTTTGGATGTCCGGTGGTGCCTGAGGTGTAGAAGAACCACAGCGGGTCTTCGTAATCGACTTCCACTTCATCGAAGGACTGATGCGCGCCGGTCGCGGTGGCGAGTGTTTCGAAATCCAGTTCGCCGGCGCGCGGGTCTTGTAGCGCGATGACGTGTTTCAGCGCGGGGGAGACTTCCTTGACGGCGTCGACGTAGTTGGCGAAGCCGCGGTCGTACAGCATCACGCTGGCGCCGCTGGACTGGCCGAGGTAGGCGGCTTCCGGCGGCGTGATGCGCACGTTGGTCGGGACCCAAACCATGCCCAGCTTGAATGCCGCCCAGGCGCTTTCAAAAATCTGCAGGTTGTTGCGGGAGTGGACCAGCATCTTGTCGCCCTTGCTCACGCCCAGCTTTTGCAGCGAGTGGGCGAGCGTGTCGACGCGGTCGTTGATCTGTTTCCAGGTGGCGATCTTGTCGCCTTTGCCGTCCGCGGTGCCATCGCCGAAGATCAGGCCGGGCTCGTCAGGAAAGCGACGGGCGACGTCGGATAGCAGGCGCCCCAGGTTCATTACTTTGGTTAACATCGTCTCGCTCGTGTGTATTTTTATGTGGGTCTTTGCTACGGTTGTTGCAATTACTAGCGTTGTTGCTGCCGTCCCGGACAGTGCCGGGACGACGGCGGGAAAATCAATGCACGCGTTCCAGGATGCTCACGTAGTTCGCCACCGCAGCGCCGCCCATGTTGAACACGCCGGCATAGCGCGCATTTGGAATCTGCATGTCGCCGGCATCGTGGCTGGCCTGCATCGCCGCCATCACGTGCATCGACACGCCGGTAGCGCCCACCGGATGCCCCTTGGACTTCAGTCCGCCGGACGGATTGACCGGCAGCTTGCCATCCTTGGCGGTGATGCCTTCGGCGATCACGCGCGCGCCCTGACCGTGCGGAGCCAGGCCCATGGCTTCATACTCCAGCAACTCGGCGATGGTGAAGCAGTCGTGGGTTTCCACCAGCGACAGGTCGAGCAATTTCAGGTCGGCCTGTTTCAATGCCTGTTGCCATGCCAGCGTACCGGCTTCGAAGCGGGTCGGATCGCGGCGCGACAGCGGCAGGAAATCATTGACGTGCACGGCGGCGCGGAAGGTCACGGCGCGTTGCATGGTCTTGGCGACATCGGCGGCGCTCAGGATCAGCGCGGCGGCGCCGTCGGAGATCAGCGAGCAGTCGGTGCGCTTGAGCGGACCGGCGACGAAGGGATTTTTTTCCGACACATTGCGGCAGAAATCGAAGCCGAAATCCTTGCGCATGTGGGCGTAGGGATTGCTCATGCCGTTCTTGTGATTCTTGGCGGCAATGGCGGCCAGGGCATCCGACTGATCGCCGTAGCGGTCGAAGTAGGCCTGCGCAATCTTGCCGAACACGCCGGCGAAGCCGCCCGGGATGCCGGCTTCTTCTTTGGCGTAGCAGCACTTGAGCAGCACTTCGCCGACTTGCGGCGTGGCCAGCTCGGTCATTTTTTCAAAGCCGATCACCAGCGCGTGCTTGGCCTGGCCGGACAGGATCGATTGCATGCCGGAGTGGATCGCGGCCGAGCCGGTGGCGCAGGCGTTCTCGACGCGCACGGCCGGTTTGAAACGCAGCTCTGGCAAGGTATTGAACACCAGTGAGGACGGGAAATCCTGATACAGGAAACCGCCGTTGAAGGTGCCGATATGGATCGAGCCGATGTCTTCCGGCGTCAGGCCGGCGTGTTCGATGGCGGCCTTGGCGACCTGGCCGATCAGCGCTTCCGGATCGATGCCGTCGAGCTTGCCGAATTGGGAGTGGTTCCAGCCGGTGATGCAGGGGGAGGAGGCAGTCATGTGCGCAGTCATGTGGATTCCTGAAAGAGTGTGTTGGGACAACAATATGCAAAAACGATGCCACGTTTTTCGGCAGCCGGCGCGGCTTGGTTTCGTTGATTCTTGTGATGGCGGCAGCGCCCGTACGGGTGGCGTCGGCGGGCCGTGATGGCGGTAAACATAGCACGTTGCGTGCTGGGGTGAATTTGCTGCGTTGCGGTATGAGGTCTGGCTGAAAAACGCATACAGGTGTCAATCAAGTGTTCAGGCAATGCGACAGGTGTCGCATCAAAATAAACACCCGATTAGCCTTCACATCCCTTGTCGAATCAGGCGTTTATCGAAGAGAATGTGCGTGCAATGCCGACTTCAGGGAGGGGCGCCCAGGTCAGTCGAGACACTTCGACGACTTGGCATCCAAATTGCTCTAGGACGCATAAGCAGTGCTGAATTAGTCGTTACTAGTATCGGCAACATAAATTAACCAAAACTAAAATCAGGAGACAAACAGATGGGTAACCCAACTGCCAGCATCACTCGCCGTCGTTTTTTGAAGACTGTTTCCGTCGCTTCGGCTGCCGCTGCCACCGGCATGATATCGACCCAGGCATTTGCCGCAGCTGAGTTCACGCTGAAGTACGCCAACAACCTGCCGGCCACGCATCCGATGAATCTGCGCGCGAAGGAAATGGCCGCCAAGATCGCGACCGAATCCAAGGGCCGCATCGATTTCCAGGTCTATCCGAACAACCAGCTCGGCAACGACACCGACACGCTGGGCCAGGTGCGCTCGGGCGCGGTCGACTTCTTCACATTGTCGCCGTTGATCCTCGGCACGCTGGTGCCGGCTGCGCAGATCAGCGGCGTCGGCTTTGCCTTCAAGGATTACAACCAGGTGTGGGCTGCACTCGACGGCGAGCTGGGCGCGCACGTGCGCAAGCAGATCGACGCCAAGTCGACCGTCTTTGCATTTGAAAAGATCTGGGACAACGGCTACCGCCAGATCACCAACAGCACCCGCGCGATCAACAAGCCGGAAGACCTCAAGGGCATGAAGCTGCGCG
>NZ_AJHH01000118.1 GCF_000256565.1 Herbaspirillum lusitanum P6-12 | reverse complement strand
GATCAACAAGCCGGAAGACCTCAAGGGCATGAAGTCGCCTGCGCCGAGCGCAATTGCGTTTCCGCCTGTGCGACATCGGAGCGCAGCGCCACGCCCGCGTCATATTGATGTTGGGTCAGCTGGTACGAGCGCGTATAGGCAGCCACGGTGCGCGCATACAAATCCTTTTGCAGATCGGTCACGCGCAATTGCAGGTAATTCTGCGCCAGCGTCGCCTGGATGCTCAGGCGTGCCGCGCCCAGGCTGGCCGCGCTGGCCTGGCTGGCGGCGTCGCCGTTTTCCACCGAGCGTCGCACGCGACCCCAGATGTCGGCTTCCCACGAGGCATTGAGACCGACCGAATAGGTGTCGGTCAACCGGCTGCCGGCGGTCGGGCTGTTGGTCTGCGCCCGCGTCGCGCCGCGATGGCGGCGGTGGCCTGGGCCTGGCGATATTGCGCTTCGGCAAGGCGGATATTCTGGTTGGCCTGGTTGGCTTGTTCGATCAGGCCGTTGAGCACGCTGTCGTTATAGGCTTCCCACCAGCGCTGGTTGCTGTCGATCTGGCCGGGCTCGGCCTTCTTCCATGGCCCTTGCTCCTTGTAGGCGGTGGGCAGGTCGAGTTGCGGGCGGACGTAGTCAGGACCGACCGCGCAGCCGCCGAGCAGCAGGGCGGTCGCGATGGCGGACAAGAGCAGGGCTGGCTGGAATGCGGTCGGGCGGGGTGGCGATTTGGTGGTCGCTGTCATGGGTGGGTTTGGCGGCATGGTGGACGGCATTGCATTGGGCTGGCGATCAAAATGTACATGTTGACGGGCGGAAATTGCGGACGGCCGTCGACACCTTTTTCTACGATGTTCACTTTATAGACAGGAGGTCAACTTGAGGCTGACGGAAATATGACATTTCTGTCAGTTTCGGATTTGGGTGTGTTTGATTGTTTGTTTGCGTTGCTGATGTTGTTCTTTCTTCGGACGACCGGG
>NZ_AJHH01000117.1 GCF_000256565.1 Herbaspirillum lusitanum P6-12 | reverse complement strand
CCGGGCTACCCCCGGCGAAGGGTTGATCGACGAAAGGAAAGCAGAAGCTATCGGCAAACAGAAGTCGGGACAAGTGCAAAACCTTAAGGCAAATTCTCCCGCAACATCACACTGATCCTCACCGCCTCCACCCCCGCCAACGCCTCCTTCTTCTCCCGCAAATTCCCGAATATCCGCACACAATTCATGATCATGTTCTGCGGATGCTGCGTCAAAATCGCATCCACCGTCCCGTCGATCAGCAACCCACGCGTATCCGGCGTCAGGCCGTGCCCGATGAACACCACCTTCTGCTCGCGCCCGCTCTCCCTGAGCGCGCGGCCCACGCCATCCGAGGCGCCGCCGATGTTGTACATGCCGACCAGATCCGGATACTGCTCCAGCAGCGTGCGCGCCTGCTTGTAGTTGGTGTCGGCGTCATCGTGCCCCTCGCGCAGGCCGACTACCTGCAGATGTGGGAACATCTCTTCCAGCACATGCAGGAATCCCATCTCGCGCTCTTCATGGCCGCGATAACTGAGGCTGCCGGCAATCATCGCGACCTTCATCGGTTTGGCCTTGCCGCCACCGGCATTGCCGCCGCCGAGAAAACGTCCCAGCAGATAGCCGGCCGTGCGGCCCGCCGCACGATTGTCCATGCCGACGTAAGCTGCACGGCGCGAATTCGACAGGTCGGAAATCAGCGTCACCACCGGGATGCCTTCAGCCACCAGCGTATTGACCGCTTCGCGCACCAGCGGATGCTCGAGCGCCATGAAGGCCACGCCGTCGGCCTGGCGGCCGTAGTGCAGCAGGCGCTTGGCCAGCACGCTGGGGTTGAAGCCCTCGATGTGGTGGCATTTGCATTTCACGTTGAACGGCGCCAGCTGCTCCTCGGAAAACGCGATGTAGTCGCCCAGCATCTGCATGAAGCGGTTGCTCTGCGGCGGCAGCAAGAACACCAGTCGCATCGGCTTGGGTTGCATTGCCTTGTACAGATCGGCTTCCGGCAGATAGTCGAGCGCGGCGGCGGCCTTCAGGACTTTTTGCATGGTCGCGGCGCGCACGCCGGGACGCTGGTTGAGTACGCGGTCGACCGTCGCGGTGGACACACCGGCGGCGCGTGCGATGTCGGTCACGCGGGCGCGGCCGCCTTCGTTGTTGCCTTCGCCGGCGCCATCGGCCGGCAGGCGGGGATCGGGAGAAAATGCCATGGCTGGATATTTTATGTTTACATCAAAAACCATCATGAATCTGCTTTGACCTGTTTGAATTCAAAGCCTATTCTCTGCAAAAAGCAATCGAGACAAATCAAATAACATCAAGAATATACAAGGAGACAGCATCGGCGGAAAACCTTTTTCGCTGCATCGATGCGCTGATCTTCGCTGACCGAACAGAATCTGCAGCCCTCAACGACCTATAAAAATCCAGGAGATACGCAATGCACGCCATGACCCGCCGCCACTTTCTGAAGACCGCCTCGGTAGCCTCGGCCGCCGCCGCGACCGGCCTGGTATCGACGTCGGCCCATGCGGCCGAGTTCACCTTCAAGTACGCCAACAATCTGCCGGTCACCCACCCGATGAATGCGCGCGCCAAGGAAATGGCCGCCGCCATCGCCGAACAATCCAAGGGCCGCATCGAGTTGCAGCTCTACCCCAACAACCAGCTGGGCACCGACACCGACATGCTCTCGCAGGTGCGCGCCGGCGCCATCGATTTCTTCACGCTCTCGCCGCTGATCCTGGGCACCCTGGTGCCGGCCGCGCAGATCTCCGGCATCGGCTTTGCCTTCAAGGATTACAGCCAGGTCTGGCCGGCCATGGATGGCGAGCTGGGCGCGCATGTGCGCAAGCAGATCGAAGCCAGGTCCACCCTCTTCGCGTTTGAAAAGATCTGGGACAACGGCTATCGCCAGATCACCAACAGCACCAAGCCCATCAAGGTCGCCGAAGATCTCAAGGGGATGAAGCTGCGCGTGCCGCCCAGCCCGCTGTGGACCTCGATGTTCAAGGCCTTCGATGCGGCGCCGACCTCGATCAACTTCGCCGAAGTCTATTCGGCCCTGCAGACCAAGATCGTGGAAGGCCAGGAAAACCCCATGGCCATCATCTCCACGGCCAAGCTCTATGAGGTGCAGAAGTACTGTTCCATCACCAATCACATGTGGGACGGTTTCTGGTTCCTGGGCAACAAGAAGTCCTTCGAGCGCCTGCCCAAGGACCTGCAAGAACTGATGACCCGCATCATCAACGAAGCCGGTGTGAACCAACGCGCCGACGTGCGCAAGCTCAACGATTCGCTGGTCGATGAAATGAAGGGCAAGGGTCTGGCCTTCAACAATGCCGACGCCGATTCCTTCCGCGCCAAGCTGCGCGCTTCCGGTTTCTACACCGAGTGGCACAAGAAGTTCG
>NZ_AJHH01000116.1 GCF_000256565.1 Herbaspirillum lusitanum P6-12 | reverse complement strand
GCGCGCTTCCGGTTTCTACACCGAGTGGCGGACATGCTGTCGCAGGTGCGCGCCGGGGCCATCGACTTCTTCACCATCTCGCCGGAAGTGCTCGGCACGCTGGTGTCGGCCGGCCAGATCAGCGGCGTCGGCTTCGCCTTCAAGGATTACAACCAGGTGTGGGCCGCGATGGACGGCGACCTCGGCGCCTATGTGCGCAAGCAGATCGCCGCGACGACGTCGCTGTTCGCGTTCGAGCGCTGCTGGGACAACGGCTATCGCCAGGTGACCACCAGCACGCGTCCGATCACCAGGCCCGAGGACTTCAAGGGCATGAAGCTGCGCGTGCCGCCGAGCCCGCTGTGGACGTCGATGTTCCGCGCCTTCGATGCGGCGCCGGCCAGCATCAACTTCGCCGAAGTGTATTCCGCGCTGCAGACCAAGATCGTCGAAGGCCAGGAGAATCCGATGGCGATCATCTCGACCGCCAAGCTGTACGAAGTGCAGAAGTACTGCTCGATGACCAACCACATGTGGGATGGTTTCTGGTTCCTGGCCAACAAGAAGTCGTTCGAACGCCTGCCGAAGGATCTGCAAGAGATCGTTATGCGCAACGTCAACGAAGCAGGTCTCAAGCAACGTGTCGACGTCAAGGCCTTGAATGAATCGCTGGTGGCCGACATGAAGGGCAAGGGCATGCAGTTCAACGACACCGACAACGAGGCCTTCCGCACCAAGCTGCGCGCTTCCGGTTTCTACACCGAGTGGCACAAGAAGTTCGGTCCCGAGGCGTGGGCGCTGTTGGAGAAATACACCGGGAAGTTGGCATAAATGGACGCGGCGATGACCGAAGTGAGACTGCCTTCTGCATCGGCGCCGACCAACCCGCTGGCGCGTCTGCTGGCGGGCGTCAATCGCGGCGTCATGCACGTTGTCGCCGCGGTTGCTGCGGCGCTGGTGGTGGTGGAAACCGGCGTGCTGCTGGCCGGCGTGATCTACCGCTATGCCTTGCACGACCCGCTGATCTGGTCGGACGAGCTGGCCTCGACGCTGTTCATCTGGCTGTCGATGCTGGGCGCGGTATTGGCGCTGGACCGGGGCGAACACATGCGCCTGACCGCCATCGTCAACAAGCTCTCCGACAAATGGCGCGTCTGGCTGGAAACCGTCGCCGCCCTGATCGTCTGCATCTTTGTCCTGATGATCATCCATCCCGCGGTCGACCATGCGTCGGAGCAGATGGCGATCACGACACCTGCATTGGAAATCCCCGATGGTCTGCGCGCCGCCGCCTTGCCGGTGGGCGCCATCCTGATGCTGCTGGCGGCGGTCTCGCGCATGGCCGCGATGACGACCATGCGCCTGCTGCTGTCGGCCCTCGCCGTGGTGGCCGTGATCGGCGGTGCGCTGTGGCTGGCCAAGCCCATGCTGCTGGGCATGGGCAACTACAACCTGATCGTCTTCTTCGTGCTGCTCATCGGCGTGTGCGTGGCCGGTGGCATTCCGATTGCCTTTGCCTTTGGCACCGCCACCATGGCCTACCTGGCGCTGGCCACCACGGCGCCGCTGATGATCGTGGTCAGCCGCATGGATGAGGGCATGTCCAGCCTGATCCTGTTGTCGGTGCCGCTGTTCGTGCTGCTCGGTTCGCTGTTGGAGATGTCGGGCCTGGCCAAGACCCTGATCGACTTCATGGCCGCGCTGCTGGGCCACGTACGCGGCGGCTTGCAATACGTGCTGCTGGGCGCGATGTTCCTGGTCTCGGGCATCTCCGGCTCCAAGGCGGCCGACATGGCGGCGATTGCGCCGGCGCTGTTCCCGGAAATGAAGAAGCGCGGCTCCAAGCCGGAAGAACTGGTGGCCTTGCTGTCGTCCTCCGGCGCCATGACCGAAACGATTCCGCCGAGCCTGGTGCTGATCACCATCGGCGCGGTGTGCAGCGTGTCGATCACCGCCTTGTTCATCGGCGGCCTGATGCCTGCCGTGATCGCCACGATCGCGATCGGTATCGTCTGCTGGTTCCGCGCCCGTCGCGAACCGATGCCGGATGTGAAGCGCGCCACCATCGGCGTG
>NZ_AJHH01000115.1 GCF_000256565.1 Herbaspirillum lusitanum P6-12 | reverse complement strand
GCGAACCGATGCCGGATGTGAAGCGCGCCTGCGTACACCATCGTGGTCGGCCTGGTCATGCACGCCTTCATGAAGCATCTCGACTTCAGGCGCATCTACCCGATGCTGGTGGAAGCGGCAACCTTGTCGGGCGCGATCCTGCTGATCATCGGCATGGCCACTTCGATGGCCTGGGCGCTGACGCAGTCGGGCTTCTCGGCCAAGCTGGTGTCGCTGATGCAGGGCGTGCCGGGCGGCGGATTCGGCTTCCTGCTGATCACCATCGTGATCTTCATCGTGCTGGGCAGCTTGCTGGAAGGCATTCCCGCCATCGTGCTGTTCGGGCCGCTGCTGTTCCCGGTGGCGCGTTCGCTGGGCGTGCATGACGTGCACTATGCGATGGTGGTGATCCTGGCCATGGGCATCGGCCTGTTTGCACCGCCCTTTGGCGTGGGCTTCTATGCCGCCTGCGCCATCGGCAAGGTGTCGCCGGATGGTGTCTTCAACCGGGTCTGGGGCTATCTGGCGGCGCTGGTGGTGGCGCTCTTGGTGGTGGCCTTCGTGCCCTGGATTTCCATCGGTTTCCTCTGATCCCCTCAATAGTCTTGCGAGCGATCGGGAAGCCTCCATGATTGACCTGCCAACGACGAATTAAAAACGGCGGCCCCTTTCCCTCTTCCGGGGCCGCCCACATCCACGGAGACAATATGAATCGCAATGATAGCGGCGCCCGCGTGGCGCTCGTGACGGGCGGAGCCATGGGTATCGGCGCCGCAATTTCCCAGCGTCTGGCGCGCGACGGCTACACCGTACTGGTCTCGGACATCAACCTGGAAGCGGCCACCGCGACCGCCGACAAGATCAATGCCGATGGCGGCAAAGCTGCGCCGCTGGCAATGGATGTCAGCAAGCCCGAATCCATCGGGAAAGCCTTCGCCGACGTCGAAAAAGACTACGGCCGCTGCGACGTGCTGGTCAACAATGC
>NZ_AJHH01000114.1 GCF_000256565.1 Herbaspirillum lusitanum P6-12 | reverse complement strand
GAAAAAGACTACGGCCGCTGCGACGTGCTGTGGATTTCGATCGGCTTCCTGACGTAAAAATTGACCAATTATTCAAACTAAACAAACGAAAAAAGAGGTGAGCAATGAGCCGTTTTCTGGGTGAGATCAAACAACTGGGCTACGTCGTCGAAGACATACAAGCGGCAATGAAATACTGGAGCGAAGTGCTGGGCGTGGGCCCGTGGTACTACATGGAGCGCGTGCCGCTGAAGAACTATCGCTACAAGGGCGAGCTGCAAGACATCCATTCGTCGGTGGCGCTGGCCAACTCCGGCAACGTGCAGGTGGAACTGATCCAGCAGCGCAACGATGCGCCGTCGATGTACCGGGATTTCCTCAAGGCCGGCCGCACCGGCTTGCAGCATCTGGCCTACTGGACCGAAGACTTCGACAACGATCTTGCGCGCCTGCTGGAAAAGGGCTGGAAGGTCGGCATGAGCGGTGAAGTCGGCGAGCGCGGCCGCTTCGTTTATTTTGAGACCGAATACCATCCCGGCACCGTGATTGAGCTGTCGGAAATTGCCGGCCCCAAGGGAACGGTGTTCCGCATCATCCGCGAATCGGCTGAAAACTGGGATGGCAGCGATCCGGTACGCACCTTCCCCGATCTGAGCAAGATGTGATGGCGGATGCGATGGACGACAATCGTTTTTACGCGGATTACCTGATCGAAACGCCGCTTGATCCCGTGCAGGTCGCAGAGGTCATGGCAGGCGAGCAATCCTGCGGCACCTTCGTGCGCGTGCAGGGCGAGACTGAACAGCTGCGCGAACGCGCGCGCGCCGTCGTGGTGTCGGTGGAAGAGCTCGGCAGCGTGGCGACGCCGAGCCTGCCCAACGCCTGGCAGCAACGCCAGAACATGCAGGGGCCGTGGCGTCGCGCCAGGGTGCGAATTTCCTTCCCGATCGACAATGTCGGGGCCAACCTGCCGACGCTGGCGGCGAC
>NZ_AJHH01000113.1 GCF_000256565.1 Herbaspirillum lusitanum P6-12 | reverse complement strand
TGCCGTCAGCGATTCGACTGCGGCGCTGCCGCCTGTGGCTGCGGCGTCGAAACCGGTCGTACGTACGGTGATGACCTTGATCGGATCAATCGACTGCACGGTGGCAATGGCGTTGCCGGCGTAGATGGGACGTTCGAAGGTATCGGCCGACTCCACCTTGGTAATGTCGGAAATCTGGCCCACGTCCAGCTTGGCGGCCACACGCGGCAGGATGTTCTTGCCGTAGGCGGTGGCGGGGGCCAGGATGTGGCTGTAATCCTTGGCGATGGCCAGGACTTGTTCAGCGACGTTCTCGGCCAGGCCATCGGCGAATTGCGGGGCATCGGCCAGCAGTACCTTGGTGACGCCTGCCACTTGGGCGGCAGCGTCAGCGGCGGCCTTGGCGTTGGAGCCGGCCACCAGGACGTGGACATCCCCACCGGCTTGCGCTGCAGCGGTAATGGTGTTGAGGGTGCTGCCCTTGAGGCTGGCATTGTCGTGTTCTGCAATGACGAGTGCGGTCATGTTGTCTCTTCCTTAAATGACTTTGGCTTCGTTTCTGAGCTTGGCAACCAGGGTCGCGACGTCAGGCACCTTCACGCCTGCGCTGCGCTTGGCCGGCTCGGCGACTTTGAGCGTCTTGACGCGCGGCGCGACGTCGACACCGAGGTCGTCCGGCTTGACGATGTCCAGGGTCTTCTTCTTGGCCTTCATGATGTTCGGCAGCGTGACGTAGCGCGGTTCGTTCAGGCGCAGGTCGGTGGTGACAATCGCTGGCAGCGTCAGCGACAGGGTTTCGAGGCCGCCGTCGACTTCACGGGTGACCGAGACCTTGCCGTCTTCAACCACCACCTTCGAGGCGAAGGTCGCTTGCGGCCAGCCCAGCAACGCCGCCAGCATCTGGCCGGTCTGGTTGCTGTCGTCGTCGATGGCTTGCTTGCCGAGGATGATCAGTTGCGGTTGCTCTTTGTCGGCCAGCGCCTTCAGCAGCTTGGCCACGGCCAGCGGTTGCAGGTCCAGATCGGCCGGTGTTTCCACCAGGATGCCGCGGTCGGCGCCGATGGCCATGGCAGTGCGCAGGGTTTCCTGGCATTGCGTCACGCCGCAAGAGACAGCAATGACTTCGGTGACTTTGCCGGCTTCTTTGAGACGCGTGGCTTCTTCCACTGCAATCTCGTCGAAGGGGTTCATCGACATCTTGACGTTGGCGATGTCCACACCGCTACCGTCGGATTTGACGCGTACTTTGACGTTGTAATCTACTACCCGCTTGACGGGAACCAGGACTTTCATGGCGTTTTACCTCTTGGCGATAGTGTTAAAAGTATTTCTGTAGAAAGCGTTGCAGTATCAGAGTCCATCAGATCAGGCGCATAGAGGCAAGCAAGCCGCCGGCAGCCAGAAGAGTGTATTCGTATGCCGTTTCGACTTGCAGGACGGCGTGGAATACATGGGATGAAGATAGATCGTCGACCTCAATCCGTATATGCGGGCGCACTCGTTTCTCAGCGGGAGGTTGTAAGTACGCGGTGACAACCGATGCAGGCGTCAGCATGGATCGCAGCAGTTCCAGATTTTTCTGATCAAGCAGCAACGGTGCGACGCCAAACATGACCAGATTGGATCTATGGATGCGTTCGAAGCTTTCAGCAACCACGGCGCGCACGCCCAGTAATCTTTGTCCCTTGGCCGCCCAGTCACGTGCGGATCCCGTCCCATAGTTCTTGCCGCCAATGATGACGGCAGCATATCCATCCGCAGAAATTGCGGCGCTTGCCTGGTAAATCGAAATGGGTTCCTGGTTTCCGCCGATTCTGGTGAACGGACCTGGTATTCCTGCGAGCCGATTGTCGAGTCTGGAATTGTCGAAAGTGCCTCTGATCATTACCCCGGCGTTGCCGCGCCGGGCGCCATAGCTATTGAAAGTGGCAGGTGTTTCGCCGTCTTGTCTTAACAATTGTGCAGCCTCGGAAGATTCCCTGATTCGCCCCACAGGAGAAATATGATCGGTCGTGATGTTGTCGCCCAATACGAGCAGCGGCTTCATTGGGGAAAATGAAATCGTCGGCGATTCGAATTTCAGCAAGGCATTCAAGACATCGGGACGCTTGAAATAGCTGTCATCGGATCGCCAGGGAAAGGTGGTGCTTTTTCCTGCCTCCAGCGCCGTCCATTGCGCTGCAGGAGCAAACGTGTCTTCGCGATTTGCGGAAATCCCGGCTGTGCGGCTCATGGCAGAGAACAAGGCATCCAGCTGCACAGCGTCCGGGAGCAGGTCCCTCAGATAAATCGGCAGTCCTGCCGCGCTGACGC
>NZ_AJHH01000112.1 GCF_000256565.1 Herbaspirillum lusitanum P6-12 | reverse complement strand
GGCCGGCAATGGCAAGGACGACGACCAGTGCAGGGGACATCAGGAAGTTGGCGCCAATGGAAGGGTGAATTCGCGACTCGAAATTGCGATTTCCAGAGAGCACGGACGCAAGGACCAGCTCGGAACCTCCTGTGTCGATTGCTTGCTGTACCTCGGGCTTCAGTTCACCCGAATTTCCCACACAAGTGGCGCAGCCGTAACCGGCAAGATTGAAACCCAATTGATTCAATGGTTCCAGCAGACCGGCCTGATCCAGGTAGCGGTCTACGGCAATCGAGCCGGGCGTGAATGAACATTTGACGTGGCTTGGAACACGAAGTCCGAGTGCGATGGCTTTGCGGGCGACAAGTCCAGCCGCCAACATGCTCTTGGGATTGGCGGTATTGGTGCAGCTGGTGATGGCAGCGATAGCGATCGCGCCATTCCTGATATGTGCTTCCGCAGGTGCATTGTCAGTCTTTGCTCCAGGGGATGAAAGAAACGCTGCTGTCAGTTCCGACAAGCCGTGCACCTGGTCCGGACGGCTGGGGCCGGAAAACGACGGCTGAACGGCGCCCAGATCGAATTCGACAACGCGATCGAACAGAGGCTCCTGATCCGAATCGTCCAGCATTCCCTGTGCATCGAGATAGGCGCGCAAAGCGTCCGCGGATTCCCCGGGTAAATCGCTTCGTTTTGCTTGTCCCAGATAGTCGAGCGTGGACTGCGTGACCGGAAACAAGCTGCAAGTGGCGCCATATTCCGGCGTCATGTTGGCAATCGTCGATTTGTCGAATACGGATAGCGATGCCGATCCCGGACCGAAAAATTCGAGAAAATTACCGACTACGCCGATCCGGCGCAGAAAGGCCGTCAGATTCAAGGCAATATCAGCGGCGTAGACCCCGGCAGGAACCTCGCCGATGAGGCGAACGCCGGTGACGCGCGGCGTCGATAGCCAGAGCGGCTGGCCCAGCATTGCCGCCAAGGCTTCAATGCCGCCCACGCCCCATCCAAGGATGCCGAGTCCATTGACCATCGGCGTGTGGCTATCCGTACCGACCAGCGTGTCGAAGAAAATCTCATTGTGCTTGACGCGTGTTCCTGTCGACAGCACTTCGACGTTGACCTGGTGAACGATGCCGCGGCCGGGTGGCACAACGCGCAGGTTCGAGATCGATTGTTCGGCCCAACGCAAGAACTCATACCGTGACTTATTGAGACGATATTCGTCCATCAGATTTTCTGCGGGGGCTCCGGAGCTGCCGTGAGAATTGACTTGAAGAGAGTGGTCAACGACCAGATCCACAGGGATGACCGGCGAGATGCTATCCGCCGCAACGCCATGCTCCTCCAAGACATTGCGCAATCCTGCGATGTCGACGAGTGCCGAGATGCCTGCATAGTCTTGCATCAGGACACGGGCCGGAAAAAAGGGAATCGGCGTGTCATCGGAATCGCCTGACAAGTAAGATTCGATCAGGGTCCGGCTGGTTTCCGTACCATTTTCATGGCGAAGGAGATTCTCCAGCAGGATGAGCTTGGCCCGGGGCCATGAATGAATGGCGGGATAGGACTCCGCCAGTTTCTTCAGAGAGAAAAACTCAAGGGCGGGAAAGCCGGGTAGCGCTGTCCGGCAGCCGAATGAATCGAGCGAACGGGACACAGGGGGCGAACGGGACGGGAGCAGGTTGACGGACATCGGCAATCGGGAAATAACCCTGTCGCCCGGGAACGAGCCGAGCGACAGAGCGATGATTCGGGGAGGCGGTTTAACGGTCGCTTACACTTCCAGCCATTCCTGGCGGAGCGGCTGGTTGTCCTGCAGTTCTGCAGCAGTACCTTCAAATACGATGGTGCCATGGCCCATGACGTACAAGCGGTTGCAAACCTTGAGTGCAATATCAAGTTTTTGTTCGATCAGGAATACCGAGATACCGCGACGGGCGATTTCCTGAAGCAACTCCGCGATTTCCTGGACGATCTTTGGCGCCACGCCCTCGGTAGGCTCGTCAATCATGATCAGGTCCGGGTCGCCCATCAACGTCCGGCATAGTGTGAGCATCTGTTGTTCTCCGCCCGACATGACGCCAGCTGGC
>NZ_AJHH01000111.1 GCF_000256565.1 Herbaspirillum lusitanum P6-12 | reverse complement strand
AAAAAAAAGCTGGCGTATTTTCACGTTCACGCAGGCGGGGAAACAGGCGATACATGTCGTCGACTGTCCAACGCGTCTGCTTTTTCGGATCCTTGATGCCGAGCTCGAGGTTTTGCCGGACGGTGAGCGTCGGAAATATTTCACGGCTCTCCGGGACATAGCCCAGGCCCTTGTGCGCGATCTCGAAAGTGCGCAGGCCGCCGATTTCCTCGTCTTTGAAGCGAATGGAACCGGTGCTCTTGACCATGCCCATCAGGGCTTTTACCGCAGTAGACCGGCCGGTGCCGTTGCGGCCGAGCAGGGCAACAATCTCGGATTTTTGAATGTGCATATCGACGCCATGCAGGATATGGCTCTTGTCGTAGTAGGCGTGCAGATTTGCCACTTCAAGCATGGTGGTCTCCCAGGTACGCCTCTTTTACGGCATGGTTGTGACGAATTTTTTCAGGGCTTTCGAGGGCGATCAAGGCGCCGCCGGCCAAGACAGCGATACGGTCGGCGAGGCCGAAGACAACGCTCATGTCGTGTTCGACCATCAACAGCGTACGACCTTCGGTCAGCTTCCGGATCAGTTCGACTGCCTGCTCGGATTCCGAGCGGCTCATGCCGGCTGTCGGCTCATCCAGCAGCACGACAGAAGGGTTGCCGGCCACGGTCATCGCAATTTCAAGGGAGCGTTGCTCTGCGTAGGTCAACAGGCCTGCAAGCACATCCTTTCGCCTTGCCAGCCCGACTTGCTCCATCAGCTGTTCAGCGCGTTCACGCACATCCGTCAATTTGTTCAGGAATTTGAACAGGCTGTAGCGATGCCCCAGCGACCAAAGCACCGAACTGCGAATGTTTTCGTAGACCGACAGTTTGGCGAAGATATTGGTGATCTGGAAGGAGCGCGATAGTCCCTGCCGATAGATCTCGTAAGGTTCCAGTTTCAGCAACGAGTTTCCATTCAATACAATGTCGCCGCCACTCGGCTGGAAGCGTCCGCTGATCATGTTGAACAAGGTTGATTTTCCGGCGCCGTTAGGGCCGATCAACGCGATGCGCTCGCCAGGAGCGACGTCCATGGTGATGTCGCGAATGATCCTCGAATTGCCGAAGGACTTTGCGACGCCGCGCAGGCTTAAGACAACATCATTTGTGGCCATGTTTCTCTCCAGCTAATTCCTGTTTTGTGCCGAGTCTGACATTGGCTTGAGCAACGGTGCAACGCTTGTAGGTAGCCGCGACGACGTAGGTGAGCGCCAGCAATCCGATTGGCAGATATGCCTGTTTCCCAAGGCCGAGAAGGCCCGACAGAGAGATGGCTTGCCCGGTATCGGCGCTGTCCTGGTAGGCGTACAGGATTTCAACGACCAGAACAAAGCAGGCGCAGCTCAGCAACACGCCAAGGAACCTGCGCAGTGTGAATCGGCTTGCGCCGTCGACTTGCTTCAGCAAGCCAAGCAGACCTTCCGGCGTAAACATCACCACGGTGATGAACAGCACGCCGAAGTACAGCAGCCAGGCCTTGGTGATGGTCGAAATGACTGTCAGGAAGAGAACATAGATCAACGCGCCTGCGACCGGCCCCAGGAAATAGCCGACGCCGCCAAGATAGGTGGCGACCAGCACCATGCCTGATTGCGCAACACCCAGATTGTCGATGGTGACAAGTTCGTAGTTGACTGCGGAAAGACCACCCGCGATACCGGCAAAAAATCCGGCGATTACCATCACGGTCCAGCGGATTTTTTGCGGATTGAACCCGATGAAGGCGACCCGTTCCGGGTTGTCCCGCACTGCGTTGGCAAGCCGGCCCAACGGCGTCTTGGTAAAGGCGTACATCAAAGCGGTTGCGATGAACATCCACCCCCACGCGAAGTAATACATTTGCGTGTCGGAGCCGAGGTTGATGCCGAGGATGGCATGATTCAGCATGCGATTGGTTGTCATGCCGGCTTCACCACCGGACATTCCCGGCAACATCAACGCCAGCGCCACCAGCATTTCTGCTATGCCCAGCGTGATCATGGCGTAGGTCGTGCCGGCGCGACGCGTAGAAATATATCCAAAAACGAACCCGGCAATTGCTCCGCCCAGCCCGCCAATCAATGGCAACGCCAGTAGTCCCAGGCCAAGGCCATCTGCCCCCGTCTTGTTGAGCAGGTGGATGGCGCAATAGCCGCCCAGGCCTGCATAGACGGCATGGCCGAAAGACAGAAGACCGGTCTGCCCCAGCAGGATGTTGTAGGAAAGCGCAAAGACCGAAATGATCGCAACCTGAGACAGGAACGACAGCGCCGAGCTCTTTGCGTAAACCATAGGCAGTAGCAATAGCGCAAGTGGCAACAGGATCAGGACCGGTTTGATCCAGCCTGCTTGTGAGTTTTGTGTAGTCATCATGATTAACTTTCCCGCTTGCCGAACATGCCGCGCGGTCTCAGGACCAGAACTGCGACCATGACAAAGAAGGGCAGCACCGGCCCCAGTTGTGCAACGGTGATTTTGAACAATTCGATATTCATCAGATTGCTGAGGGAGTCGTTCCCCAGAGAACTGATCAGTTGATATGGAGATGCATCAACTAGCACGGCAAACGTCTGGATGAAGCCGATGAGGATCGATGCCGCGAACGCGCCTGCGAGAGATCCGATGCCGCCCAAGACAATGATCACAAACACAATGGAGCCAACTGCGTGTGCCATCGCCGGTTCGGTGACTGCAGCGGGCGCGCCGACCGCGCCGGCCAATGCAGCGAGGCCGACGCCGACGCCAAATACGCTCATGAAAATGCGCGGCACATTGTGCCCGAGGGCCTCCGCCATGGTCGGATGGGTCAGCGCCGCCTGAATGATCAAGCCGACCCGGGTACGGGTAATGGTGAAGTACAGCAGCGCCAGGACGCCGACCGCGACACACATGATGAAGGCGCGATAAGCCGGGAAGGGCGCGCCCATCACCGTAAACAGCGAACCGCTCAGGATGTCCGGCATGGGGTAGCTGACAGGAGCGCGCCCCCAGATCAGGTGCACCAGCTCCTCAATGATTTGCGCCAGGCCGAAAGTAAAAAGCAGTTCGGCGACATGCCCATGCATGTGGACTTTGCGCAGGCCGAATCGCTCGACCAGCATGCCGACCGCACCCATGGCAATGGGCGCCAGTATGAGTGCGGGGAAGAAGCCGACTTTTGCGCCAAATGTATAGGCGACATAAGCACCCAGCATATAGAAGCTGGCATGGGCGAAATTGAGCACGCCCATCATGGAAAAAATCAGCGTGAGACCGGCTGACAGAAGAAAGAGAAGCAACCCGAAGCTCAGTGCATTGAGCGAGGTAATGATGAAAGTACTCACAGTGTTCCCGACTATCGTTGTGCGTAAGGCATGTGCATGCGTGTGGTGAATCCGTCCGGGGAAGCCTCGTAATACCTCCCCGGACGGCTATTGCCATATATCGGAAAAGTTTATGGACGGACCATCTGGCATGTCGTTGCCACGGTGCTGACCGAAGCCTCGATTTTGCTGTCGACTTGGAAGCCCACGACGCCGGTGCCTTCGGAGTCATATTTCACATCGGCAGGGCCGCCGTTGGAAGCGGTCTTCTTCATCGTCGACAAGAACATCGGCAGCAGGATCTGATGGTCCGACTTGCGCATTTCCGCATCGCCGGTGTCGGCCTGGAACTTCATGCCTTCGAGCGCATAGGCGATCGTTTTTGGATCGTTGGACTTGCTCTTGTTGGCCGCGGCGGCCAGCATCTGGATCATCGTGCGGATCTGATGGAAGTACAGCTCGATGCCGTATTTCTTCTTGAATTCGTTGGCGAACTCTTCCGACTTGTCGTTTTTGATGTTGGGATTCCAGACACTCATGACTTTCAGGTGATCAACGCCATTTTCCTTGATGGCAGTCGGCGCACCGAATCCGGAGCCATAGATGGTGTAGATCGCCACGCTCACGTTGGCGTCTTTCAGCGCTTTCACCAGCAAGGAAAGATCGTTGCCCCAGTTGCCGGTCAGGATTGCATCGGCGCCGGAAGCCTTGATCTTGGCTGCATAGCTCGAGAAGTCCTTGACCTGGCCGAACGGATGCAAGTCGTCGCCGACGATCTTGATATCGGCGCGGCGGCTAGGAATGATGCGCTTGGCAGCGGCCGAAGCTTGTTGTCCCAGAGCGTAGTTTTGATTGATCAGGTAGACCGACTTGATGTTCTTGTTCTTGACCAGCTCGCTGGTGATTGCTTCGACCTTCATATCGACGTTCGGATCGAAACGGAAGTGCCAGAAATTACATTTCGAGTTGGTCAGGTCATTGTCGATGCCGGAGTGATTCAAGTACAACACGGGCGAAGCAGGATTGCGCTGGTTGTATTTGGCAACCGCATCCGACAGGGCGGCGGCAACTGCCGAGCTATTACCCTGGGTCACAATACGAATACCCTGATCGACTGCTTGCTTGAAGGCATTGAGTGAATCTTGCGGGCTGCCCTTGCCGTCGATGGTCACCAATTCCAGTTTTTGCCCGTTGAGACCGCCTTTGGCGTTGACGTCATCGAACATGGCCAGCAGCGTCTTGCGCTGTTGTTCGCCGACATTGGCGAACGGGCCCGAAATGCCGTCCAACTGAGCCACTTTGACCTGCGCATATGCCGGCAGGCTAAACAGCGCAGCAACTGCCAGCGACAATATGGTTATTTTTTTCATTTCCGTCTCCCTATCATTTTCAGTGGTGGTTTATGCCGGCGCTGCCCGTTCAGGGCAGCGCCGCTTCAGACTTCAATCAACAATCTGACAATCTAAAACTCAGTGCTTACTTCGTGCGAACCATATGCGAAGCGGCAATGCGTCCGAACGTCAGGCCGCGCAGAACCGATGTCGACCCGGTATAGACCTGGTGATAGATACCGACCGTTTCGCCGGCCGCATACAGGCCTGGAATCACATGACCGTCCTGAGTCAATACTTGCGCATCGGTGTTGACCTTGAGACCGCCGAAGGTGAAGCAGTTCGACGAGATAATCGGATACGCATAGAACGGGCCCTTGTCGATCGAACGCGACCAATGCGACTTCGGCGGCGAGATCTCTTTGGTGCCGCAGTGATCGATCTGGAACGGCGTGAACTCCTTCGGAGGAGGCGGGCAGGCCGCATTGAAGGACGCAACAGTAGCTTGAAGGGCTTCTGCGGATACGTTCATCTGCTTGGCGAGGTCTGCCAACGAGTTTGCCTGCAGCGGCGGGATGTCGGACCGAATGCTGGTCTTCCAGCGAGGAATGTCTTCCACTTTGCTGTCGAAGACGACATAGACCAGGCCTTTGGGCTGATCTGCAAAGCTGCGCGAGATATTGTCGTAGTGGGCGTCGACGGTCCCCGGCGCTTCGTCGATGAAGCGCTTGCCCTCGGTATTGACCAGAATGCCGTACGGATAAATGAAGACGACGGCTTCCGCCATGGACGAGCGCGGATCGACCGGTTCTGCATGGTAAGAACCGTATTCGCCAGCCGGCGCTGCACCGGCAGCCAGCGCCATACGGATACCTTCGCCGCGGCTGTAGTAACCGCCGGTGGCAACAGGACGAATGTTCTTCGCTTTGGGGCCAATGTAATGCGTCATCATTTCCTGATTGCCCTGATAGCCGCCGCTGGCCAGCACCACGTTGCGAGCCAGTATGGTCTTATGTATGCCATCCGGGCCGACTGCGCGGACACCGATGACGCGACCGCTGTCGTCGCGCAGCAAATCGACGGCAGTCGTGCGATAGGCAATCTCGCCGCCGAGGCCGAGCGCCTTTTCACGCAAGGTTTCGATCAATTTCAGGCCGCCGCCCTGGGCTGCGATACGGGTCGTGTTTTGTGTCAGCAAATAAATCGGCTGCGGCTCGAACTTCAAGCCAAATCCTTTCAGCCAGCTGATTGTGCCGGGCACCGAGTCGGCGAACTTGGCGATCAGTTCCGGATCGGGGAATGGATGTGCCTTGACGTACGAAGGCCAGTGTTCGTAGCCGCCGGACGAGACCGCTTGTAAAACGTTCAGGTCCAGATTCGGGCCTGCGTTATTGGCGAAATGTTCTTCGAAATCATCGCTGACTTCGGAATCGTTCTTCATGCGCATGTACGCTTCGGTCCAGCGTGAACCACCACCGAAATCATCTGGCGTGGCGCGCTCCAGATTGAGCACGGACAAGCCGCCTTCCAACGCGGTGACGGCGGCCGAAAGGCCGGCGACGCCGCAACCAACGATCAGTACATCCACTGTCTTTTCCTGCTGACTCATTTTTCTCATCTCCTCAAATGTCCTGGCACTGGGAAACCAGTGTCATTAACCTAAAACGAATGCGTTTTGCTTGTTGGGTTGCGTCGTAATCCAGACGCTCTTGGCCTGCATGTATTCCTGCGCACCTTCCAGGCCGCCTTCACGACCAACACCGCTGCGTTTGTAACCGCCGAAAGGCGTGGTGAAACTGGTCGCACGGTAGTTATTCACCCACACGGTGCCTGCTTCGATGCGATCGGAGCAGTAGATCGCCTTGTGCAAATCGGTCGTCCACACTGCTGCGGCGAGACCGAAGTCGGTATCGTTGGCGATCTCCAGCGCTTCTTCAACGGAGTCAAACGGAATCACCGACAGGATCGGCCCGAAGACTTCTTCGCGGGCGATGCGCATGTCGTTCCTGACGTTGGTGAAAATGGTCGGCGCGACGAATTGGCCCTGGCCGTACTGCGCACCGCTGAGGGCGTTGCCACCCAGAACGCACGTAGCGCCGTCCTGTTTGGCAATCTCGATGTAGCCAAGAATTTTTTCGTACTGGGAGCGGGTAGCGATGGGGCCAACCTGTGTTTCGCTATCGGCGGGGTTGCCGATGCGTGCGGCACCGGCGACTTCAATTAGCCGGGCGACAAACTTGTCGTGGATCGATCGTTCCACCAGCAGTCGCGAGCCGGCCATGCACGTTTGGCCGGCTGCACCGAAGACGCCTGCGATGGCGCCATTGATTGCCTGTTCGAAATCGGCGTCTGCGAACACGATGTTTGCAGACTTGCCACCTAGTTCCAGGGTAATTTTCTTGAAGTTCTTGGCCGCGGCTTCAGCAACTTTCTGACCACCGATATCACCACCGGTGAAAGCAATTTTCGCTACACGCGGATGATTGATCAAGGCTGCGCCAATCTCGTTGCCATAGCCGCTGACGACGTTGATTACACCCGGTGGAAAGCCAGCCTCGCTGGCCAGAGCTGCCAGTTCCAGCAGCGGTGGTGAGGTGAATTCGGATGGTTTGACCACGATGGTATTGCCACAGGCGAGCGCGGGCGCCATCTTCCAGGCGGTCAAGGCGAGCGGCGAGTTCCACGGGGTGATCGCGACGACGACGCCGAGCGGCTCGTAACGCACATAGTTGAAAACGCCCGGTTTGTTGATAGGCACCACCGAACCGTGGATTTTGTCGGCGAGGCCCGCATAGTAGTAGAACCATTGCGCGACGTTACGAACCTGGCCCGATACTTCAGTGATGTTCTTGCCGTTGCAGCTGCGTTCGATATCCGCCAGACGCACCGCGTCGCGCTCGATCAGATCACCAAGCTTGCGAAGAAGAGCTCCGCGCTGCGTCGCGGTCAATTCAGACCACGCAGGGGAGCGGTACGCCTTGTACGCTGCATCGACCGCTTGCGCAGCATCCGCTTCGTTGCCGCGCGGGACTTGCGCAATGACGTCACCGGAAAACGGCTCAATCGAATCTATCCATTCTCCCGACGCCGAATCTTGCCAGACGCCACCGATCAACATTTGATATCGCTTCATTTGATGTCCTTGTCGTTGCACGTCCTATCGCCCGAAGGATGGAAGGACGTGAACCTGTTCCTGTTGCTAGGTCTTGAAATACTGCCAAGACGGGTTGTAAGTGCTGATTTGCAGATCCGGAAAATCAATTCATCTCCAGAGTTGACGGAATATTAGCAGCGTTCTAAAATGATCGCAATAGTTCTGTTTGGCAGAACGGAAAAGTGAGAAAAGCCGATTTACTACGCATTCGAGGTGCAAAAAGTGATTAAAAAAGCAACAAAAGACGTCGATCTGGAAAATGAAGAGGGTGAGCCGGCCGCCGATGAAGTCGGGGTCGCTGCCGTCAACAGGGCATTGATGATTCTCGATTGCTTCACTTCTGACGAATCCGTGTTGTCGCTGGCGGTGATCAGCAAGAAAACCGGTCTCTACAAGAGCACCATCCTGCGTCTGGTGCAGTCGTTGGAGGCGTACGGCTATATCAATCGACTGATTTCCGGCTCGTATGTATTAGGTGCGGCGCCCATCAAGCTCGCAAGCATTGCGAGCAAGGCGTTGCACCCAGCAGAAAAAGTCATGCCGGTGCTGCGCGAGCTGGCACAAACTACCAGTTCCAGTGCTTCGTTCTATGTCCGTACCGGCGAAATGCGCTTGTGCGCCTATCGCGTGGATTCGCCGCGTTCGATTCGCGACAACGTTCAGGCAGGCCAGTTGCTCGCTCTTGACAAGGGCGCCGGCGGCCACGTCCTGACCGCTTTCGACAATCTGTCGGGCGACCAGCTGGTACAGATGCCGCAGCCATTCATTCGCGTTACGCGCGGCGAACGCGATTCGGAAACTGCAGCAATTGCTTGCCCGGTATTCGGTGTCAACAATCGTCTGGAGGGGGCGCTGAGCTTGTCGGGGCCGCTGCATCACTTCAATGACGAAGCCGTTGCCGCGATGATTCCGCATCTGATTGCAGCAGCGCGCGTGTTGACGACCAGCCTGTTCGGGGACGCGAGTTTGCTCAAGGACTAATACATCAACCAACAATCAACAACGGTAAGAACAGGTGGGAACACCGCCATATCGGCCCGGCCAGCGTCAGCTTGTCGGGCAATTCGTTAAGGAGACGGCACGTTCGCGTGCTGAAAGAAGTCAAGGATATCGATGAACAAACTACTGGAAGGCGTAACGGTTCTGGATCTGACCAATGTGTTGTCAGGGCCATTTACGGGTTATCAGATGGCGCTCCTGGGCGCCAACGTCATCAAGGTTGAAACACCCGGAGCGGGAGATCTGGCGCGGCAGCTGGGCGCAGATTCAGATCTCAACAAGGAGAAGATGGGAACCTCATTTCTGGCGCAGAACGCCGGAAAACGTTCCATTTCGCTCAATCTGAAGAGCGCCAAGGGCAAGGAAGTTTTGCGCCGGTTGGCCGGGAACGCAGACGTCATCCTGGAAAATTTCCGCCCCGGCGTAATGGATCGGCTTGGCGTCGGCTATAACGCCCTGAAAGATGAGTTTCCTCGTCTTGTCTATTGCGCGATTTCCGGCTTCGGGCAGACCGGTCCGCTGGCCGATGCTCCTGCCTACGATCAGATCATCCAGGGACGCTCCGGTGTCATGAGCATCACGGGAGACGAGCAGAGCGCCCCTCTGCGCGTTGGATACCCTGTGTGCGACACCATTGGCGGGATGACGGCTGCATTCGCCATTGCCTCCGCACTGGTCAGCCGAAACAACACCGGCAAGGGCTGCTTCATCGATGTGTCCATGCTGGACTCCGTCATGGTCACCATGGGATGGATCGTTTCCAATCAATTGATCGCCGGGCGCAGTCCGGTGCCCATGGGTAACGACAACTTTACCGCCAGTCCATCGGGCGCTTTCCGTACGGGTGACGGGCTGCTGAATATCGCCGCCAACAAGCAGGAGCAATTCGAAATCCTGTGCGATCTGCTTGGGAGATCGGATTTGAAAACCGATCCGCGCTTTGCGGAGCGCGAAATACGCAAAACCAACCGCAAGGCCCTGAGTGAAATTCTTGAAGAAGAATTGCGTCGCGGTGATGCGGCTGAATGGGAGCGCAAGTTCAATCAAGCAGGTGTTCCCGCAGGGCAGGTTCTCAGCGTACTGGATGCACTGACGCAGGATCAGGTCCAGCATCGCGGTTTGTTAATGAAAGTGTTGTTCAACAAGGAAGATCTCGATCAGACGCAAGAAATTACATTGACGCGCAGCGGCTTCACCATCGATGGCGAACAAACCGGCGTCCGCCATGGCCCGCCACGGCTGGGCCAGCATACGGACGAGATCCTGCTGGCGACCGGTTACACCCCCGCCAATATCTCCAACCTGCGCGAAGAGGGTGTGGTATGACAACGCAGCAAGTCGATGCAATTCAACCGTCCGAGGCGGATCGTAACGCCGACCTGGTCGCCAAGGCCAAGGCCTGGTGGAGCACCAGCATCATTGACATTCAGCCGGGCATCATCCGCATCAAAGGCGAGCCGATTGAGAACATGATCGGCAACGTCGGCTATGTCCACATGGTGTGGCGTATGTTACGAGACGATATTCCCAGCGCCGGCCAGTTGCACTTGCTGGAGGCTGCGCTGGTGTCGGCGGTTGATCATGGACCGCAGGCGCCTTCCATCGCCATCGCGCGCATGAGCGTCACTTGCGGCTTGCCATTGAATGGCGCGATGTCGTCCGCCATCAATATGCTGGACGACATTCATGGCGGCGCCGGTGAACAATGCTTGTTGCTATTCAATCAGTTGCTGGATGCAGCCGAAGCAAGCGCCGGTGAACCGGAGAGCGTACTTGAACAAGTCATGGCCGCACATGCAAAGGCGCACGGACGCATTGTTCCTGGCTATGGACATCGTTTCCATCCGATTGATCCTCGAGCGGTCAAACTGCTTGCGATGGTTGATGAGGCCGCAGCAGCGGGAGTGGTCAAGGGGCTGCATGCCAAAGCGGGGCGACTGATTGAAGCGCATCTGGCCGGGCGATCTTCCAAACCGGTTCCCATGAACATCGACGGTGCAACGGCAGTTATCTATGGCGAGCTGGGCTTTGATGCTGCGTTGGCGCGAGGGCTCTTTATTCTCTCTCGCTCGGTAGGCATCCTCGCGCATGCCTGGGAGCAAAAAAAACAAGGCGGCCGCATCAAAGGCCCCATGCCTCCCTCGATGGGATATACCTATACCGGCCCAGCAGCCAATGAATAGTGTGGCTGGGCGAGTCCTGCTCGCCAAGCTGATTTCAAATTGTTAAAGAGCATCATGCCAAAATTTCTCGTTCTTACTTTTCGCACACCAAATTTCCAACCCAATATCGTTGATGACCACTATCGTTTTCTAGACGGTCTTCACGCCAAGGGGCAGCTGGAACTGGCCGGTCCATTTGCGGATAAATCGGGCGGGGCCTACTTGTTGCAGGTAGGTAGCATTGACGAGGCCCGTCAAATTGCCATGCAAGATCCTGTACACACCAGTCAGTCTTCAGTTGTTACCGTCCATGAATGGAATGCGAAGTAACAGGCAGGGCAGTTCTGCCTGATGAACAATCAAGGCTGGCGATTTTTTGACTTGGGGGCGGAACTGCACTGCAACCGTTTGCGGTCAGCCTCAACTTCAGTCAGTGCATTGACCGCTTTCATGGTGGTCGCCGAGCGGACGGACAGTTCGTGGTATTGCGACGTACCCTGGCGCTTCCAGAGAATTTCTTCTTCCCGTAAATCCCGCACGACCTTGGCCGGTGTTCCAATGACCAGGCTGCGAGCAGGAACGATCATGCCGGCCTTGACGAATGCGGCTGCGCCGACAATGCTCGATTCCCCGATGACGGCATCGTCCATGACGATTGCATTCATGCCGACCAAGGCATCGCGCTCGATTTTGCAACCATGCAGGATGGCGCCATGCCCAATGTGGCCATCGACGTCGACGACGGTATCGCTCTCATAAAACCCGTGCAGTACACAGGTGTCCTGAATATTTGCACCTTCATTGATGATGATGCGGCCAAAGTCTCCACGCAGACTGGCCAGGGGGCCGATATAGCAGCGAGGTCCGACTACCACGTCGCCGATCAGGACTGCGGACGGATGGACATAGGCTGTAGGATGGACGACAGGGGTAATACCGTCGATTGAATAGACTTGCAGCATGAAAATCTCCTGTTTATGTTTATCGTGTCTTGTCGTAGTGAGACTGGCAATTCAGGGCAATGAGCAGGCCGCATCATCCGCAGCCAGAAGTGAGTTGGGGCGAATGGCATGTGTCTGCAGGACGGCAGTGCCGTTCCTGATGCAGGTCATTTCTGCCAGGATGGAGATGGCGATCTCCGGCGGCGTGCGCGCGCCGATATACATGCCAACCGGCCCATGCAGGCGGGCAATTTCGGCGTCGCTTACATCGAATAAGGACAGGCGTTCACGCCGTTTCTTGTTGTTGCTGCGCGAGCCGATGGCGCCGACATAGAAAGCAGGGGACTTCAGTGCTTCAAGCAAGGCCATATCGTCGAGCTTGGGATCGTGAGTAAGCGTCAGCACGGCGCTATGGGCATCAAGCTGCAGACGCAATAACAAATCATCCGGCATTTCCCTTGAGAGCTGGACCCTGGCGATGTCCCATTCGTCCAGATATTCTTCCCGCGGGTCGCAGACAATGACTTCGTAATCGAGCATCAGCGCCATGGTGGCCACATAGCGTGACATTTGCGCAGCGCCGACGATGATCAGGCGATAGCGAGGCCCATGCGCGGTAGTCAGGCATTCCCCATCAAAGTGCAGTTGCGCGTCCGGCATCCCGCGTTGCAGGGTGAGGGCTCCCGTCCTTAGATCGAGTTGCCGCGTCATCAGGCCTTGCTGTTCCACCGCCTGCAGCAGTGCGTGCAGCTGTGATGCCTCAGTCACTTGCTCGACAACCACCTGCAGCGTTCCGCCGCACGGCAATCCGAATCTGTGCGCTTCGTCTGCTGAAATGCCATATGTCAACGTGCACGCTGATCTTTCGACATGATGCGTTGCTTGAAACTCTCCCGATCGGATTTGATGGATCAGGTCATCCTCGATGCATCCGCCTGATATGGAGCCGCGGACATGGCCGTCACCCCGGATGACCATCATCGAACCGACGGGGCGAGGCGCCGAGCCCCATGTCCGTACGACGGTAACGAGCAAGGTATAGGCGCCGCCTTCCGACCAGGCGATCGCCATTTTCAATACTTCCAGATCAATGCTGTCCATGAATCTCCCGATTTATCCAGTGGCGAAAGGCGGTCGGCCGTTGGTTTTTGCAAACTGTCGAAATAGTCTACTTATGAAATTACTTCCATCGCGAGCCCTGCAACCTCAATCTCCCTCTGTAGATCACTATTTATTTAAGATTTTCGGCTGTTGCAAAGTCTTAATTGTATGTGTATAGTTTATTTATGCAAGTTAAAAACGAAATAAAAATGTTTCTTGCAAACAAATTTTTGACGACAGGAAGAGTGGATGGCTCGGCCTGAATCAGACAAGTTTCATAACAAGATGTGAAGTAGCGATCGCTCCTTCACCGGAGATGAGTAAAGGAGTAACTGTGCAAACTTTCGAATTTCAATCACCGCGATCAAGTCTTGTTGGCCCCGGCGCCTCGGCAAGGCTTGGCGAATTGGCCAAGGGCCTCGGCTGCCGCTCCGTATTGATCGTCACTGACGCAGGCGTTGAAAAAGCGGGCTTGCTCAAGGCCGCTCAAGACGGCCTGCGTACAGCCGGCATCGCCTATGCGGTCTATAACGGCGTTCAGGCTGATCCGGCCGAAGCTGTGGTGTTGGATGCTGTCGCTGCGGCAACGGCTATCAAGGCGGACGGCGTGATTGGCCTTGGCGGCGGCAGCTCGCTGGATGTGGCCAAGCTGGTTGCCTTGCTGGCCAAGGGGCAGGAGAAGCTGGCCGACATATATGGCGTCGGCAATGCCAAGGGGCCGCGTCTCCCGCTGCTGCTGGCGCCGACGACAGCAGGCACCGGATCTGAAGTGACGGCAATTTCGATCGTAACGACCGGCGAAGGTGAAAAGAAAGGTGTGGTTTCGCCGGTGTTGGTGCCTGATTGGGCGGTTCTTGATGCGGACCTCACGCTGGGACTTCCCGCACATGTCACTGCAGCCACTGGCATCGACGCAATGGTGCACGCCATTGAAGCGTTCACCAGCAAGCGGCTCAAGAATCCTGTCTCTGATTGCCTGGCGCGCGAAGCCTTGTCATTGCTGAGCAAGAACATCCATGAGGTTTGCCGCAATGGCAGCAACCGGGAGGCGCGACAAAACATGTTGCTGGGCGCAATGCTCGCCGGGATGGCGTTCGCGAATGCCCCGGTGGCCGGTGTCCATGCACTTGCTTACCCTGTCGGTGCGCGCTTCCACGTTCCGCACGGCTTGTCCAATTCGCTGGTGTTGCCGGCGGTCCTGCGCTTCAACAGTCACGCGGCCAGCGAACAGTACGCGCAGTTGGCAGACATCATTATTCCTGGCGTAAAAGGGACGACCGAAGAGAAGTCTCAATTGCTGGTTACGCGTCTGGCCGCGCTGCCGGTCGAACTGGGGTTGCAGACGCGGCTTGGAGATGTCGGCATTACCAAAGACGATTTGGCCATGCTCGCGGAAGACGCAATGAAACAGACGCGCCTGTTGATCAACAACCCACGCGAAATTGCGTACGAGCATGCGCTCGCCATTTATGAGGAAGTGCTATGACCACGCGTACGCCGGCAGAAACTCGCTCCGCCTTCGTTCATTTCCATGAAATCGCCACGCGCTGGATGGACAACGATGTCTACGGTCACGTTAACAACGTTGTGTATTACTCGTATTTTGATACGGCCGTCAATGCCTACCTCATCGAACAAGGCGCTTTGAATCTTCAACAATCCGAGGTTGTGGGGCTGGTTGCGGAGACGCAATGCCGTTATTTTAGTCCGGTTGCATTTCCCGACACGATCCACGTCGGCGTGCGCGTTGCACATGTCGGCACAAGCAGCGTCAGGTACGAATTGGGCATCTTCCGCAACGATGAGCAGGACGCCTCGGCGCAAGGGCATTTTGTACACGTCTATGTTGATCGTGCGAGTAACCGGCCGGGACCTCTGCCATCGGCTTATCGCTCCGCAATTGAAGCGCTCCGCAAAGACAACGCCCCATCGGCGGCGGATTGAGATAGAGAATATGTTGGCAGTGAGTGCGGCGTTAGCCCCGACTGAAAAAGATAATTGAAACTGGGACACCGATCATGGAAATGAAAGACGAAATACGCCTGGATGCATCGCGCGAAGCGGTGTGGGCGGCATTGAATAATCCGGATGTTCTGAAGGCCTGCATCCCCGGCTGCGAGACGTTGGACATGCTGTCGGACACAGAGTTTGAGGCATTGGTGGTGATCAAGGTAGGACCGATTCGCGCCAAGTTCGCCGGTAAAGTGACGCTCTCGGAGATCAACGCTCCCATCAGCTATCGCCTCACCGGCGAGGGCACGGGCGGCGTCGCTGGATTTGCCAAGGCGGACATCACGGTCGACCTGGAAGAAGAGGGGCCGTCCACGACCTTGCTGCGCTACGGCGTCACCGCCAATATCGGCGGAAAGATCGCCCAGCTCGGTTCGCGCATGATTGACGCGACTGCACGCAAGATGGCCGATCAGTTCTTCGCACGCTTCAATGGACATTTCACCGGCGATGAAGGCGCATCCGGCACAAGCGTGCGTGATGTTGCGGAGACGGTTGGCGCTGCCCCGGTGAACGCCGCCGACACCGCTTCCATTACGACTGCTTCCGCTTCCATTCCGGCTACTGGGCAACCGGTGCCGCCGACGGCTTCCGAAGCAAAACAAGGAAATCCTGCAATTCCGACGATGTCTGCCGAAGTCGCGAGCAGCACGGTTGCGCTGGTCTCCAGTCAATACATTACCGTCTCGCTGGTGGATGTCGGCAAAGAGGACGACATCGAAGCGGTGCAGGCGGCAGTCGGCAGTGATGCGCCTCCCGTCGGCGGTGTTCTCTCGCGTCTGTTCGGGTTCGGCAACCAGGCGCCGGTGCCAGGAAAAGTCCCGGCGAAAAAGTCTGGCGCCAAGACCACCTATAAAGCAGCCGTCGTGACATTGAATCGCCCCGATCAACGCAACGCGGTTTCTTTGGCCATGTGGCGCAACTTAGGCCATATCTTCACGGAGCTGGGGCGTGATCCGCAGGTGCGCGCGATTATCCTCACCGGCGCCGGCGGCAACTTCAGCGCCGGTGCGGATATCACGGAGTTCGGCATTGTGCGGGCGACAGTTGAGCAAGGCGTCGAATACGAAGTTGCCGTCGACCAGTGTTGTGACGCCATCGCCGCCACTCCGAAGCCGACCATCGCAGTGATCAACGGCTTTTGCATGGGAGGCGCCTGTCATCTTGCGATGTCCTGTGATTTCCGGTTTGCTCACCAGGATGCGCGTTTCGGCATTCCTGCCGCGCGCCTGTCCATCGTCTACGGTGTGCGCGGAACACAGCGCCTGCTGGCGCTGGTCGGGGTAGCGCAAGCGAAGCGCATTCTGTATTCGGCCCAGACATTCGGCGCCGAAGAAGGGCGCGACATCGGTTTCGTGGACCGGGTATCCGCAGATCCGGCACGCTCCGCGCGTGCGTTTGCCGGCGTCATGGCGGACAACGCACCGTTGACCATCAGCGGCACCAAGGTGCTGCTCAACGGCCTGAGCATGGGCATGGGTGCACTCACGGATGCCGCGGCCAACGCCGTCATCGGGCAAGCAGTCGGCAGCGACGACTATCGCGACGCGCGCCAGGCGTTTGTACAGAAAAAACGTCCGGTGTTCGCAGGAAAGTAAGGGGATGAAACCACCAAAATTCGATTACCTGCGGCCCGCGACGGTGCCGGAAGCGATTGACGCCCTGGTTGCGGCCGAAGGTGGCGGCAAGATCATTGCCGGCGGCCAGAGCTTGATGCCGATGCTCAACTTCCGTCTGCTTAACCCGACTGTGCTGATCGACATCAACCGCATCGCCGAACTCAGTAGTTTCAGGGAAGAGGATGGCGGCCTTCGGATCGGCTCGTTGACACGCCATCACAAGCTGGAAACATCGGATGCAGTCAAGCGCCTGTTTCCGGTGTTGAACGCCGCCATGGCGCACGTGGCGCATTTGGCCATTCGCAACCGCGGAACGATAGGCGGCAGTATTACCCACGCCGACCCGGCTGCAGAGTTACCGATGATGATGGTATTGCTGGAAAGTGAAATCACTATCGCCACGCCGAGAGGAAGCCGGGTTGTCGCGGCGGAAGATTTTTTCCTGGGGGCGCTGACGTCTGCGGTGGAGGAGGATGAACTTGTCACTGAAATCTATCTTCCCGCATTGCCGCCGAACGCAGGTTGGGCGTTCGAAGAGGTCGCACGTCGCGCGGGCGACTTCGCCCTGGCTGCCGTCGGCGTCATCATGACCGTCGAAGATGGTCGCGTCACGCATTCGCGGGTTGGCGTCATGGGTGTCGGGGATACCCCCCTGCGCCTGTTCGATGTCGAAACAGTGCTTTACGACGAAGCATGCGAGGGGGGCATCCTGGATCAGGCGATTGAGGTTGCACGCGCCTCCGTGGCGCCGGCAACTGATTTGCATGCATCCGCAGACTATCGGCGCCACTTGCTTGGCGTGCTGGTAAAGCGCGCATTGCAGACTGCCTGGCTGCGCGCCAACGGCAAGGATGTAGCGTCTGGTTCAAGTTCGTCAGGAGGACATCATCATGAGTAAAAATCTGGATATCAAACTGGTGGTCAACGGTACGACGTATGAGCGTGCCGTTGAACCGCGCCTGCTACTCTCGGATTTTTTGCGGCACACCCTCGGATTGACCGGGACCCACGTCGGTTGCGAGCATGGCGTTTGCGGCGCCTGCACGATCATGGTGGACGGCGACAGCATACGGGCGTGCCTGATGCTTGCCGTGCAAGCCGACGGCTGCGTGGTCGAGACGGTGGAAGGTCTCGGCACAGTTGATCAGCTCAACCCGCTGCAACAGGCTTTCCATAGTTGCCATGGCCTCCAGTGCGGCTTTTGCACGCCGGGCATGTTGATGACCTGCACCGACATGCTCAAGAAATACCCATTGGAAAGCGACGCCGAAATCCGCGACGGCCTGTCAGGCAATCTGTGTCGCTGTACCGGCTATGTCCACATCGTCGACGCCGTGAAGATGGTCAAGCGTGGCGCGACCGTCGCTACGGAGACCGCCGCGTCTCATCCCCAATCCCATCCCCAGCAAATCGCCAAGGAGATATCGCCATGAAGATGCATGTACTGTCCGGTGGACGCCTGCGCATGAAAAAGAGTGTCTATTTGCCCGACGCGGATCGTCAGGAAACCATCGAACTGCCGGTGTCCTGCTTTCTGCTGCGCCACCCCCAGGGCAACGTGTTGTTCGATACGGGATGCCATCCGTCGACCGCAACCGAACCTGAAGCCCGCTGGGGTTCGATGGCGAAAGCCATGGTGCCGATTTCCCGGCCGGAAGAAAACGTCGTCGATCAATTGAAGCTGATCGGGTTCACTCCAGACGATATCGACGTCGTCGTGAATTCCCATTTTCATTCCGACCACTGCGGTTGCAACGAATTCTTCAAGAAAGCGACCGTGGTCTGCCACGCCCGAGAGCTGGAAGCGGCAAGACAGGAGGACGCCGTCAAATTTGGTTTCCTGCCGGTTGACTGGAAGCAGCCCATGCCGATCAAGGCAATCGAAGGCGAACATGATTTGTTCAACGACGGCCGCATCGTACTGATTCCAGTGCCGGGCCATACCGCCGGCATGACGGCCGCCATGGTCGGCCTGGACAAGTCCGGCGCGTTCTTGCTGGCGTCGGATGCAGTGGCGCTGCGCGCGAATCTGGAAGGCGACATCAATCCACGCAATACCTGGAACGCTGAATTGTCGTCGCGTTCGATGGAGGACATCCGGCGTATCGAGAGCGGCGGTGCGACGGTGGTCTTCGGCCACGATGACGCACAGTGGAATTCCTTGAAAAAAGGAGTGGAGTTCTACGATTGAAACGCATGTCACTCCCAGAAAAGAACATTCCAGATGTGCAGTCGGGTCATGAGCGGATACCAAAATGAAACAGGACGTTGAACCAACCGGCAAGGCCAAGCTCGTCGGCACGCGGGTAAAGCGCACGGAAGACCCACGCCTGCTGAGCGGCCACGGCAGCTACGTGGACGACAAGCATCCTGCGGGCATGCTGCACGTGGCATTTCGCCGCAGCGATCAATCGTACGCGAAGATTCTGTCGATCGACTACAGCGCGGCGCTGGAAGTGCCGGGAGTCGTTGCGATCTTCACCGCAGAACATCTGGAAAGCATGGTCAAGCCGATTTACGCTACTTCCAAGATGCCGCATTACCATCCCACCGCGATCTACCCGCTGGCGCGCGGCAAGGTGCGGTTTGTCGGAGAGGCGGTCGTCGCCGTCGTGGCCGACAGCCGCTACATCGCCGAAGACGCGATGGAACACATTCATATCGACTATGAATTGTTGCCCAACGTGGTCGATCCGGAAGTCGCAGCAGAGCCTGGAGCGCCGTTGCTGCATGAAGAAGCCGGGACCAATGTCCTGGTGCAACGCGAGTTCCGCCGTGGCGACATAGATGCCGTGATGGCTGAGGCGCCGGTGAAAGTTGCGGCACGCTTCCGATTCCACCGCCGCACGGCGCTGGCCATGGAGAACCGTACCTACCTGGCTGAATACGATCAGGGAAAACGATCGCTGACGCTGTATTCGTCGACCGGCAGCCCCGGCATCATTCGTGATGCATTGGTGGATATCCTGACCATCCCGGGCAATCGTCTGCGGGTGATCGCGCCGGATGTCGGCGGTAGCTTCGGCGGCAAGGGTTCGCTTTATCCGGAAGAGATTCTGGTGTGCGCGCTGGCCCGGCATATGGGCAAGCCCATCAAATGGACAGGCGACCGGATGGAAGATCTGTCCGCGACCAGCCAGGCGTTTGACGAGCGGATCGATGCCGAACTGGCGCTGGATGCCGAGGGGCACATCCTCGGCTTGCGCGCAAACGTGATCGGAGACGTCGGGGCTTATTCTATCTATCCATGGACGGCGGGCTTGGAGCCGGTGCAAGTCATCAGTTTCATGCCGGGTCCCTATCGGGTCCCTGTTTACCACGGCAAAGTGCGCGCGGTCGCCACTTCCAAATCGCCCACCGGCCCGTATCGCGGCGTCGGCCGGCCGGCGTCCACCTTCGTGATGGAGCGCCTGGTTGATATGGCCGCTCACAAACTGGGGATCGACGCCAAGGAAATGCGTCTGCGCAATCTGGTCAAGCCTGAAGAGTTTCCCTACAAGACTGCGCCCGGCATTGTGTGGGACAGGTCGGGATTCATAGAGTCGCTGCAAGACGGCTGTGCCGCCCTGGGCTACGACGAGTTACGCAAGAAGCAGTTGGAGGAGCGCGCACAGGGGCGCTGGGTCGGCATCGGCATTTCCACCTATGCAGAGTTGTCCGGGATCGGCTCCCGGATCTCCGCTTCTCCCGGCATGCCGATCAACACGGGCACCGAGATTGCGACGATCAAGATCGATCCGAGCGGATCGATTACCGCCTTCTTTGGCATCGCGTCGCACGGACAGGGGTTGGAAACCACACTGGCGCAAGTCGTTGCCGATGAGCTCGGTGCCAAATTCGAGGACATTACGGTGGTGCACGGCGATACCTCGGTGGTCTCTCACAGCACCGGCACCTATGCCAGCCGCAGCGCCGTGTTGGCGGGTGGAGCAGGGACTCTGGCGGCGCAGGCAATGAAGGAAAAGCTGTTCCGCATTGCGGCGCACATGTTGAACAGCCATGTGGCGCACCTGAGTATTGAAGAAGGCGTGATCACAGCGGCGGACTCGGGAAATACCGTCAGCATCCGCGACATCGCCGATACGGTGTATTCCCAGATGGGACGTTTGCCGAAGGAAGCAATCGAAGTGCTCGAAGAGACTCGGTCCTACGATCCGGTCTGGGGAACGACGAGCTCCTCCACGCATTTGGCGGTCGTCGAGATTGATCCGGAAACCTATATGGTCCACGTCAAGAACTACGTCGTTGCCGAGGATTGCGGAAAGATCATCAATCCGCTGATTGTCGCCGGACAGTCGCATGGTGCGGTGGCGCAGGGGATTGGCGCAGCCTTGTTCGAAGAGATCGTCTACGACGAACGCGGCCAGTTCCTGACCGCCAGTCTGGTTGACTACATCATCCCGACCGCTCCGGAAATTCCTCCGATACAGACGGTCCACGTCGAGACGGCGACGCCTGCCACCATCGGCGGATTCAGAGGCATGGGCGAAGGCGGGACGATCGGTGCGCCTGCCGCGATCGCCAATGCCGTCTCCGACGCCTTGATGCATCTGGGCATCGAGATCAAGGAATTACCCGTGACGCAGGAACGCCTGTTCCGGATGATTCATGCAAAGAATGCAGTGGAAACCGCTACATAGGCCGGCAGACTGCCTCGGGAAGGCGCTCCGGAAAAAGAAAATTTAATCGAGTTGAAACATAGAGGAGAAACAAAATGGATATGGGATTGCGTGGAAAAGTGGCGTTGGTGACTGGTTCGGGACGTGATGTCGGACGCGAGATCGCCTTGGGTCTGGCGGCTGAAGGTGCGATCGTCGCGGTTAACTACAACAGCTCGGCTACCGAAGCGGAAGCTGTCGTCAAGCAAATTCAAGATGCCGGCGGCAAGGCCAAGGCATATCGTGCGAACGTCGGAGCGTATGCCGACGTCAAGAAAATGGTTGACGACGTCGTGGCAGATTTCGGTCGCCTGGATATCCTGGTGAACAATGCGGGCGTCGTGATCAACGAGCGTTTCGTCAACAGCACGCCAGAACAATGGACCAAACAGATCGATGTCGACCTGTACGGCACGATCCATACCAGCCATGCAGCGGCGCCGCACATGATCAAGCAGAACGGCGGACGCATCATCACACTGGTCGGCGATTCATCCCGCATCGGCGAGAACGGCCTGGCCATCGCCGCGGCGGCACGTGCGGGTGGTATTGCGCTGATGAAATCACTGGCAAAGGAACTGGGACGCGCCAACATCACTGCAAATTCGATTTCCCTCGGCCTGATTGAAACCGCTCATTCCGATCCTGAATTCCTGGCGGCCAATCGCGAGAAGATCGTCCGTAACTATCCTTTGCGTCGTATCGGTACGCCGGGTGATGTCGCACCGGTGGTGACTTTCCTGGCGTCCGAAGGCGCCGGCTGGGTGACCGGGCAAGTGCTCAGCGTCAACGGCGGCTTCTGCATGGTCTGAGTCAGAACAGACTGGAACTCGCGTCGAAAGCCAATCAATAGGCTGAAGATGCGGGTGATTAAGTTTAAGGAGGATAGATATGATTCACTGCGAACTCATCGCGCCAGTGGGCGAGCTGATTCGTCGCCACGCGCAACGTACGCCTCGCAAGATCGCCTATGAAGACCGCCATACGTCGGTCAGCTACGGCGAACTTGAGAAAACCACAACCAACCTCGCCGGTCATCTGCAGGATGCAGGCATAGCAGCAGGCGACAGCGTTGCCATTTTTCTGCCGAATTCGGTCGACTGGGTAGAGAGTTGCTTCGCGATTGTGCGGGCTGGGGGAGTCGCCGTCCCCATCAGCTATGACGCCACCGAACATGAAGTTGCCTATCGCATTGAAGATGCCGGTTGCAAGGCCATCTTTACTACTGATGACAAGGCTGACGTCGTCGCTGCGCTGCAGGCCAGGTTCCCATTCCTGAAAACAGTCTTCCTGACGGAAGGTGCTTCGAAAGCTGGCGGCAAAGACGGCTTGCGCTACCTTGATTTGCGTTCCGCTGCCGCCAAATCGCTTCCGCGCGAGGCGGAGGATATCGACCAGTCGTCTTTTATCATTTACACGTCGGGTACAACGGGCCGCGCCAAGGGTGTTCTATTGACGCAGAGGAGCATGCTCTGGGTCTGTGCGGCTTGCTGGGCGCCGATCGCCAACCTGAATGAAAACGACAGAGTGTTGTCTCCCTTGCCGCTGTTCCACTCATATGCGCTGAACCTGTCGGTATTGAGCATCCTGGCCGTCGGTGCGAGCGAATACATCATGGACAAGTTTTCGACGTCCGAGACCTTGGCGCTGCTGAAATCCGGCGATTTCACCGTATTTCCAGCGGTACCCACGATTTTCCACTATCTGCTGGAAGGCGCGCGTGCCGACCCGGGTTGCAAATTCCCGGGGCTGCGCCTGTGCCTGTCCGCCGGCGCCATCATGCCGGCACCGATCAACAAGGAGTTTGAAGAACGCTTCGGCGTAATGCTGCTGGACGGTTACGGCATCACGGAAACCTCGACCATGGTGACGCTCAACTGGCAGCATGGCACCCGCGTCATGGGTTCATGCGGATTGCCATTGCCCGGTCTTGCCACACGCATCGTTGATCCGTCCACAGGACTGGACGTCGAATCCGGCCAGGAAGGGGAGTTGATCGTTCGCGGCCCCAATCTGATGAAAGGCTATCACCGCAAACCGGAAGAAACCGCGAAGGCGCTGCAGAATGGCTGGTATTACACCGGCGACTTGGCTCGCAGCGATCAGAGCGGCTATCTGACAATTACCGGGCGCCTGAAGGAACTGATCATACGGGGCGGCCAGAACATTGCGCCGGCGGAAGTGGAGGAAGCGGTTTCGGCCTTCGAAGCTGTGTTGGATTGCGCCGTAGTCGGCGCACCTCATCAGCATCTTGGCGAAGTACCCGTCGTGTTCGTAGTCTCGCGTCCCGGCATGACGGTAGTGGAGGCCGATCTGCTCTTGCATTGCAAAGAACGCCTGTCGTCTTACAAGCTGCCGCATGCGGTACATGTGGTGGCGGAGATTCCTCGTACCGGCTCCGGCAAGATCATTCGCTATAAGTTGCGCGAGACGCTTCCTAGTTAACCTGATTGCTCTCCTGGCGAGAGGAAAGAAGAGAACATATGACAAAAATTTCCAATATCGGATTGAAAGATCCGGACTTACTGCGCCATCAGGCGTTCATCGGCGGGACCTGGTCGGACGCAGACGGTGGTCAGGTCATCGAAGTCACCAATCCTTCCACCGGCAAATCCCTTGGAACCGTGCCGAAAATGGGCCGCGGCGAAACTGCCAGGGCGATTGATGCTGCGGCGAAGGCCCTGCGCGCCTGGCAGTCGAAAACTGCCAAGGATCGATCGACGATTTTGCGGAAATGGTTCGATCTCCTGCTGGCCAATCAAGACGATCTCGCATTGATCATGACGCTGGAGCAGGGCAAGCCGCTGGCAGAAAGCAAGGGCGAAATCGCTTACGCCGCCTCGTTCATCGAATGGTTCGGCGAAGAAGCCAAACGTACTTATGGCGACACCATTCCCTCGCCGGCGCCCGACAACCGCATCGTCGTCATCAAGGAACCGATCGGCGTCTGTGCGGCCATCACGCCATGGAATTTCCCGGCGGCCATGATCACGCGCAAAGCAGCGCCGGCATTGGCCGCGGGATGCACGATGGTCATCAAGCCCGCCAGCATGACGCCGTTCTCGGCGCTGGCGCTGTGCGTACTGGCGCAGCGGGCCGGGATTCCGGATGGCGTGCTGTCCTGCGTAACCGGCTCCGCCGGAGAAATCGGGGCCGAGCTGACGTCCAATCCAACGGTGCGCAAACTGAGCTTCACCGGCTCGACCGAGATTGGCAAACTGCTGTTGCAGCAATGCGCCGGCACCGTCAAGAAGACGTCGATGGAGCTGGGCGGCAATGCGCCGTTCATCGTGTTCGACGACGCCGATATCGATGCAGCAGTGAAGGGCGCGATGATCGCCAAATATCGCAATGCAGGACAGACTTGCGTCTGCGCCAATCGGATCCTGGTTCAGGATGGCGTGTATGACGTTTTTGTCGAACGTTTTTCGGCGGCGGTTCGCGCTCTCAAGGTCGGCGACGGTCTGGAGCAGGGCGTCACAATCGGACCGCTGATCGACGACAATGCACGGGAGAAAGCTGAAGAACACGTTGCCGATGCGCTGAAAAAAGGCGCCAAGGCTGTCGTCGGCGGCGCTCGACATGCCTTGGGCGGTAGTTTCTTCCAACCCACGGTGCTGGCGGACGCCACTCCCGACATGGCCATCTTCAAGGAAGAGACCTTCAGCCCGGTTGCACCGGTGTTCCGCTTCCATACCGAAGAAGAAGCTGTCGCCATGGCGAACGACACCGAGTTTGGTCTTGCGTCGTACTTCTACGGCCGCGATATCGGTCGTATCTGGCGTGTGGCAGAGGCGTTGGAGTACGGCATGGTGGGTATCAACGAAGGCTTGATTTCCACGGAAGTGGCGCCATTCGGCGGCATCAAGGAAAGCGGCAGCGGTCGCGAGGGATCGAAATACGGCATCACCGATTACCTCGAAACAAAATATCTTTGCATGGGCGGCATCTGACCAGACCGCAGCGGCGCTCAACGCAGTGAGGAGCGCCGCCTTTCAACCTCGTAATGCATTTTGGTATACAGCGATTTGCTTTAGAATACGCATGCGACGGGCCTGTGCAATATCCGGGCTCGTCAGCTTCCTCAACTCAAATCGTTGCCTGGCGCGTCGCCAGAGCGTAAATTTATGACAGAAGCACAATCGCCAGCCGTCGTGGAAGATCCGGATCAGGAACTTCATTTTCCCTCTTTCGAGAGCTTCGGCTCGGTCGCCAAAACCGTCGAAATACTGTCCGATGCGTGGAGCTTTCTGGTCCTGCGGGAATGCTTTTTCGGCGCGCGGCGCTTCGAGCAATATCAGCGCGTGCTGCGTCTGCCCCGAAACACCCTGATCAAGCGGCTGAACAAACTTATCGACCTCGGCTTGCTGCGTCGTTCCAGTTATTCGCCTTCGTCGACACGCTTCGAATATCGCTTCACCGACAAGGGCCGGGACTTGTACTCCACCATGCTGGCGCTGCTGAAGTACGGCGATACGTGGTTGAGCGGCGACGAACCTCCGCCGCTTCAGTTGATTCACAAGCGTTGCGGAAAAGCATGTTCCCCAGTCGTTGTGTGCTCTGAATGCACCTCGCCTATCGATCCGCACGATATTCAGTATCGAAAAGGCCCAGGCAACTTTGCCCATGTGCACGAGCCGGAGGAGCGCAAGCGTTCCCGGCGGCCTTCGGATCCCCAGATTCTGGAACGTCTTCGTCCTTGCTCCGTAGCCCGCACCTTGCAAATCATCGGCGACCGCTGGAGTTTCTTGCTGATCCGGGAGATGTTCTTCGGTGTGCGCCGCTTTGATGAATTTCAAACCAACATCGGGATTGCCAGCAATATCCTGACCGATCGCTTGCAGCGTCTCACTGAATACGGCGTGGTGGAAAAACGCCTGTATCAGATGCGTCCGGAGCGCTTTGAGTATCGCTTTACCGCCAAGGGACGCGATTTGTACGGTTCAATGCTGGTCATGCGGCGGTGGGGTGACAAGTGGCTGTTCAACGGCAAGGCGCCATTGATTCTTCGTCATCGCCGTTGCCAGCACGACTTCTTTGCTGCAGTCGTGTGCAGCGAGTGCGGCGGGGAACTGAGTCCTTATGAAGTTTCATATGAACTCCGCTACACGCTGGACGTGGATCAGAATCAAAAAGAAGCGGCGTAATACGCATCCAATCAGCCGGCCAGCGCTGCAAATACATGATCCCTGATTTCTATCACCGGTCCCACGCCCGGGATTTTTCGATACACTGGTGCGCCGACCCGGCCTGAGCTGGCCCATTCGCCGTAGTAACCGAGCAGCACTTCGGTCTGCTCGTGATACACCGAAAGGCGCGTCCTGACGGTTTCTTCCTTGTCGTCTTCACGTTGAATCAACGCTTCGCCGGTGACGTCATCCTTGCTTTCAGCCTTTGGCGGATTGAACTTGATGTGATAGGTCCGGCCCGAAGCAGGATGTACGCGACGACCGCTCATACGCTCGATAATGGAGCTGTCGGGCACGTCGATTTCCAGTACATGGTCGATGGCCACGCCGGCATCCTTCATGGCGTCCGCCTGACGGGTGGTGCGTGGAAAGCCATCAAAGAGATAGCCGCTGGCGCAGTCTGCCTTTTCCAGGCGGTTCCTGACCAGGCCGATGATGATTTCGTCAGATACCAGCCCGCCGGCGTCCATTACCTTCTTAGCAGCGATGCCCAGTTCTGTTCCTTCCGCGACTGCGGCGCGCAGCATGTCGCCTGTGGAAATCTGAGGGATATTGAATTTTTCTGTAATGAACTTGGCTTGTGTGCCTTTGCCCGCACCAGGTGGTCCTAAAAGGATGAGACGCATATGGTTTCCTGAATTGAGGTTTTGAGGAGACGAGTTTTCCAGTTCGTCCAATGGAAAGTAACGGCTATGAGGTCTTCACGTGAGTTCCCAAGCGGGAAGAAATCTTTCTGGTACCGCCAGGAGGCAGTTGCGGACGATAGTCGTCGATCACCATCAGGGAAGGTTCATCAGCGCCAAGCTTGAAAATACTGACCGCGTTCGTGAGTTGAACTGCCTGATCCCGGAGTGCTTCCGACGCTGCCGATGCTTGCTCGACCAACGCTGCGTTCTGCTGTGTGGTCTGATCCATTTGCGTCACTGCTTGATGAATCTGTTCGATGCCGGCAGTCTGCTCCGCGCTCGCCGAAGCAATTTCCTCAATGATGTCGCGTACTTTGCCGACACTCGCAACGACTTCCTGCATCGTCTCGCCTGCGGAATCGACCAGTTTCGTGCCGCTTCCGACTTTTTCGACCGAATCATCAATCAGCGTCTTGATTTCCCTGGCGGCGCCGGCGGACCGCTGGGCGAGCGCGCGTACTTCGCTGGCGACGACCGCAAATCCTCGCCCTTGCTCACCGGCGCGCGCTGCCTCCACTGCAGCGTTGAGGGCAAGAATATTGGTCTGAAATGCGATGCCGTCGATGACGGCAATGATATCGACGACTTTCCTGGACGAATCGTTTATGGATGCCATGGTTGCCACGACTTGCGAAACCACGTCGCCGCCTTTCACTGCGACTTCCGAGGCTGCTGCAGCCAATTGGTTGGCCTGACGTGCATTGTCGGCATTCTGTCGTACGGTCGCCGTCAGCTCTTCCATGGAAGAGGCTGTTTCTTCCAGCGATGCGGCTTGCTGTTCGGTACGGTCCGAGAGACTTCGGTTTCCTGCTGCGATCTCGGCCGACGCTGTTGCGATGGTTTCTGCACCGCTGCGCACCCGGCCGACGATACGGTTGAGGCTGTCGTTCATTTTTTTCAGAGCGGAAAGGAGGCGGCCTGTCTCATCCTCGGCTACGGATAAAATCTTTGTACTTACGTCTCCCGCAGCAACTGCTTCGGCGACCGACAAAGCTCGCGTCAACGGAATCTTGATAGAGCGGGTGATACGCCAAGCAATCATCGCGCACAGGATGATTGCGATAGCCCCCAATGCGAAAAGCAGATTTCGTGTGCGTAGATAATCTTCGCGTGCTTCGTCGGCTACCCGTCGGGTCGTTTCCGTCTCATAAGACACAATGGCATCGAGTGCCACGATGGTGTCGCGCAGGGCAGGGCTGGCCTTGTTCATCAAGAACGCTATCGCCTCGGCATTCTTGTGTTGCAGGCGCATCTCAATCATCTGGTTGTTCAGCGGTACTGCAACGGCAAGGGAGGCATTGAGCTTCGCAAGCAGCTCCTTTCCTTGATCATCGTCAATCAGCCTTGTCAGGAGAGCTTTGGCCGCACCGTACTTGCCGCGTACTTCGGAAAGCTTGCGACGTTCAACTTCCATCGCGGCGTCATCGTCCAGCATGGCGATGTTGCTGGCGTATGCCGCGACGTCACGAATGGCGCTGGTCGCGGTATTGGCGGCGCTGACTTTGACGTTATGGTCATCAATGATGCGCGCTGTCCTTGCCTGCATTTCGCGCAGTGCATTCAACGAAAGCGCCAGCGTCAGTATCAGCAACACCAGAACAAGCCCAAAGGCCAGGGAGAGACGGGCACCGATGTTCAGTCGGGAAAGCGAGATAGGTATTTTCATTTCTGTCGCAAGTTGGATCGGCAAGGCAAGGAGCGCCTGGAAAAGTCACGGCTGCCGCTGCGGCGCCGTGACGAGAAAAGCAATGGTCAGCGTGCCCGGAGCTTTCTGATGAGGCCGCCGATTTCCCCGACGATGCCACGCCGGAACGCCAGCACACAGACGATGAAGATCAGTCCGGTGACGATGGTGACCGACTCGCCCAGGGCGCGAAACCACTCGACTCCAGTCAAGCTTGCCAGTCCATCTCCTAGTTCTCCGAGCTTGTTTTCAAGGGAGATGATGAGAATGGCTCCAATGATCGGCCCGGTCTTCGTCCCCAGTCCACCCACCAATGTCATCAACACCACCAGGCCGGACATGCTCCAATGGACATCGGTAAGCGTTTCGAACCCGAGCACCACAGCCTTGGTTGCTCCCGCCAACCCTGCCAGCGCTCCCGACAGGACAAATGCCAGAAGTTTGTAGCGATCGACGTCATAGCCCAGGGAAATTGCACGCGCCTCATTCTCCTTGATGGCTTTCAGGATCTGCCCGAAAGGGGAGTGGACGGTACGAACGATGAGGGCAAATGCGATGCTGACGATACACACGACCAGATAGTACATGGTCAAATCGTTGTTGAGATCAATTGATCCCAGCAATTTCCCTCGAGGAATGCCCTGCAAGCCGTCTTCACCTCCTGTGAAGGGCGCTTGCAGAAAAACAAAAAACAGCATTTGAGCCAGCGCCAGCGTGATCATCGTGAAATAGATGCCTTGGCGGCGAATCGCCAGTCCGCCAACGACAAAAGCAATCGCAGCTGCGGAGGCAGTTCCGATGAGGATGCCGGCTTCAAACGGCACGCCCCAGACTTTCAGGGCATGTCCGGCAACATAACCGGCCGACCCGAAAAATGCGGCGTGGCCGAATGACAAAAGTCCCGTGAAGCCGGTTAGAAGATTGAAGGCACAGGCGAACAGCGCGAAGCAAAGCAGCTTCATCAGGAACACCGGATAGAGGACGTAAGGAGCGACCAGCGCTAAAACCAGCGCGACTACTAAAATCAATATTTTGTTCATCGAAGTATTCCCGTCATTTTTCTTTGCCGAACAAACCGGCTGGGCGCAGCATGAGGACGATTGCCATGATGATGAACACCACCGTGGCGGACAGCTCCGGATAGAACACCCGAGTCAATCCTTCAATGACCCCGACGCCAAGGCCGGTAAAGATTGATCCCATGATTGATCCCATGCCGCCAATGACCACCACGGCGAATACCACGATGATCAGATTGGAGCCCATCAGCGGCGACACTTGAATGACCGGCGCGGCCAGCACGCCGGCAAATGCTGCCAGTGCGACGCCGAAGCCATACGTACAGGTGACGATGAACGGGACGTTGATGCCGAAAGCTTCCACCAGCTTCGGATTTTCGGTGCCCGCGCGCAGATAGGCGCCGAGACGTGTCTTTTCGATCATGTACCAGGTGGCCAGACAAACGACCGCCGAGGCGAGCACAACCCACGCCCGATACTTCGGCAGCATCATGAAACCGAGATTGAAAGCGCCTCCCAAGGCTTCCGGAACTGCATACGGTTGCCCGGAGACGCCGTACACGGAACGAAAAATTCCTTCCATCATCAGCGTGATGCCAAAGGTCAGAAGCAAACCGTAGACGTGGTCCAGTTTGTAAAGCCAGCGCAGCATGGTTTTTTCGATGACGATGCCGAACAGGGCGACCAAAAGGGGAGCCACTGTCAGCATTACCCAGTAGCTCAGCCCTAGATAGCTCAAGCCCATCCACGCCAAAAAAGCACCCATCATGTACAAGGCGCCGTGGGCGAAGTTGATCACGTTGAGCAGGCCGAATATCACCGCCAGACCAAGCGACAACATCGCGTAAAACGATCCGTTGACCAATCCCAGCAACAACTGGCTCAACATGGCCGGCAGCGGGATACCAAAAATATCCATCATTGTTTTTCCTCTTTTTTCGTCCGTCTATACGCCAAGCAGTTCGTTAAGTACCGGCATTTTTTCTTCCAGTTCGGATGCCGCGAAGCGCTCGACGATTTGTCCGTGTTCCATCACGTAGAAACGATCTGCCAGCGGTGCCGCAAAGCGGAAATTCTGCTCGACCATGACAATCGTGTAACCCTTGGCTTTGAGCGTCAGGATCATTCGGGCCAACGTCTGTACGATCACCGGCGCCAGTCCTTCAGAAATCTCGTCCAGTAGGAGCAGGCGAGCGCCGGTACGAAGGATCCGCGCGACAGCAAGCATCTGTTGTTCGCCGCCGGACAGACGGGTACCCTGGCTGGCTTTGCGTTCAAGCAGATTGGGGAACATGCCGTAGATCTCATCGATCGACATCGGCGTTCCACCTCCACGCAGGACAGGAGGGAGGAGGAGGTTTTCTTCGGTCGAGAGGGATGAAAATATGCCGCGTTCTTCAGGGCAATAACCGACCGAAAGATGCGGAATCTTGTGGGTGGAAAGACCGATGGATTCAACACCGTTGATGCGGATGGATCCCTTGCGAGTCCCGGTCAGTCCCATGATCGAGCGCAGGGTAGTTGTGCGGCCAGCACCATTGCGTCCCAGCAGCGTCACAACCTCGCCTTGATTGACAGATAGGTTGACGTCGTGAAGGATGTGCGACTCACCATACCAAGCATGCAGTCCGGAGATTTCCAGCGCAGGAGTAGCAGATTGGGTCATGCGTGCGCTCCTTCCAATGCGGTTGCCGAGGTGCCCATATAGGCTTCCATCACCTGAGGATTTCGGGATACTTCCTGATAACTTCCCTCGGCCAGCACGGCGCCGCGCTGCAGAACGGAGATTTTGTCGCAGATACCGGCGATGACACTCATGTTGTGTTCCACCATGAGAATGGTGCGACCGACCGACACTTTGCGAATCAACTCGGTTACCCGATGCACATCTTCATGGCCCATGCCTTGAGTCGGCTCGTCAAGCAGCATCAATTCAGGATCCATCGCCAGGGTTGTCGCGATTTCCAAGGCGCGCTTCCGGCCATAAGGCAGATCCAGCGTCAGCGTGTGAGCAAAACTGGTGAGATCGACTTCTTCCAGAAGACCCATTGCCCGTTCGTTGAGCTGATTCAGAGTTTCCGCACTCTGCCAAAAATAGAACGACGTTCCAAGTTTTCGTTGCAGCCCGACTCGCACGTTTTCAAGAACGGTCAGATGGGGGAAAACTGCGGAGATCTGGAATGAACGGATTACGCCTTGGCGGGCAATCTCCGCCGGTTGGCAGGCGGTAATGTTCTTTCCATTGAACAAAATGTCGCCCGACGAGGGCGTCAGGAATTTGGTCAACAGATTGAAACAGGTTGTCTTTCCTGCGCCGTTCGGCCCGATCAGAGCGTGGATGTGACCACGAGTCACGCGCAGATTGACGTTGTTTACGGCGGTAAATCCTTTGAATGCTTTAGTGAGATTGTGAGTCTCCAAGATGACGTCGGTCATCACTCCTCCTTGAATGCGTGCTTCCACATGTTCGTTTTTATAAGCTTGCATAACTAGATTAAAGTGATGAAAGAAACTTGTCAATTGAAGATCAAGCAAAATTTCCACCTTCTTTGTGGATTTGACAATATTTCTTTTAAACCCAACGTACATAGGAGTTTTAGTCTATTTGGCATAAAGTCTTTGACACCTGATGGCATTTTTTATAATCTCGTTATGCAAGTTAATTACTTGCATAAGAAAACTACTAGATGGCTTAAGGAGCGAGACATGAACAAACTGGTGAAGATGGCGCCGGCTGCCCTGTTGATGGCGATGGCAATGAACGGCGTGATGGCTCAGGCAGCTAAGCCATTGCGTATTGGTGTGATGACAGACTTGTCCGGGCAGTTTTCTCATGAGGCCGGGCAGGGTGCGGTGACTGCCGTGAAGATGGCGGTCCAGGATTTTGGCGGCAGCGTACTGGGTCGCCCGATTGAAGTGTTAGTCAACGATCATCAGAACAAACCTGATATCGCAGCCAGCAAGGCTCGCGAATGGTTCGATACGCAGAACGTCAAGATGATTAACAACCTGATCAATTCAGGCGTGGCGATTTCCGTGATGAACGTGGCCAAGGAAAAGAACGGCATCGCCATCATCAACGGCTCCGGTTCCTCCCGGATCACCGGCGACGCGTGTACGCCCAACAGCATTCACTATGCCTACGACACGTACGCATTGGCCAATGGCACCGGCAATGCCATCATCAAGCAGGGCGGCGACAGCTGGTTCTTCCTGACGGCCGACTATGCATTCGGTCACTCGCTGGAAGCCGATACTTCCGCCGCAGTGAAAGCAAAGGGCGGCAAAGTGATCGGTGCGGTCCGTTATCCGCTGAATGCTTCTGATCATTCATCGTTCCTGTTGCAGGCCCAGCAGTCCAAGGCAAAAGTCGTCGCATTGGCAGGATCCGGTACCGGCTTTATCAACGCGGTGAAGTCTGCACATGAATTTGGCGTTACACAGTCGGGAAAGCAGATTCTTGCGGGCCTTCTGGTATGGATCACGGACGTCGACGCGATGGGGTTGGAAGTGGCGCAAGGGCTGACGCTCACGAACGGATTCTATTGGGATCGGGATGAAGAGACCAGAAAATGGTCCCGTCGTTTCTTTGCCTTGATGAAACGCATGCCGACGATGGGCGACGCCGGCGACTACTCGTCCACTCTGCACTATCTGCAAGCGGTCAAGGCTGCCGGTACGGACGACACCGCGGCAGTCATGGCGAAAATGAAAGCGACACCGATCAACGACATGTTCGCAAAGAACGGCAAGATTCGCGCCGACGGCCGCATGGTGCATGACATGTACGTCTACCAGGTCAAGAAGCCTTCGGAATCAAAATATCCCTGGGACTATTACAAGTACATCGCCACTATCCCTGCTGACCAAGCATATCGCCCTCTCTCCGAAGGTGGCTGCCCTCTGGTGAAGTAGCGAGTTAGCCGGCATGGCGGACCTGGTCCGCTATCCCGGAAACCATGAAATACATCCTTGCTCCAGCGGTCCAGGTCTTCATGTCGTCGGCCTGGCCCGCTTTTTTTTCACTGTATTCCTTGTGGAGGAATCATGTCGAAATTCTTATCTGAGGTGGCGCTCTGATCATGCTCCACTTTCTACCTCTTAAAATACAAATCCAGCTTTACTCAAAGAAATTCCAGGCGCTTTTTCCGGACGGATTCTGTGTCGATCATAACGCCTTCCTCCGTCCGGACCTGGCCGCCATTCCTGCGCTCAGACATGGAGGCGAGATATTGAATCTCGATCATCGAATACCGGATCGCTTCGCTCAGGAAACCGGTATTACAACGACAATATTTGTTCGCAGGGACGATGATTTTTTCCGTATAAGCACGTCGATCAAGAACCAGACCGGTGAGCGGGCGGTAGGCAGTTCTCTGGATCGTGCTCACCCCGCTCATGCCGCGTTGGTTGCAGGCCAAGCGTACACAGGCCTTGCGTCGGTATTCAGTGTTCAGTTGATGACCCAATACTTACCGATACAAGACGCCAGTGGAAACGTCATCGGCGCGATTGTTGTCGGAATGAATATTACGAGCAGGCGATACGCCGGACTAAACGTGAAATTGGCATTGCTGGTTCAAGGCTTGATCGCAGCGACATTGGTACTGCAGTCCTTGTTTTATGAATGGACATCCAGACATCCTGACTCGTTTCTCTCTAACATCGGCGGGACGCTAGCGTTCTCTGTGACGTGTCTGGTAATAGTGGGAGCCATCGCAGGACGCGTGGCGAGTGCATCCATCGGAAAGTCACTGGTCAAAGCCAAGGCGGCAATGGACAGGATTTCCTCGGGAGATCTCACAGCACTCTTGCACGTGGGACGGCGTGATGAAATCGGGGACTTATTGCATGCGATCAATGCTTGCAGCCAGGGGTTGGCACGCCTGGTCGCCGAAGTCCGACAAGGTTCGAATCAGATTACCTCGGTATCCCAGGAAATCGCCGCCGGAAACACCGATCTTTCCACCAGGACGGAATCCCAAGTTGCCTGGCTCGCGGCAACTGCTAGCTCAACAGCCTCTTTGACTGAAACGGTGAAGCTCAATGTAGAACATACGATGGCTGTCGACGCACATGCATCCGATGCTCGCCGGATTGCGGAAGTGGGAGGAAAGTCAGTTGCGCGGCTTGTAACCACAATGAACGAAATCAAGAGCAGCTCATTGCGGATATCCGATGTCATTAGCATCGTTGAAAATATTGCGGCACAAACTAATCTCTTAGCACTGAACGCTGCCATTGAAGCAGCCCGGGCTGGGGCGGAAGGGCGTGGATTCGCCGTAGTGGCCGCTGAAGTTCGAGGGTTGGCCCAGCGCTGTGGGAGCGCAGCTCAAGAAGTGAAAGGATTGGTCGAAAAGGCCGTCGTCAACGTAAGCAACGGAGAGATGTTGGTCGGTGAGACCGGTTCCACAATGGCCGAAATTATTGCCTCGATTAACGGTGTAGTTGCGGTCACAACAGAGGTCAATCGTGCCAGCCAACATCAGCGTAGTGGAATTGAAAAAGTAAATGATGCAGTTCAAAAAATGGATGACATGTCTCAAGAGAACGCAGCGCTTCTTGAGCAGGCTGCGACCGCAGCGCAGCATATGTATGACCAGGCACTGAAACTTTCCGGTGCGGTAAGTATTTTTAAAATCGCTTGAATAACAAGCGCGAATGAGAAGTCGCTTTCGTTGCAAATAAACGCGGAAAATAAAAGGTAATAGAGTTAATTAAATTGATTTTTAAAAAT
>NZ_AJHH01000110.1 GCF_000256565.1 Herbaspirillum lusitanum P6-12 | reverse complement strand
TTTTTTTTTTTTTTTTTTTTTTTGGTTTCCTAACGTTCAATGAACGAATAAAAAGAATAATTAACTATTACAACGGAGACGCAAAATGAATAAATTCAAGCTGCTGAAGTTGGCTGCATGCATCGCAGGTGTATTTGCTTGCACCACGCAAGGAATGGCTCAAACCAATAAGATATCTGATGGCGCCGTGAAGATCGGGGTCCTCACTGACATGTCGAGTGTGTATTCGGAGTCCGGCGGGCAAGGTTCAATCATTGCTGCCAGGATGGCAGTCGAGGACTTTGGCGGGAAGGTACTGGGCGCGCCAATTACAGTGATCACGGCGGATCATCAAAACAAAGCCGATATCGGCGCCAGCAAAGCTCGTGAGTGGATCGACGTCGAGAAGGTCGATATGATCACGGACGTGATTACATCTTCAGTAGCCTTGGCGGTCGCTCGGGTGACGAACGACAAGAAACGCGTCAACATGACCGTGGGCGCTGGCACCACGCGTTTGACAAATGAAGAGTGCTCGCCTTACATGGTGCACTATGCCTACGATACTTACGCTTTAGCCAACGGCACTGCGAAGACGGTGACTCAACAGGGCGGCGACACATGGTTTTTCATGACTGCCGACTATGTGTTCGGCACTTCGCTGGAGAAGGACGCGAGCGATGTCGTCGTGGCGAATGGCGGCAAAGTTCTGGGCTCGGTGCGTCATCCTCTCAATGCATCTGACTTCAGCTCCTTCTTGCTGCAAGCGCAGGCATCGAAAGCCAAGATCATCGGCCTGGCAAACGCGGGGAACGACATGATCAATACACTGAAGGGCGCTCGTGAATTCGGACTGGCAAAAGGAGGGCAGCGCTTCGCCGGTATGCTAGTCAACATCAATGATACCCACAACATGGGCCTGGATGTGGCACAGGGCATGTTGCTGACGGAAGGATTTTATTGGGACCGCAATGAAGAAACGCGGAAATTCAGCCGTCGCTATTTCGCCAAAATGAAGCAGATGCCAAACATGATCCATGCCGGCGTCTACTCCGCGGTGACGAACTACCTGAAGGCTATCGAAGCAACGGGAACCGATGATGCGGATCAAGTCATGGCAAAACTGAAGTCTACAAAAATCAATGACTTCTATGCGACCAATGGCGTCATTCGCGAGGATGGGCGCATGGTGCATGACATGTATCTGGTTGAAGTGAAGACACCCGCCGAATCCAAGTATCCTTGGGATTACTATCGGATCAAGCGCACAATTCCAGCAGCCGAAGCATTCATCCCGCTTTCCAAATCCAAGTGTCAATTCGTGAAGAAATAAGACGAAAGATGTAAAAGAGGCTTTGGTGACAGAGCCTCTTTTTTTGTGAATCAGTGCGCAGTCATTCGGACTTGGCCAGATTCCATAGCTCATCAAGAAAATTATCGGGCGAGCCTTTTAACCGCGCGATCATTCGCGCCTGATGACTTGCAAAGCGTTTCTTGAGATCTTTCAAAAGGACGTGTCCTTCTTTGGTGAGATGAATTTCGCGAGCTCGTCGATCAGTCTCGGAGGTTACACGTTCTGCGAGTCTGCGTTTTTCCAGCGAATCAATGATGGGAACGATCCGAGGTCTTTCCACGCCAAGGGCAGTTGCAATATAGGCTTGGGTGAGGCCAGGGTTATCTGCAGCAAGCGAAAGAACCGAGAATTGCGTCGGAGTAATCGACATTTCGCCGATGGTCTTGTAGAGGTCGGCAAACACGGCAATTTGTGCACGACGAATGGCGTATCCGATAGTACCCTCCAGATACTTCATATCAATTTCAATTTCGTCCAAGGCTTCCTTCCTGGAAGCATTTTGGTCTTTTGCGTTCATCTTGGACGCCGCGCCTTTTGCCTTGGCGATATCTCCGTTTTTGCGTGCCTGCATTCGTTATTTTCCTGATTCGCCTTGAATGATGTCGGCAACCACTTTCACCCTGGAAACTTGAAAATTGCCGACGCTCATTATCTCAGTATTCATCAAATAAAGATTGATATTTTTAGATAACAGCATTATCTTTATTGAAAATAAAGAATACTAAATACTCTGGAGACAATCATGCATGCAGTCGCTGTTACCCCATCAGTCAACTTCGTTTCTCCCCCGGTCATAGCTACTCCCGAATCGGGTGGAATCGTCCTACGTAGCGGACTGGCGCCAACGGAGCCATTCCTGTCGTTGCACGAAATGCTGGAGCGCGCAGCGGAGCTCGTCCCCCACAATATCTTTCTTCAAGAACGATCCGTTTTCGATAGAAATTTGTGGAACAGGGTTACCTATATCGAAGCGCTGCAGCTTGTTGATCAATACGGGCGCGCATTGCTGAACTATGGGCTGACGCCTGATCGCCCACTGGCAATTATTTCCCCCAATAGCATCAACCACGCTTTGCTGGCATTGGCCGCCATGAGCGTAGGTATCCCGGTAGCTCCCATTTCGGTCGCCTATTCTCAAATGGCTGATCTGGAGCGCGTGGAGAATATCTTCCGCTTGCTGACTCCGGGAATGGTGTTTGCGGAGACATGGGCAGGATTCGAGCGCGCATTGAGTGCTGCAGCGAAGGCGGGAGCTAACATTCTGGTCGGCAACAGTACAGGCGTAGACCAGCCCGTACTTACACTGGAAAAGATTAGGGATCCAGGCCAGGCTGTCGGGTCTATCCGGGCTCGATTCCCCGTTGGCCCCGACACAATTGCGAAGGTCTTGTTTACTTCTGGTTCGACAGGATCGTCCAAAGGGGCCTTGGTCACGCAGCGCATGATGTGTTCTAACCAAGAGGCATTGACTCAATGCTGGCCATTCCTCGAAGCAGAACCACCTGTCGCTGTCGACTGGCTGCCATGGAGTCATGTTTTCGGCGGATGCCTGATTTTCAACTGCGTATTACGGCATCTCGGAACGATGGTCATCGACGACGGACGTCCTGTCGGCTCCCAGTTTGAAAGAACGCTACAGAACATTCGCGAATTGCCGCCATCCATTTATTTGAGCGTCCCCAAGGCTTTGGATGAATTGGTCGCCGCGCTGCGAAAGGACGACGAGTTGTGCCGACGGTTCTTCAGCCGGCTGCGGCTTATCTTTTCCGCCGGGGCGGGGCTGCCTAAGAGTACCTGGGAAGCGTTGCACGAGCTTGCCGGCCGATGGTCTCCGCATGAAATGCGCATCGTCATCAGCTACGGTTCGACGGAAACCGCTCCCGTCGTGTGCGTAAGCTCCGGCCAAAGCAAGCGGCCGGACAATATCGGAGTACCGATCCCAGGCGCAGAGATGAAGCTGGCACCGTCGGAAGACAAGTTCGAGATTCGCTTGCGTGGTCCCATGGTGACACCAGGTTACTGGCGCCATCCGGAGTTGGCGAAAGATATCTTTGACGAAGACGGCTATTACAAGATGGGGGATGCCGGCAAGCTCGAGGATCCATCCCGGCCAGAATTAGGCATTGTTTTCGACGGTCGTGTCGCCGAGGATTTCAAGCTCGTCACCGGAACGTGGGTGCGTACCACGAACGTACGAATCGCCTGCGTCAGCGCCTTGGCTCCGCTCATCCAGGACGCAGTGGTTACAGGTCAGGACCGTGATGAGGTCGGACTTCTAGCGTTCCCCAGCCTGAACGGCTGCCGCCAGCTCACAAAACTTCCCGGCGCATCCCTGGCCGAGCTGATCGACCATCCAATCATCCGAGAAGCCGTTGCCCAGGCGCTCGCACGGTTGAATCAGGGAGCCGGCTCTTCGGGACGTATAGGCCGAGTGCTTTTGATGTTGACGCCGCCGTCAATCGATACCGGCGAAATCACCGACAAGGGATATATCAATCAACGCGCCGTGCTGAGGGCGCGCGCGAATGAGGTTGAACGTTTATATAGCCCCACGGACGCTGGCGTCATCTTGCCCGCGGCGTAAAGAATCATTGATTTTGAACATTTCATCGTAGAGGAAACAAAGTGAAACAAGACATTTTTATCGTAAGCGGCGCCCGTACTCCTATTGGCGATTTCGGCGAAAGCTTGAAGGATTTCTCTCCGACGAAGCTTGGAGCAATCGTCACCCGCGAGGCGATTCGTCGAGCCGGTATTGAAGCAGCGGAAGTGGAGCATTCAGTGTTTGGAACGGTGATTCCGACGGAAGCCGCAGATCTTTTCCTGGGACGCACAGCGGCTATAGAAGCCGGAATCCCGGATGAACGGCCTGGGTTGACCTTGAACCGTCTTTGCGGTTCGGGAGCGCAATCCATCGTGTCTGCCGCTCAGATGATGCTATTGGGAGAAGCTTCGATTACAGTCGCCGGCGGCGCCGAGTCGATGAGCAGGGCTCCTTTCTCGATCTCGGGTATGCGATTCGGTACCAAAATGGGCAATAGCGTTGCCTACGATTGGTTGGTCAATACGTTGTCCGATCCATTCGGTCACGGACAGATGGGAGATACTGCGGAGAACGTCGCCAAATACGCCAACATCGGCCGCGACCGCCAGGATGCCTATGCTGCTGAAAGCCATCGTCGCGCCGGGCATGCGATCGCAGAAGGTCGTTTCCGCGAGCAAATCATCCCGGTAGAAGTAAAGCGACGTCGGGAAACAGTACTGTTCGATACCGACGAGCATGTTCGGGCAGACACCAGTATCGAAAGTCTGTCGAAGCTTC
>NZ_AJHH01000109.1 GCF_000256565.1 Herbaspirillum lusitanum P6-12 | reverse complement strand
GGTCACTGCAGGAAATTCTTCCGGGATCAATGACGGTGCCGCTGCTGTCATTCTGATGACGGGAGATGAAGTCACTCGTCGCAACATCACGCCTCTGGGGCGCATTGTCTCTTGGGGTCATGCGGGCGTTCCGGCAGAAATCATGGGCATCGGCCCAGTAAAGGCGGTTCCTGTCGCCTTGGCCCGCGCAGGCCTGAGAATCTCGGATCTGGATGTCATCGAATCCAACGAGGCGTTTGCGGTTCAAGCATTGGCTGTTTGTGACGGCCTTGATTTGCCGATGGAGAAGGTTAATCCCAATGGTGGCGCTGTTGCTTTGGGGCACCCGTTGGGTGCAACCGGTACGATTCTCACAATTAAAGCGCTTTACGAACTGAAGCGGATCGGTGGACGATATGGCCTGGTCACCATGTGCATCGGCGGTGGGCAGGGAATTGCCCTCGTTGTCGAACGCACGGCTTGAGTGGAGAGCAACATGGGTACATCCATTAAAAAGGCGGTCGTGATTGGCGCCGGATCCATGGGGTCCGGTATCGCGGCCCATCTTGCCAACGCCGGCATGAATGTAGTTCTGATGGACATCGTTCCAAAAGAAGGAGGGCGTAGTTCGGTCGCCGAGAATGCTATCCAACGGCAACTGGCAACCGGCGGGTTCATGCTTCCAGCCTATGCCAGCCTGGTTCGCGCAGCGAATATTGAAGATGATTTCGCCGATGTCGCTGATGCAGATTGGATCGTTGAGGCGGTTATTGAAGACATGGCGGTCAAATCGAACTTGTACAAATCAATCGAGGCGGTTCGCAAAGACGACTCTATCGTCTCGTCCAACACGTCGACTATCCCGCTTTCGCATTTGACGGAAGGTTTGGGCAAGAGGTTCGCCGGCGATTTCCTCATTACGCACTTCTTCAATCCACCTCGCTACATGCGTCTTCTGGAATTGGTATCCGGGCCGGAAACACATCGCAGCACCGTCATGCGCACGCGGCGGATCTGCGATGAAGTTCTTGGAAAGACCGTCATCGACTGCCGGGACAAGCCAGGATTCATTGCCAATCGCATTGGCAATTATTGGATGTCCGTTGCAACTCTCGAGGCAATCAAGCATGGTTTGACCGTAGAAGAAGCCGATGCAGTCATGTCGCGCGGATTCGGCGTCCCGAAAACTGGCATCTTTGGTTTGTTTGATCTGGTCGGAATCAATTTGGTGCCTCTCGTGTGGCGCAGTCTTCTTGATATTTTGCCTAAGGACGACGACCACCATCATTTTGATCTGACAAAAAACAGCTTTATCGGAACGATGCTGGAAAAGGGATTGATCGGACGAAAAGGCAAAGGTGGTTTTTATCGTCAGACCGGCAAAGGCAAAGACCGTATACGCGAAACCATCGATTTGAATTCTGGCGAATATCGCCTTGAGCAATCTCCAACACTTGACGCTCTCGATACTGCCGGAAAAAATCTGCGAAAACTGTGTGAACATGACAGCGCCGCCGGCAGATATACCTGGAGCGTGTTGAAGCACCTTGTGTGTTATTCGAGCGAAGTGGCGCCCAGTGTCGCCGACGATGTGATTTCAGTCGATACAGCGATGCAGCGGGGATATAACTGGAGCGAAGGCCCGTTCCAGCTGGCCGATCGCTATTTGCGGGACCACGGCATCCGTCCTCACCAGCGGCTCGAGATCAATGGCCTGATGTCAATTGCGGTGATGGTTGACCATGGACTCGGCGTGTCGCTGCTGCCCGACTGGTCGGCGCTGTGGTCAGGCGGCCTGTCGATCGCGCGGGTGCCGCTACCGCGCCACGCACCGGTGCGCCGGATCGGCTTCATCTGGGGCGTGCAACGTCCTCATGCGCACCTTGCCGGCCTGTTTTTGCAACACGCCGAAGCGGTGTTCCGGAAACAGGCCGGCAAGAGCAACAGCAAACGCAAGCCGCGCAAATAGCGGTCGGCATCGAAATCGGTCGCGGCCAAAACAAACAAGCCCGCTTGCGCAGGCTTGTTTTCGTACGTGACATCTTTTGAACGATCAGGCGCTGCGGCGTTCATCCCTGAGTTGCAAGGCCGGGTTGACCACCTTGGCGTCGCCGCCGAGCGGGCGCAGCGGCACGATGCGGGCGGAGCCGGACAGCGCCGGATCTTCCAGGCTGAACACGCCGACTGCCTGGTTGAGCCTGCCGGCCTGGTCCTGCAAGGTGCCGACCGCAGCGCTGGCTTGTTCCACCAGGGCGGCGTTTTGCTGCGTGACC
>NZ_AJHH01000108.1 GCF_000256565.1 Herbaspirillum lusitanum P6-12 | reverse complement strand
CGCTGGCTTGTTCCACCAGGGCGGCGTTTTGCTGCGCTGCAAAAATAAAGGAAGAGGGCAGTACCGTACCTCCATTACTGGGAATTGCTTCGGTCAAGGGTGGATTTTATCTCCATGGCGGGACGCGTACCCGTGCAACCGACGGCAGTGTTATCGATCTTCCCAAGAAAGAAGGCATCCTATCGATCGCAGATATTAAACGCACGGCATTGCGTGTCGATGGCAATGACTCCGCGTCGCTTTGGGATCTTGGTGGCGGAGTTCTTGGTCTTGAGATCCATACAAAAATGAACGCCTGTGATGTCGGCGTCATTGAAGCCGTCGAGCTTGCCGTCAAGCTGACAAAGCAAGAGTTCGGTGCAATCGTCGTCGGCAACGACCATTCCCGAGCGTTTTCCGCAGGAGCCGATCTTTCCTATTTCGTCGATATGATGGAGAGGAAGAATTGGACCGATCTCGAGAAATTTGTCATCCGAGGTCAACGCGCCTTCATGCAGCTGAAATACGCGGAGGCTCCTGTCGTTGCCGCAGCCTTTGGCCTCACACTGGGCGGAGGTTGCGAGTTGATGATGCATTGCGACGTCACTTTATCGCATAGCGAACTCAATGCCGGATTCCCGGAGCTCAACGTGGGAATCGTTCCAGGTTGGGGAGGCTGCACTCAACTGATTCTGCGCACGGGAGGCGATGCTGCTTCAATCGAACGGGCCTTCAAGAGTGTTGTAAGCACGAGAATTTCCTCATCTGCTGCCGAGGCCGTCGAATTGGGGGTACTGCGGGCCACAGACCCGATCATTATGAATCGTGACCGATTGCTGGCCCAAGCTGTACAACAGGCACGATCTTTGATTGAGCTGCCATATCATGCGCCGGCTTCGAAATCAATCACGTTGGGAGGGGCCAAAGCCAGGAATTCATTGCTTGCGGCAGTACAACCTCTACGTCAGAGCGGAGCTCTTAGCGATAACGACTGGGCAATTGTCTCCGAATTGGCCACCATCTTCTCGGGGGGAGAAAGTGCTGAAGAAGTCACGTTGTCTGAAATCGACTTGTCCGTGCTTGAGCGAACAGCATTCATGCGACTCGCTTCGCGGCCAGCCACGTTGGAGAGAATGAAGCACATGCTCGCCACGGGCAAGCCTTTGCGTAACTGACCGGATCCCTATGAGCTCTCAATACAATGCGCCGGTCAAAGAGACTTTGTTTCTGCTTGAACACTGCTCGACCATTTCGGAATTGATCAAAAGCGGGCGATGCGCCGACCTCTCATTCGACTTGATCGAAGCGGTACTAACGGAGGCGGGGAAGTTTGCAAGCGAGATCTTAGCGCCTTTCAACACCGTCGCGGATCGGGAGGGCGTCTCCTTTGTTGATGGAACGGTGAAGACAGCGCGGGGGCATCGAGATATCTACCGGGAATGGACTGGCGCCGGATGGAACGGCGTTTCGGCGACAGTAGAATACGGTGGGCAGGGCCTGCCGCATGCCATCAATACAGCCTGTCTGGAGTACTGGCACTCTGCCTGTATGTCTTTTGGATTGGGGCCGCTGTTGAGCATGGGTGCGGCAGATACCATCGAAGCTTTTGGCACGCAAGAACTCCGCCAAAAGTATTTGCCGGAGTTAATCTCCGGGAACTGGATGGCGACCATGAATCTCACCGAAGCGCAGGCAGGTTCGGATCTTGGTGCTCTCCGGACTAAGGCAGTTGCCCAGTCGGATGGGAGTTATCGGATATTTGGCAGCAAGATATTCATCACCTATGGGGATCATCCTCTTGCGGAGAATATTCTGCATCTTGTTTTGGCCCGACGTCCAGAGGCGCCGCCAGGATCAAAAGGTATTTCACTTTTCCTTGTACCAAAGCTGCTGCTCGATGCCGAGGGAAAGTCCACGATTCGGAATGATCTCAGGTGCACCGGTATAGAACATAAGCTGGGCCTGCACGGAAGCCCTACTTGCAGCATGTCGTTCGGGGATAACGACGGCGCTGTCGGCTGGCTGATCGGGGAAGAGGAGCGAGGCCTTGCTGCAATGTTCACGATGATGAATCGTGCGCGACTCGCAGTCGCAGCCCAGGGAGTGGCGATCGCGGAGGCTGCGACCCAGCATGCCTTTTCCTACGCCAATGAACGTCGTCAAGGGCTGGCACTAGAAGCAAAAGATCGAACAGTTCCCAGTCGGATCGCAAACCACCCAGATGTCGCCAGAATGCTTCTCAACATGAAGGCGATGACAAGTGCCGCCCGCTGCATTGTCATTAAAACGGCCGATGCTATAGATCGTGCGAGGTTGTGCGCAGATATGGAAGATCGCCAATTGGCGCAGGATGAAGCGGATCTTCTGACGCCGGTAGCAAAGGCATACTCGACGGATATCGGAGTGGAAGTTGCGTCGTTGGGAATTCAAATACGTGGTGGCATGGGATACGTCGAAGAATCTGGCGCCCCGCAATTCCTTCGTGACGCCCGGATTGCGCCGATTTACGAAGGTACCAATGGCATTCAAGCCATCGATCTTGTTACGCGAAAGCTGAAAATCAAGGATCGTGACGTGGTGTCGCGGTTTCTTCGGACGTTTCTCTCCATTGCGAAGTCTGTTGAAACCTGCGGGCAGGCGGGCTTTGGCCCTGCAGGTGCCATTTTGACAGCTTCGATAGATTCCTTGGAAGAGGCAACAGACTTCATTCAACGGAAATCAGCAGATGTATCGATAGATGTCCTCAGCGGCGCAACGAACTATCTCAAGTTATTTGGCCTCACCGCAGGCCTTGCCTATCTTGCAGAGGCTGCCTTAGCAGCGCATGTGGCAGGAACTCCGAAAGAAGTTGGAGAGTGGACGGCGTTGACCCGTATCTTTGCGGAACAGCAATGTACTGCCTGTGCAGGGCTGTCTGCAACCGTCATCTACGGAAACACAGCGCTTGCAGAAGGCATGCTGGCGTTCAACCCTGAGTAATTTCACGATGACTGATCCGTCGGTCGGTCAGTAGCTTAAATCCATCCACGATACATACCAGTCAGGTTAGTTTTGGGAGATCCCCTCCGGTTTTTTGCCACGAGCCTATCCGCACTAAGGCATGCAAGTTGTCCACTAATCCGACTTGTTCGTTTAGCGAATATGAATCCCCATAATATCCGCAAACATGAGTTCGTTCCGTGTGTTGAAAATCTTGACTTACATTGGATGGATGCTGCGGCATTTGGTGGGCGATTCCAGTACGATTTTCTGGAAGTCTTTTAAAATTTACCAGAAGGAGGGGATGTATGCTGTAAGCACAGGGTTGCATGTTGCCAGATGCTTTGTAAAAGTCATCTTGAAACCATAACCTCCCAGGCAAGGCGAATAGAATTTGCGCAGTGCTTGACCTCCTCCGCAATTGACGGTAATTCCTCATCGGGCATACGCAAGACAGGTCCCACCAGTGAAACACAGTGACTGGCCACGCCATCAATCAGAATGGGAGCCGCGAGAGCCCTTACACCCTCATCGATTTCTTCATCATTCAGCGCATATCCTCGTGTACGCGCTTCGGTGATTTTTCTCATGAGTTTCTTGCGATCTATTACGGTCTTGGTCGCGTGCTTTTTCAATGGTGCTTCCGCCATAAAACTTTCCAAGTCTGTCGATGGACCAAACGCAAGGAACAGTTTGGCGCTCGCTCCTGCGGGCACCGGGACGATACTTCCCTTCAGATACGAAATCTTGAGCGGATGTCGACTCTCAACGCAGTCGATGACGACGATTTCCCCTCCGAGCATCTGGTTGAGTAGAACGGTTTCACCTGTCTTCTTTGAGAGCGCCTCAAGATGAGGGCGAGAGATATCCACCAGATTGACACTTCGAACCACTGCATGGGCCAATGCATAAATCTTGGGGCCGAGCTTATAGCCACCACCCACGCGTTCCTCCAGCAAGCCATTTTCTTTCAGCGTTAGTAGATACCGATAGGTTGTGCTTCTCGGTAAACAAAATCGCTCCGATACTTCAGCGGCCGTGATGGCCTGTCTGTTTTCGCTGAAGCTGAGCAAGATATCAAACGCTTTGTCAACGGTGATATTTGATCTCTTTGGCTTGTCTGCCATCGTCATGTCTTAACTGAAAATTGAGAAGCGAGTTTGCGATAGACCTCGGATTTAAAAAGCACGACCAAAGGGAGCGTTATTTCATCTTAGCTTATACCGGAATTCGTCGCATCCTAGTCTCATTAATCGGGATTGACGAAAAATGTCATGAGATTACTCTTACGGACACAACGAAGGCGGCCTACGCAGTCAGCCAAAAAAATAAATCAACAAGAAGGAGACATAATGGATCTGCAAGCAGAGAAGCAACTCATTGGCCTAGTCTCGAAACGACTCCAATGGATACTGCTTCTGATGATGTTCATCGCGTTCATGGATCGGACCAACATCAGTTTCGTGGCTAGTTTCATGAACAAGGACATCGGACTGAGCGCGCGGCAATTCGGATGGGGGGCGAGCCTCTTTTTTGTCGGCTATCTGTTGTTCGAAATCCCCAGTAATCTCATCATGGCGCGTGTGGGGGCGCGTCTTTGGCTGGCGCGCATCATGATCAGTTGGGGCATCGTCTCGTGCGCCTCTGCGTTCATTGTCGGCCCCAACTCCTTTTACCTTGCGCGCTTCCTGCTCGGAGTAGCCGAAGCCGGTTTCATCCCCGGGGTTGTACTTTATCTGAGCTACTGGGTGCCCCATCGTTACCTTGGCAAGTTCACCGGTTGGTTCCTGATGATCGTACCCATTAGTGCCAGCCTGACGGCCATGCTGACGGCGGTACTGCTGGGGCTGGACGAGGTGCTGGGCGTGACGGGATGGCGATGGGTATTTTTTACGGAGGGGTTGCCGGCCATCGTGGTGGGATTCTTCCTGCTGCGTTACCTGGCTGACAAGCCAGCTTCGGCAACATGGTTGAGCACTGATCAAAGGACGCAACTGCAAGCCATGGTCAATGCCGACCAGGTTGGCAAGATGACCGAGACGCCCAAACTTAAGCCGGCGCTAACATCGCCTTCGGTGTGGTGTCTGGGGGGTGCTTATTTCTTCATGAACGTTGCATTGGGCGCCCAGACTTGGTATCCGCTGTCCATCCATTTGTTCAAATTGTCCCGACCATGGGAGACAGCATCGATCGCTATTCCATCGGCCATCGCATCGCTGTCCATGCTGCTGTGGGCCAAGCGATCCGACCGCGGCGAGGAACGAAGCTGGTATGTGATCATTCCGGCGCTCGTTTCGGCGTTGAGCTGGTATGGCGCAGCCCACTGGATCAACGATGCATTCTGGCTGCCGGCCTTGATGTCCGTGGCGTATAGCGCAATGTTTGCTGCCTTGGTGGTGTTCTGGACCATTCCCACTCGAGTCCTCAGTGTAGAAGCCCGTCCCGCAGGCCTGGCGATCATCACTGCGCTCGGTCTGCCTGGAAGCATGATCTCGCTGGCGCTCGGAGGTCAGTTGCGAGACCAACTGGGCAGCTTCGCGCCCTGCTACTTGATGGCTGCCAGCGGCATGCTCGCGTGCGGATTGGTGGTTGTATGGATGCACTTGTCCGACCAGCGCAAGAAGGTGGCTCTTCCGGCCTGACGCAGCGCCGAGCCCATTTCACCGTTCACAATCAAAATCACGACAATGCCTTTCTTAGAAGAAGGCTTTAAAGGGAGACAAACCATCATGAAACTGTTCAAACAAACTGTATCGCCGTGGAAACTTATTGCCGGCATCTCCGGTTTATTGACGGTACCGGTATGCGCCCATGCTGACGACAGCATGACGATCTACGGGATTATCAATCCAGGGATTTCCATCTTCAACAATATATCCGGTGGTCGGACTACCATCATGTCTGATGGTGTAATCCAGGCCAGCCGTATCGGTTTCAAGGGTAGTGAGGATCTGGGCGGAGGCAATGCTGCGATCTTCCAGCTCGAAACCGGATTCAACTCTAAGAATGGGGCGCTGGGCCAAGGCGGTCTTTTGTTCGGACGCCAGGCTCTGGTGGGTATCACTGGCAAGGACTGGGGAAGCCTGACGGTGGGGCGCCAATACAGCTTTACCTATGACAATTTCGTCACCTTGATCAACGGCGTGACGACGTACAACCTGTACGCGTTCAAGATGGGTGATGCTGATGGAACCGCTGCGCAGCGCCTCAACAACGCAGTGAAATATGTCTCGCCGAAGCTCAATGGTTTTCAGCTTGGCACCATGCACTCGTTCGGCGAACAGGCGGGCTCCCTCTCAACTCAGAGCAGCGACAGCCTCGGTCTCACCTATGGAGGCGAGGGTTTCAAGTTGGTCTCCGCCTATACCGTCGCACGGGATACCCGACCTGCCATGTCGATTGGAACAACCGTCTTCGGTCAGTCGGTCACCCAGACCACGTTTGATCGCATCGATACGGCAGCGCTGGGTGCCCAGGTACAGGCCGGG
>NZ_AJHH01000107.1 GCF_000256565.1 Herbaspirillum lusitanum P6-12 | reverse complement strand
CAACAGGGCCGGCCTGTTCGATCTGCACGCTTCTGTCTCAACCGTTACTTACAAATCGGGTTCTCGCTCGGCACTGCTGAAGATGCTCGAGCTTGGGGCCGCACGGCCAGTTGCTCCTCAGACCACACTGGCTGTCGGCTACACGTATTACCGGATCGACGGTGTTCAGTTCCACCAAGGCTCGCTGGGAGTCGACTACGCTCTGTCGAAGCGATCCGACCTTTCCGCCTCGCTGGGCGCCATCCGCGGATCGGAGGGCACCAGCCCCCAGCTTTATACGGCACCTGCACCATCGTCCTCACGGATGCAAATGGTCGTGTCGGTCGGACTGCGCCACAAATTTTGATTGTTCCCTTTTTTTTTGACCTGGAAGCCCCCTAATGAAGCTAGCTACCCTCAAGACCGCTCACAGTGACGGTGAACTCATCATCGTATCCCGTGACCTGCGCACCGCAGTGTCAGCCAAAGCAATTGTTCCCTCTCTGCGCGAGGCGATGGAGCGATGGACGATGATCGAGCCACGCTTGCGTTTGTTGTCCGATTCGCTTAATGCAGGCCAGGCCAGCAGCAGCTTTGTATTTGAACCTGGCAAGGTGGAATCGCCGCTGCCGCGTACCTTCCAGTGGTGCGACGGTTCGGCATATCTGCATCATGCCGAACTGGTTCGCAAAGCCCGCAACGCCGAGATGCCCGAGCAGCTTTATCACGATCCCATGCTCTACCAGGGAGCGTCCGACTCTTTTATCGGCCCGCGCGATCCAATTCTGGTGGCAGATGAGTCCTGGGGTATCGACCTCGAGGCCGAGGTGGCGGTGGTGACCGATGACGTGCCGATGGGCGTGTCGGTGGAGCAGGCTCGGACGCATATCAAGTTGGTCATGCTGGTCAACGATGTCAGCCTTCGCAACCTGATGCCCTCGGAGCTGGCCAAGGGATTCGGCTTCCTGGTGTCCAAACCGTCTACCGCGTTCTCTCCAGTGGCGGTGACGCTGGACGAACTCGGCGCGGCGTGGGACGGCGGCAAACTCTGCCTGCCCTTGGTCAGTCATGTCAACAGAGAGCTGTTGGGGCGCCCGGACGCTGGCAAGGATTGTTACTTCGATTTCCCGCGCCTCATTTCGCATGCTGCCACGTCCCGGGAGCTGCGAGCCGGGACGATCATCGGCTCCGGCACGGTCTCCAACCGTGATACCAGCGTTGGATCCGCCTGTCTGCAGGAAAAGCGCATGCTCGAAAAACTCGCTACCGGAGAGATGAAAACGGCCTTACTGCGATTCGGCGACACGGTGCAGGTGGAGATGTTTGATGGATCGGGTAGCTCGATCTTTGGCGCGATTGACCAGCAGGTCCGCAAATATGTACCTGGCGCTTGAAGCTGGACGGCCACGAAAAATACGGATCAACAGTGAGATGGATATGCAAGCGAACTACGATGTACTAATTTCTGGCTATGGTCCGGTGGGGGCAACACTGGCCACCTTACTGGCGCAACAGGGACTGAAGGTCGCCATCCTTGAGCGCGAGCCAGGCATCTATCATCTGGCCCGCGCCGGACATTTGGACGCGGAAGTGATGCGTGTATTCCAAGCCATCGGGGTCGCCGAGGAGTTGGAGAAGCAATGCGCTGTCACGCTGGGCATGCGTTTTCTCGATGCAGATGGCGCCTTGCTGATGGAGTGGAAGCGAGGCGGAGAAAAAGGGGCGCTGGGATGGGTCAGTGACTATATGTTCCATCAGCCGACGCTGGAGCGCATCTTGCGAGCGAAGGTCAATGCATCGAGCGATATCGATGTCTATCTGCAGCACGACGTGTATGCCATCGAAAACCGTGAAGATGCGGTAATCGTCAAGGCGGAGGACCACAGAAGTGGTCGGCTGGTCAAGTTGACGGGACGCTACCTCGTTGGCTGCGACGGTGCCCGCTCGCTGGTTCGTCGTACGATGGAGGTAGAGCAGGAGGACCTTGGCTTCAAGCAGAAGTGGCTTGTGATCGATGTGGAAGAAAAGCGCGATCTGGGCCTGGAACGGGTCAGCACGCAACATTGCAATCCGGAGCGGCCGATGTACGCCAGTTGTACGTCGGACAAGATGTTGCGCTGGGAGATCATGGTCAAGCCCGAAGATGAAATTCACCATATCACCAAGCCCGATGTCATATGGGATTTCATCGAGAATTCGATGCGTCCTATCCGTCGCGAAGATGGCCAACTGATGCGTAGCGCGGTCTATACCTTCGAATCGCTGATCGCGCGTACCTGGCGCCGTGGTCGCATGTTCATCGCCGGCGATGCTGCACATCGGATGCCGCCATTCCTTGGTCAAGGCATGTGCGCCGGCATTCGTGATGCCTCCAACCTGGCGTGGAAACTTGCGGCAGTCTGCCAAGGACGTGCCGACGATACGCTGCTTGATACCTACGAAAGCGAACGCCGGCCGCATCTGAAAGTCTTTACCGAGGGCGCAATCGAGGCCGGGAAATTCGTGCAGATGAGAGATCCCGTTGAGTTGGAGCGCCGCGTCCGTGATATGCGGGATAACCCCAAAGCCTATGCGCCGCCCAACCCGCCTCTGGGACCTGGGTTGCAGAGCCGACATGGTGAGAGTGGCCTGGGTCGCCAGTTCGTGCAACCAGCGGTTCGCGGGTCATTGCTCGACAGCATGGCAGGACATGCATTTGCCCTTGTCGGCACCGAGCAATTCATGGAGCAGCAGACCATCGCTCATTTGAGAAGCGCCCACCCGAGCTTGCAACTAATCGCCCTGGAGGAGGGCCAGCAGGATCTGCTCCTGCCGTGGGGCGCGGCTGCGGTACTGATGCGTCCGGATCGCTATGTCCATGGTGCAGTGGCCGCAGTGGATGAGGCGATCAGCCTGATCGACAAGCTGCCGCTCAAGCTTTCTTGAATCCATGAGCACGATTCAGATCGATCGTTACCTACAGGCGCGTCCCAAGGATAGTGGCGATCCTGGTCTCGACCAAGCGATGTTACGGGCCTATTCCATTGAGCGCTCCGTGGATTACGGTTGCGCCCTCGAAGATGTGCTCAAGCTGCGGCGCCGAGTCGAGGACGGCGCCGCTTGGGTTGACATCTGCCAGCAGCTCGCTAAGGACAATCTGTGGCGCGCCCGGTATCAGGAGAACGAGGGGCAAGCAAGGAGTGCGGCTGAGTTCTACCTTTACGCGGCGGCTTGCCTGCGACTTGCACAGGCGGCGCTGGAGGAAAGTCCGAGGGAACGCCTGGCCATCTACGCACAAAGCGTGGCGGCATTCGGATCTGCCATGCGCTTACTGGGATATGCCGACACGCGCCTGGACGTCTCTCATGCGGGTCGCCGGCATGGTGGATGGTTGTTTCAGCCGGCTGGGGCCATCGATGCAAAACCTCCTTGCGTGGTCGTATGGGGGGGAGCCGATGGCTGGTGCGAAGCTTTCTACGGTGGAGTCTCTGCCTTCCTCGAGCATGGCTTGGCGGTATGCTTGGTCGAATTGCCCGGGCAGGGCTTGGCACGTTTGCGGCATGAGTCCTATCTGGGACCGCTCTTTACCGGGATGGTATCGGCGACTCTGGACGTCTTGACGGCGAGGGGCCTAGCCGCAGACCGCTATGGCGTAGCAGGCCATAGTCTTGGGGGCACGTTGGCCATGGCTGCTGCGGCAGCAGACACGCGTATTCGCGCGGTCTGCACCAATGGGGGCTCCGTTGACTTCAGCCAGGCCTTACGGGCATATCCTCGTGTAGCGCGGCGTATCGGTCATATGATGGGGCCGGTGTGCGGAGAGGCAGAGGCGCAGGCGATGTTACAAGGGCTGAACCTGCCTGAGCTACTTAGGACGCTGAGTTCGCCAATTCTGTGTCTGCAGGGGGGCAAGGATATTCTTGTCACCGACAAGGAGGTGGATACCCTTATGGCACTACGCGCCCAGGGGCTGACTACGCTGGTCTACTGGGCAGAAGGCATCCACTGCATCAACAATAACAGTGTCGAACGCAACCGGGTCATCGCGGCGTGGTTTGCGGGGCAACTTCATGGCGTGGGCCGCCAGCAGCGTGTGTCGGTCACAGCCTCCTAACCTTTACGAGAGCAGAACATCATGAACAAGAGAAGCGGACTCAGCTTCAGTCATATCGGCATCTTCGTCACCGATATTCAACGGATGGCAGATTTCTACGTGGACGTACTGGATTTCACGATCACTGATCGGGGTACGCTGCAGGGGCCTGAGGGCCCCATTGAATTGGTCTTTACCAGTCGCGATCCAGATGTTCACCATCAAATCGTGCTTGTGTCGGGAAGGCCGGAGCGGATCGATTTCAACGTGGTCAACCAGATTTCCATGACGGCAGATTCGATCGAAACGCTTCAGGCATTCCACCGGCGCTTGCAACGGGCCGACGTTTCAGAAATTTCACCCGTCACCCATGGCAATGCGCTTTCCGTTTATTTCCGTGACCCGGAAGGCAATCGCATTGAGCTGTACGTGGACACGTCATGGTATGTGTCGCAACCGGCGAGGATAGTGATGCCTATCGAATTGCCTGCCGACGAACTTCTGGCATGGGCTGAACGACATGCGCGGACGTTGCCTGGATTCCGGCTACGTAGCGAGTGGCGTGCGGACATGGCTAGACGCATGCAGAGTTAGTCTTGCCTAGATGGCCAGAATACGAATATAGATTTTTTACTAAGCCCCTTTGTTTGCAGTTGAAACAACATCTGGGGAAACCAGGCAGCCGGGCGATGAATGCCATCCATTGACATCGAAAAAATAGCAAAAAGAGATCCACAATCCTACCTAAGCAATC
>NZ_AJHH01000106.1 GCF_000256565.1 Herbaspirillum lusitanum P6-12 | reverse complement strand
GCTTGATTGCGGTAGTGTTGGCCAGGTGCAGTGGATAGCCCGCGTCAATCAGTCCATCCACAAGCCAGCACCAGTTGTAGGTCGACTCAACGACCATACCGAACAAGTTCGTTCGATACGGATTCAGCGCTGCGCAGATCTGATCCAAATTATTCGGCAGGCGCCTGGAATACAGGACCCGATCGTCGTCATCACTGATGACGACGAAACAGTTGTTCGAATGAAGGTCTATGCCACAAAATAACATCGCCGTTCTCCTGGATAAAGTGAGGTTCGCACCATGACTTTACGCTCGGCGCTTGCCGAGGGAGGACGGCTAGATGATTATCAATTCTCGGTGCAATTTATGCCAAAAGTGGGTCAATTTTCGACGCATGTATGGACCCGACACCTTTTGCAAGTTCTTTTTGTAACGTTGAAACAGTTTGCGTGCATGTATCCGGCTTGCTCGTGGGCGTATGTCAAATACGTGCCCGCAGCCTTGATGAGATTCGCACACCCATTCCTTAGCAAATCATCGGCTTGTCCCTGAAGGCAGTCCGCATCGAAAGCAGGTTTGTGGGCATCGGTCTTACCAGTTTCGTCATCACTCTAAGAAGCTTCGCAAAACAAGAGATAGGTCCTCCCCAGACCACAACAAATCGAGCTTATCAAACAGGCCTGTCCGACAAACGATAACTATCCGGATGGCTCAACAACACTTGAATCACGCGCGCGTTCTTATTTGCCAGCGCAACGGCCGCCCGGTTATAACCTCGTCGTGCGATCAAATCTTGTAACCATCGGCTGCGCGCATCGGCTTTGCCGATCGCGTAGCGCAATACGACCCGGGCGCCATGAATCAACAGCGTTCGCAAGTACGTGTCGCCGCGCTTGCTGATTCCTTGCAGGCGAGACTTACCGCCAGAGGAGTACTGACGCGGAACCAGGCCGAGCCATGCAGACAGATGTCTGCCATTCTTGAATTCTTTGGCGTCTCCCACGGCAGCGACCATCGCCGTCGCGGTAATCGGCCCCACGCCATCGATTGCCTGAATCTTCTGACACAACGCCGAATTCGCCGTAATGCCCCATCCATTGATTGGTACATCAATGCGTTCTTTCACGACACGAATGTGCTCCGGCAGCTCGATCAAAATAGCGCCGAAGGTACTTCTTATATCGATCTCGCACTGGGCCAGCGCGGAAGGTGCAGCATGTTTGAATGCTACAGGTTTCTGCGCAATGAATACGCTTCGTTACCCGTCCCTCTCCCCTGGTTTGGTTGATCAAGGCTGTACATTGATGTACCCAGCAATTAACGCACGCGCGATCCACCATGTAACTGGAACATCCGTTCAGCCAGGTCAATTCCGAGAATGTCGATATCCATGACACACCTCCACACTTAAATTGGATGAAACCTTAGTTTGATCCTATTGGGGGTGTCGGGTCCATCTCAGTAAATCAACAGCGACTGACCAGCCCGAAGTATCTATGCCAACCCATCGCTACATCTTTGGTAGCTTGAGAAAGTCGTGCGTGCCCAGTCGTTTTTATCGCTGCCGCCGCTAAGATAATCTTCGATTTTTCGTGGAAGGCTCGCGCACCAGTGAACTTGGCTCGCAGAAAAATTGGCGCAATCCCGGTCTACACGCAAGATAGGGAAAATAAAACGGTTAGGTTCCTATCTGGTCTTTTTAGTAGTACCTACTTGTGTACCTTTTGTCTTTGAGTGCCGCTTAACGAGGATTTTCTCGGAATTTATGTCGCGCCCTATGATGGTCGCGGCCGTTTCTTTGAAAAGCTGGCGTAACCATAAAACCGAAGGGTCGTTGTCGCGAAATTTGTGCCACTGAACATTCTCGGTAAAGTGAGGAATGTCTGCAGGGCAGGGTAAGAGTTTCAGCGAGAACTGCTTTGCAATCTTCGTTGCGAGTCTGTGCGGAAGAGTTGCAATCATGTTGGTTCCGACGAGCAACTCGGGAACAAGGGAGAAGCTTGGCGCCACAATAGTCTGCTTCCGATGCTTGTTGCTGGCAGAGATTACTCGGGTGTCGAAGGTTATTCTGCGGCCTCCACCCCATTCCACACTGATGTGATTCGCATCGAAATATTCATCAGTGGTCAGTTCTTCCTTGTCTTTGAACACTCCGTTCGCACAAACCAAACAAGAAAATTTGTCTTCGAATAGCTCTTCTTTCGGATGACCCTGGACAGTTGCATAGTGCGGAATGATAAGAATCTCTGCATCGCCATTCTCCAAGTTGTTCGGCGTCTGGGGGCTGATTGACCGCAGGTCGAACTCCATCATCGGCGCCAAGACCGAGGCGCGCCTGATGACCTCTGACAAGAAGATATTTATGACGTAGTCGGACGACTCGATAGTGAATTTACGAGTCGACGTCGACGGGTCGAATGACGGGCGTGCGCGGGTGATTGTCTGCACCTGCAAAAGCACGTCTCGCACCGGCTTGATGAGGCTGGAGCCCAGCGGCGTCAGCGCATTTGTTTTCCCAACAGATACGAGTAAGTCGTCTTCGAAATACTCGCGAAGTCTCGCAAGAGCGCAGCTGGTGGCCGGTTGGCTGAGGAATAGGCGCTCCGCCGACTTGCTTACGCTAAGGGTCGAGAGCAGCGCATCGAGGACAACCAACTGGTTCAAATCGAGCTTATTGAATCTCATGGCAATGTATTTACACCGTAAATGTATGGGATTTAAACAATCAATTATACAAATGTAATGCCAAACCTATAATCCACTCAAGCGGTGAAGAACAACCGTCGGCATTCAACTACAACAGGAGAGAGACGGTGATTGTTCAAAATGGAAGTCCACGTTCGAAATTCGGACAGTGGGGGCTTGTCGTCACCCTGACGATACTGAGCATGCTGGCGCAGCTCGATAAAAACATCCTTGTGCTGATGGTCGCGCCGATTCAAAAGACCTACGGTGTCAGTGACGTCGAAATCAGTTTCCTGATTGGTGCAGCATTCGCAATTGCCAACATCGTTGTTGGCATCCCAGCAGGCTGGATGGCAGATAAGTGGAATCGCCGTGTAGTCATCGCTGCCGGTGTCGTTATTTGGTCCTTGGCATTGTCGGCGAATGCGGTGGCAGCAACCTTCTTGGGCCTCGTGGTCGCTCGTGTGATTGTCGGCGGTGCTGAAGCGCTCATCCCGCCCTCGTCATATTCGCTCATCCGTGACGGTGTTGATGAAGACCGCCGAGCGCGTGCTCTCTCCATCTACACGATGGCCCTGATGCTGGGCACCGGCCTGTCGCTGGTCTTGGGCGGCCCGCTGCTTGCTGCAGTTCACAACGCAGGATGGACGTACATCCCGGTGCTGGGCCACGTCACCTCGTGGCAATTCACACTGTTCCTGATTGGCGCAGTGGGCCTGCCGTTGGCACTGACTGTGTTCCTGAATCGTGACCCAGGGCGGTCGGCTGCGGCGCCGGCTGAGCTGGCCGCCTCGAATGCACGCGCATCGTCGTTACCCAACTATCTGTGGATGAACCGCGCTTTCTTCATTCCCATTCTGCTGTTTGTCGTCGCCAACGCGATTATCACCTTCGGTATGGCGGCGTGGTTGCCGGCAATGGCGGGTCGCAAGTTCATGCTCGAGATGCGTACGTTTGGTCTTTCGCAAGGCATCATCATGCTGACCGCCGGCCCACTGGGCCTCTGGCTGGCCGGTATCGCGATGCAGAAGAAGAATGCCAATAACCCGCTCGGTCGCATCATCTCCGTCGGCCTGGTGTCGAGCCTGGCGATGGCCGTTATGCCAACCGCGCTGGTGTTGTCTACGAGCTTGCAGTGGTTCTGGACCATCAACTGCTTCGTCGTCTTGAGCTCCTGGACCTTCATGTCTGTCACCTCTGTGGTCATCGCACGCACCGTGCCGGCTGCATCTGTTGGCCTGGTAATGGCGATGGTGCTCTTCCTCAACGGCCTGGTCGGCCAAGGTTTCTCGCCGACGTTGATTGCACTGGTCGGTCGCTATGTCTACGGCGGTGGCGAGCATGCGCTGCCCTATGCGATGGCAACGGTGTTCGTTACGGCTGGATGCATCGCCTGCTTGGCGGCGCTGAGATTGGTTTTTGTAGTGCAACGCAGATTTACAGGCGGAATCACAGCCGAACCTCAGAATTCGGCCGCCTGACTAAATAAAAAACAGGGAGACATGACATGTTGAAGAAGACTTTATTTGCAGGAGCAGTGACGCTCGTCGCCGCGTCGGCACATGGCCAGACGCAGAACGTGACGATTTCGGGTGTGTTGGGTGCAGGAGTGTCCTACACGAACAACGCAAGCTACCCCAATGGCGGTGGCCGCATGCAGCAAGGCAATACCCATGCCGTTCCGTTCATCGCATTTACTGGCCGTGAAGACCTTGGCGGTGGCGCGTTCGCCATCTTCAAGTGGGCCAATTACGTGCAACTCGATACCGGTGGCTTCAGCCCCTTCGAGACCTTCGTGGGATTGAATTCGAGGGATTGGGGCACCGTGACGCTAGGTAATCAATACGACCTGTTGGCCGATTTGGTCCCCTACACATCTGAGCGCTTCACCTCGAACCTTGCGACGCACCCGGGCAATCTGGACCGCACGGTCGGCAATCCGCTGAACAGCCTGGTCAAGTATAAGTCGCCGGAGCTCAATGGCTTCCAGTTTGGTGCCCAATATGGCTATGGCACACCGACATCGACTACCAATAACGGCAATACGATGGGCTTCAGCGCCAGCTATTCGTCCAACCCGTGGCAGTTTTTGGCTGTGTGGGAAACCGTCCACGACGTGCCTTACTCGCCGCGCAGCTCTCTGGGTGTGCCTACGCTGTATGGAATAGACCTGGTGAAGAACCCTACCACCAAGGTAGCGCAGAACCAGAACACGGCCAGCGCAGGCGTGGTGTATTCCGACGCCGGTTGGCGCCTGATGAGCAACTACAGCTACACCAAGCTGTCCGCATTGGGCGTTTCAGCAAAGGCCCAGAGCATCGACCTGGGCGCTTACAAATATGTCACCACGGCCCTGCGATTGGGCGGTGGCTACGGTTACACCAAGCTCGAGAACTACAAGTGGAACATGGTCCATGCCCACGCAGATTATGCCCTGTCGAAGCGTACCAGCCTCTATGCGTTGAGCGTCTTCCAGGCAGCCGGCCAGGGACAAGTCGCCGCCATGCGGCTCCAGCCTATCGCTTCTACGAACAGGCAGGTCGTGTTTGAGGTCGGCATCACGCATGTGTTCTGACCCAAGTTAAATAGTTTTTTGTTCGTTCAATTCATACGGAGAGTGAAAATGCAGTGGGATGTGGTCGTAGTCGGGGCAGGGCCCTCGGGTTTAACAATGGCGGGTGAACTCGCAGGCGCCGGCGTGAAAACCCTGGTAGTTGAGAGGCGCACCGCAGGCGTCCAATCGCGCGCAGGAACTATTCTTCCTCGTGTGCTTGAGTTGTTCGACGCCCGCGGTATTGCTGACCGTTTCATCAACAAGACGAAGCAAATCGCTCCGTATCCCTTCCGGCCATCGCACATCTGGTCTGGATTCCATCCCATTGACTGGAAGTATCTGGATTCGAGATTTGGCTTCACGCTGGGCCTTCCGCAGAATCACACCGAGGAAATTCTCTGGGAATGGGCGAAGGAGTGCGGTGCCGAAGTCGTCTCGGACAGTGAACTCATCGACCTTCGCCAAGATGCCGAGGGGGTAACGATTCTGGTGCGCTCGTCCGCCGGCGAAGAGAAGGAAATCCGCGCGCGCTATGTCGTGGGCGCCGACGGCGGCCGCAGTGCCGTCAGAACAAAGCTGGGCCTCGACTTCGAGGGCCACTCTGGCACCTTCCGCGGCATCGTGGTGGACGCACATCTGGAAGCGCCGTGGCCGGGCGGCCGTATCAACGTCGATAACGAGATGGGTTGGATTCGTGGCTACACGTTCGGCGAGGGCATTACCCGCTTCAATATCGTCCACCGCGACAGGCGCCATGCCCCCAAAGAGGAGCCGGTCGAGCTGCCGGAGGTGCTCCAGTGCCTGCAAGATGTGCACGGCACCGACTATGGGATTACCTCCTATCGCTGGGCTTCGCGCTTCGATGACCAGATGCGCAGCGTGAAGAAACTCCGTCAAGGCCGTGTGTTCCTGGTCGGCGAGTCGGCACGCATCCACTACCCGGCCAGCGGCGTGGGCATGAACTTCTGCCTACAGGACGCCTTCAACCTGGGATGGAAGCTGGCGAACGTGGTGAAGGGCCACGCCAGCGATGAAACCCTGGATACCTATGAATCCGAGCGTCTGCCGGTCATGCAGCGGCTTCTTGAGAGTGTGAAGGCGCAATGTGCGCTGCAGTTCAACTTTTCTGAGGACGCCGTCGTCCTGAAGCGCCGCATGCAGGAACACATCATCCCGCTGCCGGATGTCCAGAAGAAGCTGGTGCTGGAGCTATGTGGCCTGGAGTCCCCGTATCCCCGAGCCGAAAGCGCACACCCGGCGGAAGGGCTGCGTTGCCCCGACATCCTGCTGACACTGCTGGATGGCTCCACGCCCAGCATGCTGTCGCTGCTGCGCTCGCGCAAGTTTCTGCTGCTGGACCTGGAGGGCTTCAGCAGCCAGTTCGCGGACCTCGATGTCTCGAAGTACCCCGTCGACGTAGTTCAAGCGCGCCTGGCGAAGATTCCTGACTTGCTCGGCGACGTGAAAGCTCTGCTGGTCAGGCCTGACGGCTATGTCGCTTGGGCTGGCAGCAGCGCTGGCTTGGTGGACGAAGTCGAGAGCCAGCTTTCGAAATGGTTTAACGGGAGGCCCTGATGCAAACGCAGCGGAAGCTTTTGAAGGGCGGCTGGGTCATCAGTATGGACCCGAAGGTAGGTGACCACCGTTCGGCCGATATCTTGGTCGATGGCGAGAAAATCGTGGATGTCGCTCCCAATCTGGAAGTCGCAGATGCCGAGCAGATTGACGTTGCCGGGATGATTGTTATCCCGGGCTTTGTGGATACCCATCGGCACACCTGGCAGACCTGTGTCCGTCATCGCTATGCCGACATAGACCCGCAAATCTACTTCGCCGAGATGTTGGGGGCGAAGGGCGCCGCCTATCGTCCGGAAGACGTGTATATCGGCACATTGTTGGGTGCAGTCTCTGCTCTCGACTCCGGCATCACCACGATGCTGGACTGGTCGCACATCCAGAACAGCCCCGAGCACACGGACGCTGCGGTTATCGCCCTGCAAGACTCCGGCATGCGTGCCATCTTTGCCCACGGCTGGCCGCTGGTCGACGGCGCGTCCTGGATGTTCAACAGCCAGCGCGGCCACTTGGAAGACATCCGCCGCCTGCGCCAACAGTTC
>NZ_AJHH01000105.1 GCF_000256565.1 Herbaspirillum lusitanum P6-12 | reverse complement strand
AAGGGGGCCGCGGCCCTGAAATGGCCACCCGGGACGTCTGGTTGGGTGACCTGCGTCTTGCCCGCGAGCTGGGCATCCGCTCCAGCATTCACATGGGCGCCTATGCGCGAAACGCCAAGGTGCGCGCAATCGCGCAGATGCATGAAGCTGGCGTCTTGGGCGAGGATTTGACGTTCGTCCACTGCTGCTGCTCCCACGACGACGAGATTTCGATGATGGCCGACGCCGGCGTTACTGCCTCCCTCGGGGTGCACTGTGAACTGAATGCGCAGGGTATCGGCGACATTCCCTTTGACCGTCTGCTGGCGGCCGGCATCCGCCCCAGCTTGAGCGGCGACACGGAAACGAAATGCGCTGGCGACATGTTCACTCAGATGCGGCACGCGTTCGCCTACTACCGCTCGTGGATGGGCGGTGGGCATTCCAAGGCCAAGGCAGCTCCGGAAACGATGACGATGCGGGACGTGCTTGAATTTGCGACTTTGGCTGGTGCGAAGGCGACGGGCCTGGACGGAAAAATCGGCTCCCTGACACCCGGCAAGCAGGCGGACATCGTCATGATTCGTGCTGATGACATCAACCTGGCACCGGTCTCGGATGCGGTCGGCGCAATTGTCCTGGCTGCCCATTCCGGCAACGTGGACTCGGTGTATGTCGCCGGGCGCGCGGTTAAGAAGGCAGGCAAGTTGCTGTCCGTGGATGTCGACCAAGTGCGCGCCCGGGCCTTGAGCTCGCAGCAGTTCGTCTTGGAGCTGCAGTGATATCGACTCAGTCCATGCAGGCGCTGGACCCGCAGCTGGCGGAGATTGTCCACAAAGTGGCGGAAGCCGGCGCACCCCCACCGTTTTCTGGAACGCCAGAGCAAGCTCGGGGCCGCCTGCGCCAGGCAATCGAGCGAGGCAGGGCGGGGAAAACCCTCCCGGAAGTGCTCTCGACGCAGGATGTTCTGGCTTCCGGCCTGGTCAATGGCCAGCTTGTCGAGGTGCCAGTTCGCGTTTATCGTCCAAAGGCTAGCCAGGGGAAGGTGCCGACCATCGTGTTCTTCCACGGCGGGGGCTTTGTCCTGGGCAGCATTGAGCTCATGGATGACGTTGCTCGCAAGATGTGCCGTGATACCGGAGCAGTTGTCGTCTCTGTCGATTATCGGCTGGCACCAGAAAATCCCTTCCCCGCCGCCCACGATGACGCCCTGGCTGCAACCAATTGGGTGGTGGATAACGTGGAGTTGCTCGGTGGTGACGCAACTCGGGTGGCAGTAGCTGGAGAGAGTGCCGGCGCTAACTTGGCTACGACCGCAGCAATTCTGTTGTCACGAGAGCGTCCAAAGAGCCTGGTTGCCCAGTTACTGGTTGTGCCCGGTGTCGATATGGCTCGCGACGTATCCGAGATTGAGGACCGTGGAATCGACTATCCCATGCTCAAGCCCAGCGATTTGCGCGACATATCGAGGCTGTACATGGGGGACCAAGCGTCTCGAGCGAAAGGGTTTCCTCCCTCGCCGCTTCGTGCATTTTCCTTGGATGGAGCCCCGCCAGCGCTCGTCGCAGTGGCAGGCCACGACCCGCTGAGGCAAGAAGGATTGGCCTATGCGGAAAAACTGTCGCAGAACCGTGTTCCTGTGAAGGTGCTCAACTTCGACAGCATGTTCCACCTCTTCTTCGGGATGTTTGAAGCATCGGCCGGGGCATGCCTCGCCAATGACGAGATTTGCCAGTCTTTCTCTCGCTGGATTGAGGCCCATTCCAGCGAGGGCGCGGGATGCAGCGCCGCTAATTTCAGCTGATTTTTTCTTAGGAGTTTTGTAATGCGTTACGTATCGGTTTTATATCAAGGCAAAAAGGCCCTCGGTGTTCGCGAAAGCAAAGGCATTCGCATCATCGGCGACGAATCCCTGGAAGAGCTGCTGGCGCGCGGCGTCGGCCTCAAGAGCTATGGCGACACCTTCAAGGAAGGTGTGGTCGTCACGGAAAAGGACATAACCTACCTGCCGCCACTTTCCCGTCCGCCAAAAATTATCTGTGTGGGCCTGAACTATGCTGACCACACCAAGGAAAGCAACTTCGCACAGCCGGACTATCCGACGCTGTTCTTCCGTGTGAACACAAGCCTGGTGGCGCATGCTGAGCCGATGATTCGTCCCGCAGTCAAGGACAGCGAAGGCCTGGACTTTGAAGGTGAGATTGCTGCGGTAATTGGAAAGGGCGGCCGTCACATTGCTCCTGCTGACGCGTTGTCGCACGTCGCCGGCTACAGTCTCTTCAACGATGGCTCCGTACGCGAATACCAGTTCAAGACCCCGCAGTGGACGGTAGGTAAGAACTTCGACGCTACTGGTGCCTTCGGCCCCGACCTCGTCACGGCCGATGAGCTGCCAGCTGGTGCCAAGGGCCTGCGCCTGGAAACCATCCTGAACGGTCAAGTGGTTCAATCGGCCAGCACGGACGAGATGGTCTTCGATGTCGCGACCGTCATCAGCATCGTCAGCCAGGCCATCACCCTGGAACCGGGCGACGTGATTGTCACCGGCACCCCCTCGGGCATCGGCTGGGCGCGTTCGCCGAAGCTCCTGATGAAGGCCGGCGATGTGTGCGAGGTTCGCGTCGAGGGTATTGGCACGCTGCGCAACGTCATCGAAGACGAAGCACGTTAAACGCAGTCGTGGAGTTAAACGGGCCTCCGGCAACGCTTCGTGAGGCTCGTTGTTTAGGAGATATCGTCGTGGCAGCAATTCATTCGATTGACCATTTCGCGCTGGCTGTACCTGATTTGAACTTGGCAAGGACGTTCTTTTCTACATTCGGACTGGAAGTTCAAGAGAATACGGCCGCCGAAGGCGGCCTGAATGTCCTCGCAGCCGACGGCCACCGTTGGGCGCGCGTCGTGCAGGGTGAACGGAAGCATCTGGACTACTTGAGCTTCAATGCCTATCAGGAGGACATCTTCCCGCTGCACAGCCAGGTGACTGAGGCGGGCGCGACCAATGTGTCGGTCGTTTCGCAAGGCGACGAGGTCTCTTTCTGGTTTCGCGACCCGGACGGTAACCGCATTCAGGTACGAGCGGGGCCCAAGACCACATTAGATGAAAAGCCGACCAGGATGAGCGAGAGCACGCCAGCGGACAAGCGTGGCGCATGCATGCGCTCGCAGGCGGTGACCGTGCGTCCCTCTCGGCTTTCGCACGTGCTACTGTTCACGCCCGATGTACTTGCATCGGTAGCGTTCTATGAGCGTGCTCTAGGGCTACGCCTTTCGGACAAGTCACGCGACATCATAGCCTTCATGCACGCTCCCCATGGTTGTGACCACCATCTCGTGGCATTTGCCAAGAGCAGCGCCCGCGGCTGGCATCACTCTTCCTGGGATGTTCCCGACGTCAATGCAGTGGGTGCCGGCGCTGCCCAGATGGCTGCGGCAGGATATACGAAGGGCTGGGGCACCGGGCGCCATGTACTCGGCTCCAACTACTTCCATTACGTGGAAGACCCGTGGGGCTCTTTCTGCGAGTATTCGGCCGACATCGACTATGTATCGGCCGACAAGCCGTGGCTGGCTGGCGACTTCCCTCCTGAGGACTCCTTGTACCTTTGGGGGCCAAGCGTGCCAGAGAACTTTATCTTCAATACCGAGGCATGAGCCTGAAGGAAAAACGCATCCACTTTAAGGAAGTGCAACTTGAGCACCAGACTGCCCGAATTCTCCGTCGAAAATGCATCTCCAGAGCAGAAGGACGTGTTGCAGACGATTCTCTCCGGCCCGCGCGGCAACTTGAATGGTCCATTCCTGTCATGGATTCATAGCCCTGAGCTGGCTAGCCGCGCACAGGAGCTGGGTGCCTTCTGCCGCTATGGAACGGGACTGTCCTTGCGGCTATCCGAGCTTGCCATCCTGTGCACTGCCGCCAAGTGGAAGTCGCAAGCCGAGTGGTACATCCACTATCCAATAGGCGTCGATGCAGGCCTCAAGCCCGAAGCGCTCGAAGACATCCGACAAGACAAGGTGCCCAAATTCGAGAACAGCGACGAATCACTGATTTGGCGGTTCGTCGACGACCTGTACGAGAAGAAGCGGGTCTCCGACGAGATTTACCGCGAGGCAGTCGCCGGCTTCGGCATCAAGACGGTCGTGAATCTGGTAGGGCTGCTGGGATACTACACTCTGGTGGCGATGAGCTTGAACGTATTCGACGTTAGGGCGGATGGGCAGGTCGAGCTGCCTTTCCCTGACACCCCGTAACGGTCTGCTTCAACTGGGTCGGTCCTTTTTCGAGCGGATAACTGGCCATGTCCCGTTATGCGCATCAGCAGATTTCTGAACTAACGAAGGCAATAGAAATGATGGATACAATTTTGCAGACGAAATTCATGCACGTGAAGCCTGGTGACACCCAGTACGTTGAGGGTGGCCTGCGCGATTTTTTCGTTTATCGGGACCTGGGCATTGCCGAGGCCACCCACGGAAAAGTCATCGCTCAGTTGGTGCGTGCGAACGCGGCGCCTGAGGCCGGCACCGGATGGCACGTGCACGCGGCTGAATTCCACATCGTCTACATGCTGAAGGGTTGGGCCAAATTCATGTACGAGGACCAGGAAACGCTCGTCAGCGCCGGCGACTGTGTGCACCAGGCGCCTGGCATTCGGCACTTTTTGTTCGACTACTCGCCCGACATGGAATACCTGGAGGTGGTCGGCCCGGCCGATTTCGCCAGTGTCGGAGTAGAGGGGCCGTGTACGGTACCGCAACCCGCACCCTGGGCATAAGTCCTGGCAGTCTCATCTTCTTTGCTGCCCGCAGAGGTTGTGCCCCGAGCGCATCCCGGGGCTTTTTTTGCGGAATGGGACGGCGGTGAACCCGCTGGTGCTCAGAACCGGTCGAAAGACTAGCTAACGAGAGGTTGCGGCTGACCCGCCCCTTTGTATTCTGTTCATTCAGGGCTTTGTTTCGGTGCACTACCGATGGTCGATACTTATCTACACTCGCCCTTCTTTAAGCGGCGCACGTCTTCAACTTTTTCTCGTGCTATTTTTCCATCAGTTTCCGTCAATCTATCGATGGCAACTCGACACATCTGACCATTTGCAATGTAAGTCATTTCGTATTGCTCATCTTTTTTTGGATTGAAGGCGACCTCGACGTAACATTGGACTCCAGCTCCTTGATACGCGGTAAAGATTTGCATTTCTTTTCCGGCTTCAATTACTCGCTCCACGACATTCTTATTTCCGTCATTCGGCTGTGAACCATACATATCTGCTCTACTGACATCTGACTTGAGAAACGAACTGAATGCCGCTAGCACTGGGGCAGAGTCGACCTTGCATGTCGTGCTGGCATAAAGGAGCGCTGTCCCAGCACTGTGGTTCACCACCCGAATTTTTGCGGTATCCCCTGAGGTCGGTGATATGTATGGGTTCTTTACTGCACAGCCGGTGAGGAGTGTGAGAGCGGCGAGCACCGCACAAGATAAAGACGGATGTTTTCTCATTTTGTTATTTTAATAAGTGCTTTTGGGAAACTTATTATATTGGGATTTCAGCATGCGGAATAAAGTATCTTGAGTAGGATGGTCGTGATTTGCGACCGATTCGAAAGAATCCATTCCAAGAGTTTTGAATTCCAATCACCTTCTTTTAACTATACAAAGTAAGGCAATCATTTTGTGCAGGTCCTGAACCGCAGCGAAAGCTGAGGCGCTCGCATGCACGGCGGTCTGTCCCAAGGTTCTCTGTGGTAGCTACCAGGGGCCTTCGGACAGACCGCCAACTGTAAACACACATACTGTCCGAAAGGACACGCCGGGGCGCCACCCCGACAGGTATCAGGTCGCCAACCTGATGCCAAGCAAACGCTGTAGCCGCATGCCTCTAATAGGGCTGGTGCGGCTGCGATGGGCGCTGAAGGGTGTAATTCCCTTCTTCGACCCAATCCGCCGGCATATTGCCAAGGCGAGGTTGGGCGACACGGAAACGGCTCCAGGCAGGCAATGGCCTGGTGACCTGTTATTTGGTGAAAGTCGGTGAAAGGCCGATGCGGGGGATGTGCCGCAAGGGCATAACCCGTACCGCACACGTAGGCTGATGAGCGTACAGCGATGTACGAGGGCTGCAAGGGGAAACCTGGCGCGGTTGGCACCTTGGGAAACCATGGGCCTCTGGATAGCTTAAGCGTGTAACGGCACCCCTCGATGGGTGCTGTGCGGAGCAACGTAGAGCCATAGGCATGAAGCCGTGGTTCGTAGTCGATGAAGCACAATCTGAGTACCTGAGCCGCTATGGAACATCGAGCCAGGGAAACCTAAGGGAAGTCGGACGACTAGGGGCGTGTGGAGATGGTGGCGCTACGTTGCGCAGTAGCTGGTAACTAACGTGGGAACCTCTCACCGTACCGTATCGGATGGCTCCGTACGGGAAGATGGCGAGAGGGGGAGATTAACTGACTAGGGGTCGACTCAATGTGCGATACGACCGAAGCACTTGGGGAGCTGCGAAAGCGGCGGCATGGTTGGCGCCATGTCCCGAAAGGTTGAAGCGTTTTGCGAAAGTATGTGGTTAACCGTGCCGTTTTTTTGGTTGTTGGCTGACGGACCTTAGAGGTTTCGGCCAAATAGTTTCATCATCGTTTGTCGCAACCATTTAATACCTAAGTCATTTGCAAAGCGACCGTGCCAATGTTGCATCACGCGGTAATCTTCCAATTTTAACGGTAAGGGCAATAGGCGAACTGGATTGTTGTCCGAAACAATTTCTCCAAATTTCTCTGGGACTATTGCCAGGAAATCGGTGTCAATTACGCTCGATACCACACCCAGATAGTTGGGTATTCTCAAGCCGATTTTTCTCTTGATGTGCTGTTCCGTTAGCATCTTATCCACCACATTGTGCGCAGTGCCCTCGGTAGCAACGACAATATGTGCTTCCTCCTCGAAATCGCGCAGAGTCAGGCGTTTTCCAGTGATGCGGGGATGGTCGCTACTCACCAAACAGACGAAACGTTCGGTGAACAATGCTTGTTGGTAAAAGCCAGCATCGATACCTGCTAAGTAGCCTAAAGCCAGGTCGACGGCTCCCGACTCCAAGTCGCGCACTGTACCCTCAGATACATAGCTCAGGTCGAAACGCACCAAAGGTGCGTGTTTCTTGCAGTAGGCAAGCAGTTGTGGCATTACCACGCGTTGACCTACGTCGGTCATGCATAGTCCGAACATACGGTCAGAAGTCGCCGGGTCAAAGCGAGTGCGGTGTTGAAGGGTCGACGTTAGTGTTGTGAATGCAAGACGCATGGGACCCACGATTTCCTCGGCAAGAGGGGTGGGTTGCATGCCTTGGGAAGTGCGAGCAAACAGAGGGTCGTCAAAATGCTCGCGCAGTTTGGCCAAGGCCATGCTCACAGTGGGTTGTCCCAAGTCCAGGTTGATGGCCGCTTGAGAGATGCTTTGGGTCTTGTGAATCTCGATAAATATTCGCAAGAGTTTTAAATCGAGGTTGTTCATATGAACTATCAAAAATATTGATTTAGTTTATCAGTATTAAGGCATTGTTTGATAGTCTTCAAACTCCTAGACTTCCTAAAAAATACATCAGGCTTCGTTAGAAGGATTCCTGGTGTGGAAAATTCAAGTCAGGAGAACATGTTGAATTCCCTAGTTAAGAAGCATCCCATCTTAGTTGCCGGTGGTGGTATTGGTGGTTTCGCCGCCGCCTTGTGTCTGGCTCGTCAGGGCTATCCGATTCAACTTTTTGAGCAAGCTCAAGAAATCAAGGAAATTGGGGCCGGCATCCAAATCGGCCCCAATGCGTTCCGCGTTTTCGAGCGTCTGGGGCTCGTGGAGAAGGTCACCGCCAAGGCGTCCATGCCTGAGAGCTTGGTAATGATGGATGGCATCACTGCCGAGGAAGTTGTCTCTATCCCATTGCAGGGGCAATTCCGCGAACGCTTCCAATACCCTTACGCGCTCATTCATCGCGCTGATTTACACCAAATTTTCGTCGATGCCTGTGCGGCCGAACTCAATATCGAGGTTGTCACAGGTACCCGCGTCGAGAACTTCACCCAAGAAGGCGCTTTGGTGACCTTGCATACCGAGCGTGGCGACTACACCGGCGCTGCTCTCATCGGGGCCGATGGTCTGTGGTCCACCATCCGCGCGCAAATCGCTAATGATGGCCCTCCACGCGTTTCTGGTCATATTGCTTACCGCGCTGTGCTGCCAACCTCTGATGTACCTGAGGAGCTGCGCAGCAACACCATGACACTGTGGGCAGGCGCCAAGACTCACTTGGTGCAATACCACCTTCGTGGCGGCGACTTGTTCAATCTGGTAGCGGTCTTTCATAGTGATAAATATGTCGAGGGCTGGGATTCCAAGGGGGACAAGGAGGAATTGCATAAGCGATTCTGTGACGCCGCTCCGCCGGTCAAGGCTTTGCTCGACAAAATTGACTCATGGCGCATGTGGGTGCTGTGCGACCGAGAGCCAATCAAACAATGGACCTCTGGCAACGTCGTTCTACTGGGTGATGCAGCTCACCCGATGCTGCAGTACATGGCCCAAGGCGCGTGCATGGCGATGGAAGATGCTGTCGTCCTGGCAGAGGAGGTGGGGCGGGACGCCACCGATTTCGCCAGTGCCTTTGTGCGTTATCAAAATCGTCGCTATCTGCGTACGGGTAAGGTACAGATGAGTGCCCGCCTGTATGGCGAGTTCTACCACGCTGCCGGTGTCAACCGTGAATTGCGCAATCAGTTCTTGCGGGCCCGGAGCCTCGAGCAAACGCTGGATGGCATGGCTTGGCTGTACAAAGGTATCTAGGCGATGCCGCTGCGTATGCCTACGAAATGAAATTGTGAATGCTGAATTGACTGGAGTCCCAATATGAAGATTTGCCGCTTTGACGATAATCGCCTCGGTCTGGTGGAAGGTGACGTCGTTCGCGATGTGACCGTCGCGCTGGAAATTTTGCCCGCCCATACCTATCCTTTCCCTCGTTACGACCTGTTGGTCGCGAACTTGCCCGCGTTGGTCGACCGAATCAATGCGCTGAAATCTGATGCAGAAGTTCTGCCTCTGTCATCAGTGCGTTTGCTTTCGCCGGTCGCGAATCCCGGAAAGGTAATTGCCGCACCGGTCAACTACCAGAAGCACCTCAAGGAGGTGCTTGACGACCCGAACCTGCATCACGACAACCAAATCAACCATATCGAACGTGCAGGCCTTTTTCTCAAGGCAACCAGTTCAGTGGTCGGTGCTAGCGAAGGCGTAGCCCTGCGCAAACTTGACCGTCGTAATGACCACGAGGTCGAGCTGGCAGTCGTCATTGGCAAGCGAGCCGCCAACGTCAGCCGTGCTGACGCACTTAATTATGTGGCCGGGTATTGTATCGGACTCGATATCACTATCCGTGGCCCCGAAGAGCGTAGTTTCCGAAAATCGCCAGACACCTATACCGTCTTCGGTCCATGGTTGGTCACTGCCGACGAAATTACAGAGCCAGGTAAGCTGGACTTCTCGATTGCCGTCAACGGCGAGATTCGCCAGCAATCGAATACTGCTGACCTTATTTTGGGCGTAGAGCAGTTGATTGAATTTGCCTCTGGTTTCTATACATTGGAACCGGGCGATATCATCATTACCGGCACTCCAGAAGGCGTCGCCTCCATTAAGCCCGGCGACAAAATGCTGGCTCGCATGGAAGGCATCGGCGAGATGGCTGTAGCTGTCCGCGCAGCGTGAGGAGTCAACCATGTTGAGCGCGCAAACTAGCCTTCCGCCGGAGACCATCGCCAAGCGCAATGAACTCTATCGCCGCCTGGATACAGTGGCGGCAACGCCCTTGTGGAACGTCATGGCACGGCTGGTAACTCCGCAACCGCAACCGCTGTCGGCCCCAGGAAAATGGGAATACGACCGGATGCGTGAATTATTACTGGAGGCAGGTGAGCTTATTACGGCCAAAGAGGCCGAGCGCCGCGTGCTCATTCTGGAAAACACAGGATTGCGCGGTATGTCGCAAATCACCCAGAGCCTGTATGCCGGCCTGCAAATGATTCTTCCGGGTGAGATAGCGCCTAGCCATCGTCATGCAGCGTCCGCCCTGCGCTTCGTTCTCGAAGGGGAGGGTGGTTATACCGCTGTCGATGGCGAACGAATTTTCATGGAGGTGGGTGATTTCATCATTACCCCTTCCTGGACATTCCATGACCACGGCAACCACGGTAAAGAGCCGGTGATTTGGCTGGATGGGCTGGATGTACCAATTGTCAATTTATTCGCCACCAGTTTTGCCCAAAGCTATCCCGGGGAGCAGCAAGCCATCAGTCGTCCGGAAGGTGATGCGCGGGCACGCTACGGTTCTGGGTTGCTACCGATAGAGCATGTTGCGGGTGGCAGCTCTTCACCGGTTTTTCATTATCCCTACAAGGTGGCAAAGGCATCCTTGGATGCTTTACTCCGCGCTGGAACTGTCGATGCCTGGCACGGCGTGAAGCTGCAATATGTCAATCCTCTGAATGGCGATTACGCCATGCCGACGATGGCTGCCTATCTTCAGCTGCTGCCGCGTGACTTCGCTTCATTGCCTTACCGCTCCACCGATTCCATGGTCTTTTGCGTTAAGGATGGGCAAGGTGAGTCGATTGTAGGAGAACAAGTCATCAGTTGGAAGCGGGGAGATGTCTTCGTCGTTCCTTCGTGGTCGACCGTCACGCACAGAACAGAAGGAGAGGCGGTGTTATTCAGCTTCTCCGACCGCGCCGCACAGAAAAAACTGGGTCTCTGGCGCGAAGAAAAAGAAGGCACGTCCAGCTGACGCTACCACACAAATATAAATAAGAAGCGCTGAAGCGCCATCAACAAGGAGGAGAACAAAATGCAAACGAGTTCGTCGTTGTACGTCAACGAAGTAATTGACAGCCGCCCAGTAGGCGGGCTGCAGTGGTGTTCCATTGTCACCTGCATCCTCATCGCGGTGCTTGATGGTTTCGATACGCAGACCATTGGTATGCTGGCGCCGGCCATGTCCAAAGACTTGGGCATCCCGATTTCTCAATTCGGGCCCATCTTCAGCGCCGGCTTGCTGGGCATGCTGATAGGTGCGGTAGTGCTTGGGCCAATGGCTGACCGCTTTGGGCGCAAGACGATGGTGGTACTGTCGACCATCATCTTCGGAGTGCTGTCTTTTGCAACCGCCTACGCGAGTGGTCATGACGAATTATTGGTCCTGCGCTTCTTGACGGGTATCGGCCTTGGTGGGGCGTTGCCGAATGCGCTGGCTCTGGCTTCCGAGTATTCGCCACGACGTTATTCGCGCGTGATTGTCTCCACCCTAATGTGCGGAATGCCACTCGGCGCGGTATTGGGCGGCATAGTGGCCTCCATATTGCTGCCGTTGCATGGGTGGCACTCGGTCTTCATGGTAGGCGGTGTCTTGCCTGTGGCCGTAGCGCTGTTCGCAATCGCCTTCATGCCAGAATCCGCCCGTTTTCTGATTCTGCGTAACCAAAGCGACCGCCGTCTCGGCGCCATCATGCATCGCATCGCACCTGACTTGCCGCGCGAACAGCAATTTCATGTCCCATTGTCGCGTTCGACTGGTGTCCCCATCGGTGAGCTCTTTTCTAAGGGGCGATGGAAAGATACGGTACTACTGTGGATTCCCTATTTCATGAATCTGGTGGTGCTCTATTTTATTGTCAGCTGGATGCCGGCGGTGCTGGTCGGCGCGCACCACCCAGTGTCGGTAGGAATCGCAGCTATTTCCTTCTTCAGCGGTGGCGGTGTGGTGGGTTGCCTGCTCCAAGGTTGGCTGATGAATTCTTTCGGTGTTCGTAAAGTGCTCGTGACGGAATTGGTGCTCTACGCGGTACTGGCCGCCGTTCTCGCAAATTGGCCGAGCTCCTATGCGACGGTGGTAGTCGTGAGCACGCTTATGGGTGTCGTGATTCAAGGTGCGCAAGCTGGATTCAACGTGTTGGCCACTGAAATTTATCCCACACATATGCGGGCCACTGGCGTCGGATTTGCTATTGGCATTGGTCGAATCGGCTCGATTTGCGGCCCTCTGTCCGGTGGGTTGATGCTGGCACTGCAATTGGATGTGAAGCATATCTTCCTGATGGGGATTGCTCCGGCGCTGTTGGCTAGTTTGGCAATTCTGCTCAATCGGCGCGCGGACCAAGGCGCCGTCCAAGAAGACATCGCTTGACTCTGGCGGGAAATTTCAATGGACAAATCGCATCAGCCGGCTGCTCTGACTTTATTCGAGAAGCTCTGGCAGGCCCACGTTGTTTCCTCTGACGATGAGGGTAACGCTTTGGTCTACATTGACCGGCAATACGTCTATGAAGTAACCAGCCCTCAAGCCTTTGAGGGACTGCGAGAAAAGAAGAGGAAGGTGCGGCGGCCCGGTACAGTGCTAGCGACAGTGGACCACAACGTGCCGACCACCGCCAGAGATGTCCCAATGCGGGACCGCCTTGCACAGCTTCAGGTCGATACGCTGACAAGCAATTGCGCGGATTTTGGTATTCCTTATTTCGATATCCGTGATGTGCGTCAGGGTATCGTGCACGTGGTCGGTCCCGAACAGGGCGCTACGCTACCCGGTAGCACCGTCATCTGTGGAGATTCCCACACTTCTACGCATGGTGCTTTTGGTGCGCTGGCATGGGGCGTTGGGACTACTGAAGTTGAACATGCCTTGGCTACACATTGTTTGTGGTTGGTGCGACCTTTGACCACGCGCATTACGGTGAAAGGGACGCTTGCGCCAGGAGTGGGTGCGAAGGACCTGGCACTATACCTCATCGGTTTCCTGGGGACGCAAGGTGGCATCGGCCATGCAATCGAATTCGCGGGTGACGCGATTGCCGCGTTGAGCATGGAAGGTCGCATGACCTTGTGCAATATGGCCGTAGAAGCTGGAGCTCGTTTCGGTCTGGTTGCCGTCGACGATACAACCATCGATTACCTTCAGGGACGCCCATTAGTTCCATCGGGTGCGCAATGGGATGCAGCCAATGCTTACTGGCGCCAGCTCAGGAGCGACTCTGGCGCGCAATTCTACCGTGAGCTGGAAATCGATGCAGGCACCGTCAAGCCGATGGTCACTTGGGGAACGTCACCAGATATGTGCGTGGGGGTAGATGGCGTTGTGCCGGACCCAAGCCAAGAGGAAAATATAACTCGTCAATCTGGAATGCGTAAGGCGTTGGCGTACATGGATATATCCGCCGGCACGCCGATGGAGCAGCTTGCCTTGGATAAGGTTTTCATCGGCTCCTGCACAAATGCCCGTATTGAGGACCTGCGTGCAGCCGCAGCAGTCGTACGCGGCTACACGGTATCTCAAACAATTCGACAGGCGCTCGTCGTCCCAGGCTCAGGTTTGGTCAAGCGTCAGGCCGAGCAAGAAGGGTTGGACAAGGTCTTTCTTGCCGCTGGCTTCGAATGGCGGGAACCTGGTTGCTCAATGTGTTTGGGTATGAATGACGACCGATTGGCACCCGGAGAGCGCTGTGCTTCGACGTCTAATCGTAATTTCGAAGGACGCCAAGGACCAGGGGGGCGGAGCCACTTGGTGAGTCCTGCCACGGCAGCAGCGGCGGCTATCTGCGGTCATTTCACGGATGTACGTACTTGGAGCTTTCAGTGATGGATACCTTTACGAATTTCAGCGGTATTGTCGCGCCGCTCGACTACGCGAACGTAGACACAGACGCCATTATTCCAAAGCAGTACATGAAATCAGTCAACAAGTTAGGCCTTGGGAAATATTTGTTCGATGAGTGGCGGTATGAGGACATTGGCGAGCCAGGGATGGATTGCGAGGGGCGGCCGCGTCGTGCCGACTTCGTTCTCAATCTCCCGGAATACACCCATGCAAAGGTGCTGCTGGCACGTGAGAATTTCGGTTGCGGTTCGAGCCGGGAACACGCTGTTTGGGCGTTGGCCGACTTTGGGATAAAAGTCATTGTGGCACCGAGCTTCGGCGACATATTTTTCGCGAATTGCACGCGTAACGGCATCTTGCCCGTTCGCCTGGCATCGGAAGAGATTGAGCAACTGTTTCGGTTAATCAAGGAACATCCCGGTATTAGCGCTAGCGTCAACCTCTCGCAGCAGATTTTTGCGGCGGAAGAAAATGATAGCTACCGCTTCGAATTGCCGGGACGCGCCAAACAATTGCTGCTGCACGGCGGCGATGAAATCGGGATGACCCTTTCTCTGTCCACACAAATTGACAATTACGAGCGAAGCCGGGCGTACCGCGAACCCTGGATGTTTTGACATCCAGAACCAGACACGGCGACGCAGTTCAAGGAAGCCACGTCATCTATAACTATAGCGGAGATAACGTAATGAACAAAAAGCTTACGGCACTGATAGCTTGCGCCACAGTGATGGCTGCCAGCGGGCAAGCACACGCGCAGGACGCGGTCAGCATATACGGCATCATTGATACAGGTGTGCTCTACACGACCAATGCCAATGCCAACGGTAACGGGGTCTTCAAGATGCCTTCGCTGACCGGCACTTTTCCTTCCCGACTGGGATTCAAAGATGCAGAAGATTTGGGCGGGGGCAACCAGGCACTGTTTGTTCTGGAGGCAGGTTTTGGGCCTGACAGCGGTGTAATGGGACAAGGTGGGCGTTTGTTTGGTCGCCAATCTTGGGTCGGCCTCAAAGGTAACTGGGGCCAGGTTTCGCTGGGACGACAGTACGCCATGACCTATATCGCCATGCAGAAGACCGACGTCATGGGGCCGAATATCATTTCTATCAGCAGTCTTGATGCTTACTTGCCCAATGCACGTACTGACAATGCCATAGGCTATATCGGCACTTTTGAAGGCATCACCTTGGGTGCTACTTATAGCTTCGGCCGCGATGCATCAGCCGCAGGAGGGCCTGCAGCCACCAATTGTGCTGGTGAGGTCGCTGGAGATGCTAAGGCTTGCCGTCAGCTAACAGGCTTGTTGGGTTACGAGCGCCGTGAATTTGGCATAAACACTTCTTATGATGTGCTCCGCGGCGGAAGTGGCGCAGCTGGTGGTCTGAGTAACAGTGACGCCAAGGACCAGCGTGTGGGTCTTAACGGCTATTTTTTTGTTGGTGACTTGAAGTTTGGTCTAGGCCTGCTTAACCGGCGCACGGATGCTGTGGCGAACGTTCATACTCGCTCTAACCTCTGGTATCTCGGCGTCAGCTATCCCTTGAGTGCCGCCTTGATACTGGATGCGCAGGTGTCGCGACTGGACGTAAAAGATAGTCCCAACGATGTTGACCTTGCAGTGGCACGGTTGACCTACATGTTGTCAAAGCGCACAGCTCTTTACACTTCGCTAGGGTACCTCCGGAATCACGGAACCTCAGCTATTGCTATCGATAGCGGCGGTACGGTGAAAGCGGGAAGTAATCAGACTGGTGTGATGATGGGTATTCGCCATACCTTCTGATTTAGCCATCCAGAATCTGCTTCAATTGTGGATCGCATCAGACTACCGCTACATTAGGCCTTTGACATTCTTCGACGACTCCAAAATGACAACGCTGCCCTGAGGGCATCGTTGTCGTCTAAGACATAGTTTTTACTGCAGTTTTATTTCCGTCTCTCTTTAGGATTTGCGCCTTGGAACTCGGCTCATCGTCAGGCCTCGGTCCAGCCGGAGGGGGCACTCCAGTTTGATACACAATCCTACCTAAGCAATCAGGTAAGAGATTGGAGTGATCGACGTGGCATTACTAGGAATTATTCGGCGCTGGCACTTACGTGACCAGATATCGCTAAGGGAGATCGCCAAGCGACTTGGCATCTCCAGAAACACCGTTAGACGTTACCTGCGCTCTGAAACTGTAGAGCCAGCCTACGCTGACCGGCGTTCAGCCAGTGCTCTGGATGTGTACACATTCAAACTATCCGCATGGCTTAAAACCGAATCCACCAAATCTCGGAAGCAAAAGCGCAGTCTCAAGCAGATGCACGCAGACTTGTGTGTGTTGGGATTTGAAGGCTCTTATGATCGCGTTGCCGCGTTCGCCCGGCAATGGAAAGTGGATCAGTTAGACAGGGTCAATGCTGCGAGCAAAGGAACAACCATGGAGCTGAAGGATCGCAAGATTCGTGTGAATTCGATGAGTCCCGGACCAATCGAAACCCAGGCGTTGGAGAAAGCAGGCCTTACTGCTGAACAGGCGGCGCAAGCGGCAGCTCAGTTTGCCGAGCAAGTCCCCCTTGGTCGCAGGGGAAAGCCGGAGGAAGTTGCAGCCGTCGTCCTATTCCTTGCTTCTGACGAGAGTTCGTATATTACCGAGGTGGATCTGGCGGTCGACGGGGGGGATGGCGCAGGTTTGAATTGAACATTGAAAATAAAACGGCGGGTGTTCTTCAGGAACATCCGCCGTTTTGATTCGTCTTGCTATTTAATATCTGAGCGCCAGTTTTTCGTTCTCTCTTTTTGGGATGACTGCTTCTGACTGATTGCAGACTCTCGAGGCATAAGCTCCCTCCGCCTGTACGCTTGGCGTCTTTCGCAATCCATGACACTGCCAATTAGCGCAGAGTGTGTTTCCACAGCGCTGGCCAAGCTGGGTTTGTAATGCAGTGAGCAAATGCAGAAGAAAGCGAGAGCGCCGGGATCAAGGTCCCGGCGCTTTTTTTATCGCCGCTACGCTTCGTGGCATTCGCCATGCCGTAACGCTTCGGCAGCAATTGCCGGTCGTTCGTCGACGGGACCGCTGCGCGGCAGTGGATCACATCCTGGCAGCACACCATCGGCTGGACGTCGTGGTGAACAACGCCGGGATGCTGATGGCCGGCTTGACCGAAGCCTTCTCCGCCGAGCAGGTCGCACGCATCATCGACACCAATGCGATTTCCTGGCTGCGCGTCAACCGCGTAGCCTTGCCGTCGATGCGACGCCAGGGGAACGGACTACTGATGTACGTGGGCAGCACCACCTCCCAACTGCACGAGCCCTTCATCGGCCCCTACGTTGCGAGCAAGGCCGCCGGAGATGCGCTGGCGGAAATCATGGGGATGGAGATCCGGCCGTTCGGCATCGACAGCGTCATTCTTGTTCCCGGTGCGTTCACGTCCGGCACGGAGCACTTCGCCGAGCTTCCCGCGCCGGCGTATCCTGCCATCACGCAACAATACGGTGAGCTGGCGAAGCGGATCGAGACCCTCGGGGATCGTCTTCATGCAATCGACATAGCCAATGGCGGACCATTGGATGTCTCCGCCGTCGGACTTGCCGCAGTTGAAGTACTGGCCATGCCGCCAGGCCGGCGGCCGCTGCGCATGTTCATCGACGGCCAGCGCAAGGGGACCGAAGCCATTGAAGAGATCAGTCACGAAAAGCAGGACAGCTTCCTGCGGAAAATGGGACTCGAAGATCTCGCTTTCCCGGCACCGCTGACCAAGGACTGAACACCCGGATGCTCACTTCCACAGGCGGAAAACATTTAAAGAACTATCCGGGCCGCCATCATCACCGGAGCGTCGGGCGGCATCCGGTGACGTCGGCAGACAGATCGCCTTGCGACCGGCCGGGGACGGCTTCGCAATCGTGGCGATTGATCATTCGATTTCGATGATGGAGGGGGCGCGTTTTCCTAAGCGTCTTGCGCCCTTTTCTGTACAAACGACGGTGTCGCCCCAAAGAATTTTTCTTGTGCCATCTTTGCTGAAAACAGTGGGCTTGACGATGAAGACGCTGTTTTCCTTCATTTCCCAATTGGCCATAATGTCATCTCTGACCGAATACACCGCAAGTGGCGAGTCGTCACCCAGGCCGCGACCATGCATCAGATTTGCGCACGTAAAACGATCATTCGACATTTGAGCAACGCGAGTCGTAATTTCTCCCAGTGTCACGCCTGGGCGGAGCATGTCGTAACAGAGCGCAATGGCTTCCTGTTGAAGAGCGAACATTTCATGATATTCGGCGGGAGCTTTGCCGACAAACAGGGTTTGGGTATTCTGTGCGACGTAACCACCCCACCTCGCTTCCGTTTCGGTGATGATGATGTCTCCGCGCTGAAGCGGTCGCCGGGTCGGCATATATGCATTGGAAGGCGGCTGCGGCCAGCCGGCTGACCACAGGATCATCGAAGGCAATTCACCGCCGCCCTCCACGATGGACGAGATCATATGGGCATACACCACGTTTTCCGACACGCCGGGAAAGGCCTGTGAGGCGAGAATGTCTATAGCTCTCTCTACCAGGGCAATACCGGATTCGAGGAAACTTATTTCTTCGTCTGATTTGACGAAGCGCGCTTCTTCCATCAGCGCGTTTGCGTTGACCAATTCGACTCCTGGCAAGGCCGCGCGCAGTCGTTCGACAATGCCATGCGAGGTGACGCCTTCCGGAAACCTCGTATTCCCGGAAAGACCAGTCACTCCCAGCCGCTTGATGCCGCCAAGTTCTTTGATTCGCTCCACAACTGCGCCGGCAAATCCCCAGCCGCCCGAGATATTCCGGATATCCGTGACCCAATCCTGTCGCTCAAGCCAGATGCTTTTGTGGACGTCAGGCGTGCTTATCGCGGTCACCTCTCCCTCTCGGGGAAACACTGCCGCCATAAGAGCATGGTTGCCTCCCAAACCGGTCAGGTACCGCACATTGGCTTGGAACATATCGAAAAGGCCTGTGTTGGGCGGGGCAAAAATTGCATCAATATCTTCGCGAGCCATCAATTCGCGAACCTTTGTCCAGCGGCGCGACCGTTCTTCGAGCGAAAACTTTGGGGTTCCCCATTCGTTGTACAACATCGTGGTTTCCTCTTCGGATATTGAGAGTGACTAAAATGTGTGACGCACACCAATTGCGAGGCCGGCCTGTGCCTGTCCTGGTAGCGTGCCAGGACCGATGATGCCGGGTTGGCCATCGACGCCAAGATTCAGCGATCCACTGTTTTTCATGTAACCGACATTCATGTAAACATCAGTGCGTTTGGATAAAAAGTAATCGAGGTACGCCGCCGCCAACGTTGCGGAGCCTTGTCCCGTGCTGTACTTTTGATGGAACACGCCCACCGCGGAGTTCAGCTGTGCTGACCAGGCATGTTGAGCGCCGGCCCATATCAAGTCGTAGGTGGCGACAGGAATGGCATTCAATGCCGTCTGGTGATAGTGCTGATAGCCGGCAAAAATTTTGTCTTTTTCGAAAGTCAGACTGCCCGCCAGAAAGATGCGATCGGTGATCTGATTTTTCGTATCCGGAGTGGTGCCATTCAGGTGATCGATTGCAATTCCTCCTGCCAGGAAGCGATCGTCATAATTGATGCTCATGGACATTTCCCGCGCGATTCGCGGGCTGCCGGCAGTTTCCTCATAGGCACCGGAATAGCCGGTGCTGTAGAAGCCCGTCAACGTCCATGACCCCAGGGACCTCCTGTATTTGATTGAATTGTCGGCACGTCCCCCGAATCCGGTCACGTCCATCGAGGGCAGAGAGTAGGCAAAAATCGACAGCGGGTCAAAATAGTAGGCCTCTTCATATAGCAGGGAGATATGGCGGCCCAGCGTCAGTTCTCCCTGGCATCCGCTAAGCCCTACGTACGATGAGCCATGGAACAGTTTTCCGTTGGGCGACAGGGAGCCGGTGTCCGGGAAAAATGCCGCGTCAAGTTTGAATATCGCTTTCAGACATGGATCGATAGTTTCGCTTCCCTTGAACCCGATCCGGGATAGTTGCGCATTGGCGCTTTGCTCTCGGATGAGCGTGCCCCCCCGTTTCGTGCCGGCGACCGGGGCATTGCTGAGCGCTTCGATACCGACATCCACTACGCCATACACAGTGACTTCCGCATGGGCTTCAATGGAAAGAGAAAACGAGACGATAAGGAATCCCGCAAAATTAAATTTTGACGATTGCATGTTTGTCTCCGTTGGCATGCCAGGGCTTCATGCCCTGGCTTTTTTTATTTTGATTTGTTGAAGAAGGTCGCGATTGCTGCGGCTACGACAGGTAGCAGCGCCATTAGGTAAACTTGGTTGATCGTGAGATGGAACGTCAGGAACAGCCCTCCCAGCAGTGGACCGGTCATTGACCCGATACGACCGATTCCTCCTGCCCAGCCAATGCCTGTTGCGCGTATGGATAGCGGGTATATTTTTTCAATGGCGAAGACGTTCAGGCCCGCCTGAATTCCGTTGACCATGAAGCCAAGCAATCCAAAGAGCGCAACGGAAAAGATGAGGTTGGATGAAACCGCCGACAGCGCTCCAAAACAGCATAGGCACGCTACAAATTCCATCAAGATGAAACGCCGTACTCCGAACCGGTTCATCAGCGCTCCTTGAGCGAGGGAGCCGATCATGCCGCCAAAGCTAAATGCGGTTACGGCCAGAACTCCCGCATCGCGTGTCAACTCGGTCGTTCGGAGTAAAGAGGGAATCCAGCTGATGACAAAGTAAATAATCAGGACATTGAAAAAGCATGCAATCCATAGCAGGATGGTTGGGCCAAGGAAGCCTTGGCTAAACAACTCTTTAACCGATCCTTTTTTGCGTTGATCGCTTACGTAAGAATAGCCGCCGGCCGG
>NZ_AJHH01000104.1 GCF_000256565.1 Herbaspirillum lusitanum P6-12 | reverse complement strand
CACCCCCGGCCGGCGCGGCCAGGCCGGTAATACGTAACATGATGCCTTCCAGTTCTGCCTGGCGATTTTTCTGACGAACGAGATAGCGTGCAGATTCTGGAAGTCGTCGTATGGCAAACAGCGCCAGCAATACGGGAATGGCTCCCCCGACCAGCAGCACTGATTGCCATCCATATTGAGGCACCAGCAGAGAGGTCAGGGCGCCTCCGAGAATCGCTCCCAACGGAACGGTCGCCATTAATACCGGGATCACGGTCCGCATGTGCTTTTTCGGCAAATATTCGGACACATATGCCAGGATATTGGGCAGCGCACCGCCAAGTCCGACGCCAGTCAAAAAGCGCAGGATCAGCAGGGAATAAAAGCCGCTGGAATATGCAGACGCGATGGTAAATATCCCAAAAATCAACGTACTCCAATACAGCATCGGTTTGCGGCCATGCCGATCCGCCAGTGGGGCCAGCACCACTGCACCCGCAAACATGCCAAAAAATCCCGCACTGAAAATGGGACCGAAATTTTCTCTTGCGATCCCCAAACTGTCTCCGATGTCCGGCGCCAACATCCCAAGGCTTTGGGCGTCGAAGCCATCGAGTATTGCAACAAGGGCGCAGATCGTGATGGCGAATATCTGCAGCTTGCTGATGGGGGCTTGCTCTATGACGTGGTCGAGGTCTGCGGCCTCTCGATGATCGTCCATGGCGTCTCCTGATTTTTATCTGTGAGGGTCGGTCAATGCCGACGGCAGGTACATTTTTTAGAAAGAAAACGGCGTGCCGCCGTCGCTGGAAGTCGTCAGGCCGGTGTCATGGCGGGTATCCGGAGCAGCTTCCCGCGCTGCTATTCTGCATCGGGCTGACAGTCGGGGTGGGCCAGTTGAAATGCCTCCAGGGCTTCGCAATTCCCGACGATACGCGTGATGGCAGGGAACGCCGACAAGTCGCAGTTGAAGCGCCTGGCATTGTAGATTTGCGGCACTAGGCAGCAGTC
>NZ_AJHH01000103.1 GCF_000256565.1 Herbaspirillum lusitanum P6-12 | reverse complement strand
CCCCCCATCGATGGTTGGTCGCCATGGGAAAACACACCGGTCGAGGGGTCCTGGGCCAGTCTTTTTTCCAAAGCGCTCAGCCCTGTTTCCGCCCAATGTCGATACCAGTTGTCTTTTTCTTCATTCGATACGCCCAACTTGCCGCTCAGATATTTCAGCACGCGCAAATTGTTCAATGGATGGATGTCGCAGGCTATAGCCAGAGAAAGTTCCCTGACCCTTGCCCTTTCTTCCGCTGTCGTGGGCATCAGGGGAATGGACGGATGTGTCTCGTCCAGATATTCAATGATGGCCAGAGACTGCGTCAGTGTCATGGCTGAATCTTCCAGGAGCGGCAGCAGATGTTGCGGATTCAACTGAGAAAAGGCCGCACTGAATTGCTCGCCGCCGTTTCTGGACAGATGGATGTGCGCGGCCTCGTAGTCGAGTCCTTTCAGGTTCAATGCGATACGAACGCGATAGGACGCCGAGCTGCGGTAATAGGTGTGTAGTTTCATGATGTCTTTACCCGCTCACCTGAACCGAAATCGACGTCAATCCGGCAATGTGTCCCGTCAGAATCTGACCGGGTGAGACCGGCCCGACTCCCTCGGGAGTGCCGGTCATGATCAGGTCGCCGGGTTCCAGGGAAAACAGGGTGGACAAGTTGGCGATGGTTTCATTGACCGACCAGATCAGGTTGGCGATATCACTGCTTTGCACCGTCTTGCCATCCACTTGCAGGGAAATTTCGCCGCTGCTCAGTTCTCCCGTCATTGCAATAGGGCGCAACGGACCGATCGGCGCCGAATAGTCGAACGCTTTGCCGATCTCCCAGGGGCGGCCTTGTTGGCGCATGGCCATCTGCAGATCACGACGGGTCATGTCAAGACCGACGGCATAGCCGAATATATGCGATGCAGCGTGTTCTACCGCAATGTTGCTCCCGCCTTTGCCGATGGCCACTACGAGCTCGATCTCGTGATGATAGTTGGTGGTGTTTCCCGGATACGGCAGCGCACCAGTCACATTGGCGGCGACCGGTATCACTGACGCATCGTCATTGGGCTTGCAAAAGAAGAAGGGCGGTTCACGATTGGGGTCGAAGCCCATTTCGCGGGCGTGTGCGGCGTAGTTGCGACCTACGCAGTAAATACGACGCACCGGAAAATCGACGGCGGATCCGTCGACGGGCAAGCCGACAATTGCTTGGGGTGGAAAAATGAAAGAGCGGTTCATGTTGATGTTTAATGAGAAGTTGATGGATGACCAGCAAAATATTCCTCGCGCAGCAAACCTGTCGCTTCCAGAACCGGGCGATCGGAGAAGCTGAACAACACCGTATCTGCCGGTGTATCGAAGCACACTGGCGCCCACGACGGCACCACAAACGTGTCCTTGGGAGAAAAGGAAAACGACTGGTCGGCGATCTGTACGCGACCGTGTCCTTCGACGACGTGGTAGACCGTGCCATCGCTGCTGCGATGCCATTTTCCTTGGAAGCCCTTGGGCAGCAGTTGCAGAAAGGCGGCTATGGTCGGCATCGGATAGCCGCCGGTGACAGGATTGACGTAACGCAGTTTGATCCCGTGCCATTCGTCCAGCACCGCGCTGCGGAACAGCGTATCAAGCGCTTCGCGCGATCGTGCGTAGGGATAATTGGAAATCGGCGAGTGTCGTTCAGTGTGCAATTGACGAACCGGCGCCATGTTGTACCCGTAGTTGGCGAAACTGCGGCCCTCCACCTGGGTGGGAATTTGCGAGGCGCTGCTGTTGTTCTCCGCGAAGCCGGCATCAAAAAAGCGCACCATGGGAATATCCAGTCCATCCAGCCACACCACCGGTTCGCTGACGCCGGCGATGCCGGGATTGCCGTGATCGTGCCAGGTCCATGACGGTGTAATGATGAAGTCCCCTGGATGCATGGTGCTGCGTTCGCCATTGACGGTGGTGTATGCCCCTTGGCCGTCGACGATGAAGCGCAAGGCCGATTGGCTGTGGCGATGCGCGGGTGCGACTTCGTCCGGCAGGATCAGTTGCAGCCCGGCATACAGTGATTGGGTAATCGAGGAGTTGCCGGGCAGGCCGGGATTTTCGAGCACCAATACCCGACGCACGGCTTCTTCCGCCGTAATAACCTCGCCGGCGCGCATGAGATGCGAATGGATGTCGGTATAGCGCCATAGCGCCGGCACATACCGCGGCAGCGGCTGTTTGGGCACCAGCGTATGCAGAGATTCCCACAAGGGCGCTAGATTGAGTTCCTGGAGCTTGCCGTACAGCGCCTGGCGTTCGGCTGTCTGATCGATTTTCATGGGCGTGTTGGAGTTAGGTTTGGGGATGGTGCGCGTGACTTCAGTGAGAAAGACAGGTGGCTGCCTGCCAACCATAGAGCCACTCCAGCGCATCGTAGAATCGCTCCGGGGAGCGTTCTTTCCAGAGGTCGTTGCGCACCAGTCGTTCGACCCCGCTGGCGTGATACAAGCGTCCCATCTCGCGCGCCGACAGGACCACTCTTGCAGTACGGGAAATACGAGAATGCTGGTAGAGCTGAAACGCCGCTGCCATATCGAAATCGCAGTGTTTTACGGCAGCGCCCAAGGTGACGGCATCTTCCAACGCCATGCAGGCCCCTTGCGCCAGGTACTGCAGCATCGGATGGGCAGCGTCGCCCAGCAATGTCATGCGCGACGTGCTCCAGTTGGCGACGGGATTGCGGTCGGCGGTACTCCAGCGACGCCACGACGAAGGTGTGTCCAGCAACTGACGCGCCTGCGGGCAAATATCGGTGAAATAGGACAAAACTTCTTCCTTGCTGCCGTCGCGTACATTCCAGACTTCCTGATCGCGGCTATGGAAGGTGACGACCAGGTTGTATTGCTCCCCGTTGCGCAGCGGATAGTGCACCAGGTGGCAATGCGGCCCTGTCCATACCACAGGTGCATTCCAGCGCAAATCTTCGGGCATGAGGGACGCCGGAACCACGGCCCGGTAGACGACATGGCCGGAGACGCGGACGTCATCGCCCACGATTTTTTCCCGGACAACTGATTTCACCCCATCGCAGCCGATCAAGGCATCGGCATTAAATTTTCGGTCTTGAGCATCTACGACCGTTACTCCGTTGTCGTCTTCTTGTACGTCGATCACCTGAGAAGACGTGACGAACTGAATGTTTGCATTCTTGCGGACTTCCTCCAGGATCGATGTGTGGATGTCTGCCCGATGAATGACGGCATAGGGGTTGTCGAAACGGCGGCGGAATTTGTCGTCAACCGGGAAGGTGCCCACTTCTTTGCCGTCGATGGCATCCATCATGATCAGTCGATCTGTAAACACCGCTTTGTTTCGCGCATTCTCACCGACGCCAAGCGCGTCCAGTGCCGCGAACGCGTTAGGCGCCAACTGTATGCCGGCTCCGATTTCGCCGAGCTGCGAGGCCTGTTCCAGTAGCGTAATTTTGATGCCCAGTTTGGCCAGCGCCAATGCTGCGGCCATACCGCCGATACCGCCGCCGACAATTAATGTCGATGGCGTGGATTCTCGAACCGCACTCATGTCTTCTCCGGAAAAAATCGAATTGATGTACGGAGTGTGGACGGGGTCGTTTATTTGGTAAACTGATCGAAGGAAATACATGCGATCGTATTTTTAAATAAAGGGGGCGCGATGGCCAAA
>NZ_AJHH01000102.1 GCF_000256565.1 Herbaspirillum lusitanum P6-12 | reverse complement strand
AAATTTTTTTTTTTTTTGCTTTATATTTTTGACGAAATTTTCAAGACACGGAACGTAACGAAAGCATCCGAAAATCTCGATTTGCCGCAGTCGACGGTGAGCATCGGTCTTGGCAAGCTGCGCAGTCATTTCAATGATCGCCTGTTTAGTCGAACCTCCAACGGCATGGAGCCGACCCCTCGGGCCCAGCTCGCGATCCAGTATGTGCGCGGTTGCATCGCCTCATTGGAGGGGGCCCTGGCGAGTCAGGCTGTTTTTGATCCGCTCGATAGCCAGCGTGAATTCAGGATCTGCATGACGGATATCAGCGAGGTGGTGCTGCTTCCGACGTTGTTGAATTATCTGAAGCAGGCCGGGCCGGGCATTAAAGTCGACGTGTCAAAGATATCGCCGGAAACGCCCAAGAATCTCGAAAGCGGCGTCGTCGATTTGGCAGTCGGATTCATGCCTCATTTGGAGGCCGGCTTTTATCAACAGAAATTATTCGATCAGAATTTCATCTGTCTTGTCTCAAGGGAGCATCCGCGCATTCGCAATAAATTGAGCAGGGCGATGTTTATCAACGAAAGCCATATACAGATCAAGAGTTCCGGAACCGGGCACTCTATCGTGGATAAAACCTTGGCTGAAGAGGGAATTGAACGCCAGATAGTGCTTCAACTGCCAAGTTTTTTAGGCGTTGCCCGCATTGTTGCCGAAACTGAATATATTGTCACCGTTCCATCCCGTTACGGCATCGCCATGGCTGATCATGAGAGCATAAAAATGCTGCAACCACCTATTGTATTGCCAAGCTTTTCGGTCAAACAACACTGGCATGAGCGTTTTCACGAAGACGTGTCGAATAGATGGATCCGGCAAGTAATGGCCAAGCTTTTTTCGTAACTTTTTTGTCGATTTTTATGGGCGATACAACTTGTAGAAGAGATCGACACCTCGTTGTGCATTGTTTTCTATTTCGTCCGCAGGCAACGGATTCTGGGTGTCGACACCTGTATCGGGCGCCACCGAGCTATGCCAGAATGCAGCAAGGTCACGACTGGCTATTTGTCTGTCCGCCACGACCAGCTCGCCCGTATCATTCCCTTTTTCCAAAATGGCCGCCAGCAACGTATGACTCGAATTGGTCCGGCTTACATGTAACCTCGCAGCTATTTCCGGATACATGTAACTCGTGCAGGCAACAAGTCGATCTGATTTTATGCGTTGATGCCTGTTGAAGTAATTGAGATAGTGGACGCCGAATCTGAACAATGCTGCTTTCAATGGCGACAGCAGCAATTCCTTGAATTGCTTGTCAGCGATAATCTGGCCGCATTCGTGCAACAAGACCGCCTCGATGAATTCTGCCTTTCCACTGAAATAGGTATAGAACGTGGCCTTGGAAATTTTCACCTCCGAAGCGATGGTTTCTATGCTGATTCCCAAGCCTCTGTCCAGAAGCAGTTGTCCTCCGACCGTCAGCAGTCTGGATCGGTGCCTGCCATTTTTATACGGATCAGATTCGGTCATTCTTCCTTCCTTGCCGGTCGATTTGAACTCGGGTTTATGGCTTTCCTGCATTTTCAATGACGAGATGGGTATTCGAGGCAAGTCTGAATATGCCAATGACATCAGCGACTTGCTTGGTACGTTCTTGAAGATCTGCGGCAGCCGTCGCAACGATTTCAACGAGTGCGACATTCTCTTGCGTCATTTGATCGAGACGCGATACTGCCTCGTTCGTGTGTAGCAACTTCTCCGACTGCTGGCGGCTTGCGGTGGAGATCTCGGTGATGATGGTGACAACGTTGTTGATGCTTTCAACAATCTGCTGCATCGTTTTTCCCGCGACACCCGCCAGGTCGTTTCCAGATGTTATTTCACGGGCAGAAGCGTTGATGAGAGATTTGATCTCTTTGGCCGCAGAAGAAGACCGTTTCGCCAGGTTTCTGACTTCCGTGGCCACGACAGCAAAGCCGCTCCCTTGTTCACCTGCACGTGCAGCCTCTACTGCGGCATTCAATGCCAGAATATTGGTTTGGAATGCGATGCTGTCAATGACTGCAATGATGTCAACGATCTTTGCTGCGGAGTTGCTGATCGAGCCCATTGTTTCGACGACTTGCGATACCACTTTCCCACCTTGTTGCGCCAATGCCGCGGCTGAAATGGCCATGACGTTAACCTGCTGAGCGCTTTCGGAATTCTTTTGTACCGTTATGCTGAGTTCGTCCATTGACGCGGCGGCGTCCTCGAGCGCTACTGCCTGTTTTTCCGTACGTGAAGACAGCTCGAGATTTCCATTTGCGATTTCTATGGATGACGAGGCGATGTGTTCGCAATCTTTTCTGACGATGCCAATCATGTTATCCAGGTCGCCACGCATCCGTTTGATGGCGTGGAGCAAACTGAAATCATCAGATTTTCTCAGATTGATATCAGTCGCAAGATCGCCTGCAGCAATTCTTTCTGCAACACTGACCGCGTAGGCCGGCTCTCCGCCAAGTTGCTTCGTTATGTGTTTCGTCAGGGTGATGGCGACGATGCCTCCGCCAAAAAAAGCCAAGGCGCCCAGTAAAAGCATCCAGACCAATGTCTCTCTATATGTCTTCTCCGAATTGGACGCTGCATGTTCACTGAGCTTTTCTTCCTGCGCTACCAAATCGGTCAGCGCTTGCATCCAGCGACTTTGTAGAGGTATCAGCTGTTCCGTCAGCAGATTGAAAGCCAGGCTATCCTGACCCGCGATTGAGAATTCAAGAGATTGTTTGATCAAGGGAGTGCATAGCTCGGAGTATCGCTTGATGACATTGAATAATTGCTTCTCTTGCTCACTGTCTCCGGAGTTGGCCCTGAGGGTAGACAGCCGCTGTTCAATCTGCGTGTATTTTTTTTCTTCGGTCGCGACGCGATCGACTTCAATTTGCATCTTGCTGAGTTCTCCCACCAGCGCTGCGGTGCGAATGGCGATCATTCTTTCGTACACGGTATCGCGCATGGCCAGCGTGAGTTTTACCTTGAGATTGTTGATCCCGATGATATTTTCAATCTGTGCCTGCGTTTGTGAAAGTCTGAAAATGCCTATTGCTGTTGTCATGAGCAACAAGGCAAGAATGAAGGCGAAGGCAGCCAATAGCTTCCCGCCGATAGTCATTTTTTTCGGCATCATTATTCTTTAGTTCCGTGAGGCAATCCGAGGTGTCTCCTCTCGGATTGCTCAACTACCGTGAATGTGCAACAGGTTCTGGCAATGGGCTTATTTGGGAGGGACAGCCGCGAGATCTTCTGCGACTTCTTTCCAGCTGATACCCGTCAAATCTGCAGGCAAGTGTTCCGTGCCGCAGGACTTGCAAAGGCGCATTGACGGCGTGCTGTTAAACGCGCTTGTGATCCGGTGATATGCGTTCTGAGGCAATTCGACGGCTGAGTCCCATACTTCACGATAGACTTCTTTGGTGCAATTGCTGCAATACCATGCGACGCCCTCGAGTCCCGCATCTCTTGCCTTGTAGCGATGATAGATGCCCGGGCCGTCCGGTTCGATCATGTGTGGCGTGCCGGCCGGGACATAAAGAAAATCACCAGGCTTGGTCGATTGGGAGATGACCTCGTGATGTTTCATGTGAACCGTAGCTTTTCCGCTTAGTTGCGCCAGGACGCTATCCTTGCCGCAGATCAGATAGAACGGTTGCGGTAAATGATTTTTGCTTACGTGAATCTGCGGATCGGTTTCCGGTGCCAGCATGGGAAACTCATCGTAGGAGCCGTAGCCTGCGCTTTCCGGAAAGGAATCGACAAAGTTTTTTCTGATTCTCATTTGGTATGCCTCTTTGCAATTGGTATAGGACTGCAGGGATGTTATATGGTGATGCGTCGGTCAGACGGTGGTTTCGGTTTTCTTGAAGCAGCGGAGCGCCGAGTCAATCATTGCGGTCTGCTCCGAATAGCGATGCCATCCCCAGTCGTCGATCGGAAACGGCTTGTTTTCAAATCCGCATTCCGCACAAGTGTGCAACGCCTTGTTCGCGTTGTAGTCGGCAACCATCTTTGCTCCCTCCACATGCGTGTGAAATGGAATGTCACCATCCAACTCGCGGATGGCAGCAAGTTCCTCCGCAGAGCAGTCTGAATTGAACGGACGTTCGATCAGCGGTTCGTGGCACTGCTCGCAAATAACCGCCAGTTTTTCGTGTTGTCGTTGATCGCTCTTTTCCCATTGCCGTTGAGTGACAACGATCAGAATGAAGCTCTCGGGATCGGTAGGGTCGTTGAATCCAAGATTGACGAAATGGTCTCGTGCACCCACGAATACCTGGCCGGGATGGCCGCGCGCAACTCCGGCCGCGGCAAAAATGGTCGCGACTTCATCGACGGAATTGAAGTGCTTGAACATCTGATAAGAGCGTCCCGGCCCACCGATGGCCAGCGACAGCGCGGGTACGATGGAACCAGGGGTGAGATACGGAAACAGCGGAGCCAGTTGGGTGTTGGCTTGCCGAGCTCTTTCAAAGACATTTACTTTCAGAGGTGTCTTTTCAGAGGTTGGTGGTGCAATAGTGAGATTCGACATGATTTGCCTTTCATTCAGAAGACTACGATCGGAAAACTGATTGCCGCTTCGACAGTCAGGAGAGGGCGCCGATTGAGCGATAGTGATGCTCTGCGCCCGGATGCAAGGGGATTGTGGTGGCCGCCATTTTTTTGGGATCCAGCGGGTAGCCCATCGGGCTGCGATCCGGCGGGAACTGGTAATAGTGACGTTCGATGGATTTCCTTGTTTCGCACAGACACCACGTCATCAGGTTCGCCAGGTCTTCAGGCATGTCGGCATGAACAAGCAGCAGGAAATCTGAAAATTCCAACGCCGCTATGTCTTGTTCAAGACCTGGGAAATAGTCCTTTTCAATCGCAGCCCGCTCCCAGCCGAATTTTTCCTTGACGGTGGTCAACGCCTCTTCTTCATATGGCAGCAGCACCATATCGCGCGTTTTCATCAGGTCCATCCACCAGGGGGTCATGATCGCTTCCTGAATGACTGCGTCGACTTCGCCGGCCAAGGCCAGGGCAATGCATTGTTCCGGCCGCTCTTTTGTCACGAGTTCGGCTCCCCAGCTTGCGATGTGAGCGGGAGCGATTCCCGAGGCAAGCATCATTTGTTCGGTAGCGTAGCCGATGAAATTACGGCCATTGTTTGTACTGCCGGCAATTTTCAATTCCGGAGCCAGTTTTCTCAAATCGGCATAGGTGCGGACACCGAATTTCCGATCGATAGCCATGACGAGCCGATCACGTTGCGGTAGCACGCCGATGGCGCGAACTTCGCTTAACGGCTTTCCGGCAAATGGACCAATTCCTTTGAGCGCCATCTTTGCGAAGCCGGCAGGTGTACTGATTGCGAAGTCGAGTGTCTTGTCCGCAATATGGTGAAACGAATCGACGCCGCCAGAGGTATTCCAAATGGCGATACGCGATCCTTCGGCCGTACGGTCGTTGACCTCCTGGCACAGCCAACTACAGACGCGATGAAAGTTGGCTTGACCCCAATCGCCGCCAAAGTTGAGATGCACCTGGCGAGTTAACTGGGGCCCGTCATTCATTCCGGGAATGAAATACATCTTTGCTCCTCCTTATTCCGATTTGGATGTTTTATTGTTTTAGTGTTTTAATATGACAGCTTGTATTCATAAT
>NZ_AJHH01000101.1 GCF_000256565.1 Herbaspirillum lusitanum P6-12 | reverse complement strand
ATGTACCACTTTTTTTTGAGGTTTATTTTGGAGACAGAATTGAAAACAATAAAAGATGCCGCCAGTCCATGGTGGCTTGTCGGTGGAGCTTTCCTCGCGCTGGCCGCGAGTACTTATCCGGTCATATTTTTTACGTTTGCCATCTTCTTGAAGCCACTCGCTGCGGATTTGGGGTGGAGCCGATCCGTGTTGTCCGCCGCGTTGTTGGTGATTACCGTCATGACGGTTGTGGTGTCTCCCTTGATCGGACGATTGGTCGATCGTATCGGCGTGTCGTACGTCGTCGTTCCTTCTATCGTGGTTCTGTCGTTGGCCATATGTTCGCTCGGATGGGTTACCGATATGTATGGCTATTTTCTGGTGTTCACCGTCATCGGCATCTCGGGAGTGGCGCATTCCCCCCTGTCCTACAGCCGGGAAATTGCTCGTCGATTCATCGGAAACAGAGGATTGGCGCTCGGCCTGGCAACTGCGGGCATAGGAATCGGCGGGGCTGTCATGCCGGTGCTGGCCCAGCATCTCATCGCCAACGAGGGATGGAGGCACACGTATCAGATCCTTGGCGGCATTGTGCTGATCGTTGGATTGGGGGGCTTTCTCGTCTTCAGGCGCGGCTATGGCGTTCCTGAAAAGCAGGAGCAGAAGGGGGCGCTGACTGCGGGGGAGGAGCCTCGCATCAAATTATTCGGCAGCCCCACTTTTTGGCTTCTGGCCGGCGCTTTTTTTCTGATGGGCACAGGGGTCAATGGAACGATATCGCATCTGTCGGCAATATTGACCGATCAGGGCGCTGCCACTCAAATTGCCGCCATAGCGCAAAGTGTCGTCGGTATTTCAATGATTGCCGGCAGGCTGATGTGCGGTTTCATGTTCGATCGTTTCACACCGCCGCGCGTGGCGATTCTATTTGCTGTTGCTCCCCTGATCGGCGTGTTGGTGTTTGCACTTGGCGCAGAGCAGCCCGGCTTCTTCCTGGTGGCTTGTATTCTGGTCGGCGTCGCCGGCGGAGCGGAGGCGGACATGCTGGCATATTTTGCGGCGCTTTACTTTCCCATGAAGTCGTTCAGCGAAATCACGGGATACTTCTTTTCGGCTTTCACTCTTGGCGTCGGTATCGGCTCGATCGGGCTGGCGCGATCGTTTGACCTGATGGGATCGTATCGGGGAGGGTTGATTGCCTCAGCAGTCGTGCTGGGCGCGCTCTGCTTCATATTCTATCTGCTGGGACGTCGTCCAATGCTGGCGCGACAATCGGAGGTCTAGGACTCGGCGAACAGATGGGCAATTGCATTGCGCAGCCATCTGTTGCTCAGATCGTTGTCGAAACGCTCGTGCCAGTATTGTTTGACGGAATAGGGAGGTAGAACGACAGGGGATGGATATGTCTTCAGGGGGTGCGTTTGCGCCAGGCTTTCTCCGAAGCGTCGAGGCACGGTTGCGATCAGGTCTGTCTGGGAGATGATCGAGCCTATTCCCAGGAAGTTCTCCACTTCCAGAGCGATTTTTCTGGTGATGCGTTTGGCGTCCAGAGTCTTGCTCACGATCCAGTGGCCTGTGCCTGACGTGGTTACGATCAGGTGATTTTCGTTTGTGAAGTGCGCAAGCGTGAGTGATTTTCCTATGCGCGGATGGGATGCGCTGGCAATACACACAAAGTCTTCATCAAAGAGCCTTTCCTGGCGAAAATCCGAATCAAGCACCGGGATGAAGCCGATGGCCATATCCACTTCGCCGGTCTTCATCAACGTTGATGTCTGGTCTGATGCGTTAATCAGGCTCAGGCGCAGATGGGGGCCCGATACCTTGAGCGCATTCATCAATCCGGGGACCACGACATTCTGGCTCACGTCGGTAACGCAGATGCGGAAAGTACGTTCTGACTTCTCCGGCTCAAAGCTGGCTTGATAACCCAGCGTGAATTCCAGTTGTTCCAGAGTTTTCTGGACCGAGGAAAACAGGATGTCTGCCAACGGCGTAGGCTCCATTCCCCCGCTGGTGCGGACGAACAGAGGATCGTTGTAGTGTTTTCGCAGCCGGGAGAGGCCCAGGCTGATCGAGGGTTGGCTTAGATCACATGCAGTCGCTGCTTTGCTGACGCTGCGAGTTTTATAGATTTCATTAAAGATCGACAGCAGCTGAATATCAATTTTTTTCATGCCGATATTATCTATTAATTAGATAATATTGTTAACAAACATTTTTAAAGCTGATGGGTTGGCGAGCCATTCGGATCTTCAGGTTTCATCGATTCGCTCTCTGAGGACGCGCATCACTTGAATCACCCGGTCCAGGTCTTGTAAATCCAGTCCGCTTGCCATTTCGTTCGACCACGTAGTCTGAATTGTGCTCACCTTCTTGTAGATGGCGTCGCCGGCTTTGGTGAGGGTAACCAGTTTGGCTTTCTGATGGTGAGGATTGTCTTCAAAAAAAACCAGGCCTTCTTTATGCAGCACGTCGATAGTGCGTTGCACGCTCTGTCGTTGAAGTCCCATGTTTCGGGCGATGGAGGGAACGGTCAGCGGAGCCTGGGCCTGGACAATGGCGCCCAGTATCTGCCAGCGCGAGCTGGTTAGTCCCAGATCTTTGGTGAGATTGTCTCCGATCACCAGCAGTCGGCCATTCAGGCGAAACGTTTCCAGAATGAGTTGGGTAAACAGAAGTCCTGCAGGAGAGTGAATTTCGCTGGTCATATTTTTGACGGACATGTCGCTTAATGAAATTGTTTATATTGCGAGGTGCACTGAAAGGGGCAATTACACACTGGTCTTTCAACGGAGCGTCCAATCATCTCTTTCATTGCGCATCTCTACGCGGGAGAATCATCCATCTTTTGGGATTTCCATGCAAGTTCCCGTGTCCTAACCGCATTCGGACGTGTCCGGATCGCTCTGCCCTGGTGGCAATGCGATGCGTGGACACGAAGGTTTCCTTGTTTTACCAGGCTATCAGTTTCAGCTCTTGCCATTCCTTCCAGATTTTCCTGACTGGTATCTCGTGGCCAGTAAAGCTTGTTCTACAGGTCGATTGTCAGCAGCGGAGATTGCGATCGGGATACGCATAGCGCAATTTTTTTTCCGGATTTTTTCTGAAAATCAGACAGGAAGCTGTCTCGATGTTCGGGAGTTCCTTCCAATACCTTTACCACGCATGCGCCGCATGTCCCTCGCTCGCAGGAACTTTCGGCAGGGATTTTGCCAGCCCTCAATACTTCCAGGATGGTCTTGCCGGCAGGGACGTCAAAAGTACATTGAGACTTCGCCAGATATACCTGGAACGGAGTATCCACTGTGGCGGTGGCCGCTGTGTCCGGAGGGGAGAAATATTCATAGTGAACGGAATCTTCCGGCCAGCCAAGACTGCTTGCCAGTGCTCGGATGGCGGACATGAAGGGCGCCGGTCCGCAAAAAAAGAGGTGGGAGCCATCTGTCCGGGACGACAGGATGTTTGCCAGTTGCTCCTTGGTGCGTTCGGCGTCCAGTCCTGTGTGCAAGGCCGATTGCAAAGAGGCTTTCAATTCGCCGCGAAATGGAGTGTCCGGCTCGGTTCTCGTGAAGTAGTGCAATTCGCAGGGACGGTTTTCATGCTGCAGATGTCTTAGCATGGACAGGATCGGGGTAATCCCGATTCCGCCTGCAATGAAAATATGGCGTGTCGCTTCTGTCGTCAACGGGAAGTTGGTGCGAGGAGGGGATATATGGAGTACATCGCCTTCTTTCACATTCTCATGCAGGATGCGCGATCCGCCTCGAGAGGCGGCTTCTTTCTTGACCGAGATGTGATACGCATCTGTTTCCAGTGGGCCGTTGCAAAGGGAGTATTGGCGTACGGTCCCTTCCTGCAGTTCTATATCTATATGGTCCCCCGGTTTGAATGGCGGCAAAACTGCGCCATCAACTCCGGTGAGGAAAAAAGATTTGATGTCCCCAGTCTCCTGGCGAACTTCGCGAACGACGACAGGTGTGCGTTGCTGGCTCATGAGCGGGGCCTTTTACTTCAGGTTTTCTTGAAGGAATGCTGTCGTCCTGGCGTTGGCCTGGCTGGTTGCGCTCTCGGAGTAGTGTTGCGATCCCGGGCGTGCAAAGCCGTGCCCAGCCTCTTTGTGGATGTCAACGTGAACCCTTGATGCGCCTTTATAGGTATCCACGATTTCCTGCTGTGCTTCTGGCGGGCAAAGGTGGTCGCTTCCGGCGATATGGATGAGTGTCGGCGACATCGTATTCGGATCGCCTGGAAATTTCTGGATATTGACGCCGTAATAGGCGACAGCGGCGTCAACCATATTTTCTTTTCCGAGTTTGTAGGCGAGGCGTCCTCCCAGGCAATAACCAATGGCGCCGATTTTTGTCGCAGTCGGCATTGCTTGCCTGAGATAGGCGATCGCATTTCGCAGATCCTGCATGCCGTCGTCATCGTTGTACTGCGCGTTCAACTGCATGGCCTGTTCACGATCTTCGGCGCGGGAAGCATCCAATTCAATCCCGGCCGCGCTGCGCCAAAAAAGATCGGGGGCGAGTACCGTGTAGCCCATGCCTGCATATTCCTTTGCCAGCGACCGAATGTACGCATTCACTCCAAAAATTTCTTGAATCAGCACGATTGCAGTGCTGCTCTGCACATCCGGTGCTGCCAAGAATCCCGTCAATCCCTTTGATATTTCAACTGTCTTTGCTTGCATCTGATTCTCCCAAATTGGTGTGATGTCCCACGCCCGCATATCCGCGCGATCTCGGTCGGGCGGAGTGCCTTCAACTGCGGGGAGTGGGTCTTTTGCTTAAAACAAGGTCGGTTTATTTTTGTGATTTTTTCGTTCTTAATCAGCTTGTATTAATTGTTCCACAATGACATAATGCTGTCAAATATTTGTTGATTGGAAAGAAATCGATAATCGAAAAATGCCGCGGAAGCTGGCGATATATATGGGATTTTCATAGCTTGATGGGTATTTTATTTGGCTGTAATTTATAGGGCATAGCACTTTTAATATTTATATTTTAAATAAAT
>NZ_AJHH01000100.1 GCF_000256565.1 Herbaspirillum lusitanum P6-12 | reverse complement strand
TTTTTTTATAAATTAAAAAATATGATGTTTTAAGGACGAGATGCAGCGTCCGATGTTGATTTTCAAGCGCCTTAAGAGCGTAAGAACAAGCGCCGTCAAAGGCGCGTACTTAACTATTCGATGTGCCAACAGGAGGAGACAAAATGAAGCTCGATCGTAAGCGGGGAGCGTTTCGCTTTATCAATCGTAAGTCGGGTGTGCGGCCGGTAGCGATGGCGGTGGCGTCGCTGTTTGTGACGATGTATGCAAACGCTGCTGAAATCGATTTGGGAAATGAGGATCTGAAAGTACGCTGGGATAACACCGTGAAGTACAGCGCGGCATGGCGTACGCAGAATCCTTCAGGAGCATTGGTCGGTCGTTCAAACTACGACGACGGTGATCGCAATTTCGGTCGCGGCTTGATTTCGAATCGGGTCGATCTGCTGAGCGAGCTCGATGTGATGTACAAGGATGTCGGCGCCCGCATCAGCGGGGCAGCCTGGTATGACAGCGTCTACACGAGCCGCAATGACAATAACTCGCCCTCGACGGTCAATTCGGTTTCTTCCAGTGGCAATTCTTTCACGCAGGCCACCCGCGACCTGCATGGCCAAAAGGCTGAATTGCTGGATGCCTTTGTTTTCGGCAAGGCAAATATCGGTGAAACGCAGGAGAGCTTTCGCCTTGGTCGGCACGCGCTGATTTGGGGTGAAAGCCTGTTCTTTGGCGCCAACGGTATCGCGGGAGGCATGGCCCCAATCGACGTGGTCAAAGCGCAATCAGTGCCCAGCACGCAATTCAAGGAACTCATCCGTCCAGTGGGACAGGCATCGGGCCAGATTCAGCTGAATCCAAATGTCACCGTCGCCGGGTTCTATCAGTATCGATGGGAGAAGACGCGTCTTCCGGCGTCGGGCAGCTACTTTTCTACAGGAGATATCCTGGATGCCGGCGGCGAGCGTATTCTGACCGGCCCGTCAAATGCAGGAACGGCATTCTTCCGCGGTGCGGACATCAACGCTCGAAACTCCGGGCAGGGTGGTCTATCGCTGAAATACACGCCCGAGGGTAGCGGCATTGACCTGGGCTTCTACGCCACGCGTTACCACGCGAAGACACCGACCGTCTATCTGCGGCCGGGAGGATTCAATCCTCTGACCGGTCAGATCGGTACGTACTCCCTGGTCTACGCAGAAGGAATTCAGGCGTACGGCATCAGCGCCAGCACGACGATTTCATCGTTGAATCTGGCCGGTGAAATTTCTGTTCGGCGCAACACGCCTCTCGTTTCTCCGCCTTTGGTTGCGGCGGCCACGGCAGACAACAACAGCAACGCGGCCTATGCAGTAGGTAATTCGGCTCACGCGCAAGTATCCGGCATTTACACCTTGAGTCCCAACTTCATCGCCAACGAGTCGACGTTAGTCGGGGAAGTGGCCTGGAATCGGCGGACCAGCATTACAAAAAATGCTGCTGCTCTGGATCCAGGTGCAACACGTGATGCATGGGGTATGAGAATGACTTATGAGCCCTTCTATCGCCAGGTCGCTCCTGGTCTGGATGTTTCCATTCCGTTTGGCATTGGCTACTTCCCTAAAGGCAGGTCCTCTGTCGTGAGCAGTTTCGGACCGGACAAAGGGGGCGACCTGAGCATCGGTATCAACGGAACATATCAGGACATGTGGCGCTTCGGTCTGAACTACACCCACTTCTTTGGTTCGCAGGACACTGCGCTCTATCCCGATCCAAACAATCCATCCGCAAACCTGAATTCGTTCAAGCAGTCGCTGCGCGATCGCGACTTCATTTCCTTTACGGCACGCGCAACATTCTAATTTTTGGAGACCATAAGATGAAACTGAAGCACCTGTGCGCCCAGACGGCGATGTTGGCTGCGGCTGTCGTGAGTTTGCCGGCCGGCGCGGTAGTGTCTGCCGACGAGGCGGCCCAATTGAAGACTACTCTGAACCCGATGGGAGGGGAAAAAGCTGCCAATAAAGACGGCTCCATCCCGGCGTGGAGCGGAGGACTGACGACGGCTACCCCGGGCTTTGTGAACGGTGGCAAGCGGGCAGACCCGTTTCCAGGTGAGAAGCCGGTTCTGACGATCACGTCCAAGAATATGGACCAGTATGCCGACAAGCTGACCGATGGCGTGAAGGCCATGCTGAAGAAGTATCCTGAAACGTATCGTCTGGATGTCTACCCTACTCATCGTACCGCAGCTGCACCACAGTACGTGTACGACAATATCTTCAAGAACGCCACGCGAGCCAAGTTGGTGGACGGAGGTTCCGGCCCTCAGCCAGACGGCGCTTTTGGCGGCATTCCCTTTCCGATTCCAAAATCCGGATTGGAAGTGATGTGGAATCACATTCTGCGTTGGCGCGGGGAAGCCTGGCACTGGACCACAAACCGGCGCCAGATCTACGGCGACGGGAAGCTGGTGCTGACCGCAGACAGTCGGGTGGATTTGCAGATGCCTTACTACTTCAAGAGTGGAGCTCCCGAAAAATTCGACGGAATCTATTTCAAGATTCAGGTGAAGAATGTCGGGCCGGCCATTCGTGCCGGCGAGGCGGTCACAGGACGTCTCAACCTGGACGACAGCAAATCGCAGTCCTGGGTCTATCTGACGGGACAGCGTCGCGTCCGTCTGTTGCCTCACGCATGTTGTGATACCCCGCAGCCGGCTTCGGCAGGTGTGATGAATTTCGATGAGCAACAAGTGTGGACCGGCGGCATGCAGCGCTTTGACTGGAAGCTGATCGGGAAAAAGGAAATTTACATTCCCTACAATACCAATCGGTCATTGGCGCCAGCCAAAGACGAAGAACTTATCAGCGCGCATCATCTGAATCCAAATCATGTCCGTTGGGAGTTGCATCGGGTCTGGGTCGTGGAAGCAAATGTGGCTGCGGGCCAACGGCATATTGCACCGAAAGGTCGCTACTACGTTGATGAAGACTCATGGAATGCCGTCCTGGCAGATCGTTGGGATGCAAAAGGTCAATTATGGAAAACTTCCTTCTTGCTGCCGATTGCCATGCCCGACTTGCCTGGAACAGTTGATTTGACGTTCGGCTTTTACGATCTGCTTACTGGTGGCGGCTATGTGGATAACATCGTCAATGAGAAGGGCGAACAGAATAAATTTGTTCCTGTTCAGCCGGATATGGTTTTCCGGCCTGAAGCAATGACGGGTGACGGCCTTCGGTAAAACTGTTGGGGCAGTCACATCGTGTGGCTGCCCGAATGAGATAAAAATGACACGAATTTCAAGATTCTTTTCAATACCAGTCGTCGCTGTGGCGACACTGCTCTGTTCCGGCCCCGGTTTTGCGGCGCAAGGGGAGTCGGGCGTTTTGGGGGCGGTGGCAGAACGGCCGGCGCTCAAGTCAAACACGGCATCACGCTCAGTGATGATAGGGGAAGCCTTCGCAGGCAAGAGAATTGTGGCGGTGGGCGAGCGCGGCGTCGTGCTGTTATCCGACGATGGCGGGAAAGCCTGGGCGCAGGCAACCGTGCCGACCAGCGTGACATTGACCGCCGTTCAGTTTCCGAATGCGCGCAACGGTTGGGCTGTCGGCCATGCTGGCGTGATATTGCATAGCGAAGATGGCGGCGGCAGTTGGCGCAAGCAGCTGGACGGAGATCAGGCAGCGAAATTGATACTCGAGTTCTCCGAAAAATATGCGCTGGCCAATGCCGGCAGCCCGGTTGCAAAGAGCCTTTCAAGCGCTGCCAGGCAATTCATGGCGGATGGCGCGGACAAACCATTTCTAGACGTTTTTTTCATTAACGACCGAAGCGGTTTCGTGGTGGGGGCGTTTGGTCTTGCGTTAAAAACGGAAGATGGGGGCGCGACATGGCAGCCGTTCATGCAACTTCTCAACAATGATGAAGGATCGCATCTTTACTCCATCAAGGCATCCGGAGGACGCCTTGTTATTGCGGGGGAGCGCGGATTCCTGGCGATTTCAAATGACGCAGGTAAAAGTTTCCTGTCACCGGAGCTCCCCTATAAGGGAAGTCTTTTTGCAGCGTCGGTGCTTCCGTCTGGAACGATTGTTGTTGCGGGCCTGAAGGGGAACATGTTTTACGCAGATCCCGGAGTATTGGAATTCCGAAAAACCCAAGGCGGACAGAATATTTCGTACAACGCGACCCAGGTCATCAGCGATGGTCGGTTGATTGCGATGGATCAGGCCGGACATCTCTGGATCAGCAGCGATAACGGCAGATCCATTTCTCTTTACAGCGATTTCTCCCCGGCGCCTTCTCTCAATTCGATACTTCAAGTCAGCGACGGTAGCATTGTCGGTGCGGGTTTTCGAGGAATGACGCGTTTGGAAAAAAAGACAAACGTCAACACAGGAAATAGCAAATGATGACGCCGGCAAAGAAAAACGAAGACGGGCAGCCGATTGTTCGTGATTTAAAAGATTTCGACCGCCAATCCGGCACACGCGTCGAAAGGCTGCTGTTCAATCATCGTGCAATTGTCTTGCTGATCTGTCTGTTGGTGACTCTGGTACTCGGAACGCAGATTCCAAATTTGTCGTTGAACGCAAATTTTGAAAAGATGATTCCGACTTCGCATCCTTATGTCGTCAATTTCCTCAAATACAAATCTGACCTGGCCGGTTTGGGCAATGCGGTGCGTATTGCGGTGGCGACGAAGAAAGGGACAATCTATAGTCCGGAGTATCTGGAGACACTGCAAAAAATCAATGACGAAGTCTTTTTGCTGCCTGGCGTCGAGAGAACGAATATGCGATCCCTTTGGACGCCATCGACCCAATGGGTTGGGGTAACCGAAGACGGCATGGAAGGTGGCCCCGTTATACCGAATAACTACAACGGTTCCCCGCAAAGCCTTACCCAGGTGCAGTTGAATATTGAAAGATCAGGAGAAATCGGACAATTGGTCGCACTGGATGCAAAGTCCAGCATCATCTACGTGCCACTGCTGGATAACGATAGTGCAACCGGAAAGCCCCTCGACTATGCAGAATTTTCGGGACGCCTGGAGGAACTGCGGGCGAAGTATGAGACCAGCGACATCACCTTGCACATCACGGGTTTTGCGCAAGTCGTCGGGAATCTGATCTCCGGCCTGCAGCAGATGTTGTTCTTCTTCGTTTTCGCCATCCTGGTTACCGCGCTCATGTTGTACTGGTACACGCGCTGCCTTCGAAGCACGCTGCTCGTCGTGGTCAGTTCAATGGTGGCCGTCGTATGGCAACTCGGAATACTGCCGCTGGCAGGCTTTCAGCTTGATCCGTATTCGATCCTGGTTCCTTTCCTGGTATTTGCCATTGGCATGAGCCATGGCGCTCAAAAAATGAATGGGATTCTCCAGGATATCGGACGCGGAACGCACAGAGTCGTGGCGGCCCGATACACGTTCCGCCGTTTGTTCCTGGCGGGCTTGACTGCGCTGCTGTGCGACGCCGTCGGCTTTGCGGTATTGAAGGTGATCGAGATCAAGGTTATCCAGGATCTGGCGGCGATTGCCAGTATCGGGGTCGCAGTTCTGGTGTTTACCAATCTCATCATGCTTCCGATCTTTCTGTCATACGTAGGGGTCGGACAGAAAGCGGCGCGGCGGAGTATCGCCGGGGAGTTGGAGTATTCCTCTCCTGCAGAAAAACATCCTGCCTGGCGCTTCTTCGATCTGTTCACCCGGCGCAAGTGGGCAAGTATCACGGTTGTGGCGGCGACGTTGATGGCGGTGGGGGGATTTATCGTCAGCCTGGATCTCCAGGTCGGCGATCTCGATCCCGGAGCGCCGGAGCTAAGGGCGGAATCGCGTTACAACAAGGATAACGCGTTCATCAATCGCTACTACGCCGCAGGCAGCGATGTGTATGCCGTCATGGTCAAGACGCCGGATGCGGAATGTGCGTCCTACGACACCTTGATGAAAGTCGATGCGCTCGAATGGAAATTGCGTCAGCTCAATGGCGTCGATTCAACCGTGTCGTTGGCAGGATTGAACCGCCGGGTTCTGGTCGGTCTGAATGAAGGGAATCCCAAATGGTTCGATCTGGTAAAAAGCCAGGCGACGCTGAACATGGTGACGTCAGGAGCTCCGCGCGGCTTGTATAACGGCAGCTGCAATCTGCTGACAGTGTATGCCTTCTTGCGAGACCACAAAGCGGAGACCCTGACTCGTGTTAACGACGCCGTCAACGAGTTTTCTGCCGCCAACAATTCGGAGAGAGCGCAATTTCTGTTGGCTGCCGGTCCTGCAGGCATTGAAGCGGCGACCAACATTGTGGTGAAGAAAGCCAGTCATGAGATGTTGTTGTGGGTGTACGGGGCGGTCATCATTCTATGCCTGCTGACGTTTCGTTCCTGGCGGGCAGTTGTCTGTGCGGTGCTGCCTCTGGTGCTCACCTCGATTCTCTGCGAAGCCTTGATGGTCAAGCTGAACATGGGCGTCAAAGTGGCCACGCTTCCTGTTATCGCGCTGGGCGTAGGCATCGGAATCGACTATGCGCTGTATGTGATGAGCATTACGCTCACCAAGATGCGCGAAGGGAAAAGCCTGTCTGAGGCCTATTACGACGCTCTCACCTTTACAGGAAAAGTTGTGATGCTGACCGGCGTGACACTCGCCGCGGGGGTTGCGACATGGGCGTTCTCACCGATCAAGTTTCAGGCGGATATGGGGATTCTTCTGGCGTTCATGTTTTTGTGGAACATGCTTGGGGCGCTCATTCTATTGCCGGCACTGGCGTATTTTCTGCTACCGCCAACTGCCTTCAAAAACGGCAAGTTGGATACGGTCAAGAGCCTTTCGGGTAGTGAGATAACGTCAGATTCAACGACGGAAAAAAAAGTAACCGCCTAATTTTTTGAAGAAAATCATGAAAATTCGCGCCGCAGTTGCAAGGGGAGACAAAAAAATCGGGATCGAGTCAGTCGATCTGGATGCACCTCGCCATACCGAAATTCTGGTTCGGCTTGTTGCCGTCGGCTTATGTCACACCGACGTCTCCGCTCTGGAGGGAGTGCTTCCGGTGCCATTTCCGATTGTGTTGGGACATGAAGGCGCCGGCGTTGTCGAGGCTGTAGGAGAGTCGGTGACGGGGGTAAGCGCAGGCGACCATGTTGTTGTGACATATGACTATTGCGGCGGATGCTCCACTTGTGAAGAGCATAAATTCGCAAATTGCCACAATGTCGGACCCATGAATTTTGGTGGCTCAAGGCCGGACGGAACCTCGCCTTTGTCCCAAAACGGAATGATGATCCATGGCAGTTTCTTTGGGCAGTCGTCTTTTGCATCTTACGCATTGTGTACGGAGCGCAACGTCATCAAGGTGAGAAAAGATGCGCCTTTGGAAATGCTTGGTCCGCTTGCGTGCGGACTTCAGACGGGAGCAGGCGCAGTTCTGAACGCATTGAAAGTGGAGCGCGACAGCAGCTTTGCCGTATTCGGCGCGGGTGCGGTTGGATTGAGCGCGGTAATGGCCGCCAAAAGGGCGGGGGCCAAACAGATAATCGTGGTCGATGTCGTTGAATCCAGGCTGACGCTGGCGTTGGAACTAGGCGCGACAAATGTGATTGATGCCAGGAACTCGGACGCGCTGAAAGAAATTCTCCTGTTATCAAATGGCGGCGTCAATTTTTCTCTGGATACCAGCGGCGTTGTGCAGGCGATGGAGCAAGCGGTCGCTTGTCTCGCCCCTTGCGGGAGTTGCGGTCTCCTGGCTGGTGTCGATCCAGCTACGGCAATTCGTATCTACCCATTTCAATTGTTGAATGGCCGTAGTGTCCGAGGAATCATTGAGGGTGAAACTCATGATCCAGGCACATTCATTCCTGCGATGGTCGACTGGTTTATGAACGGAGAATTTCCGTTCGACAAGCTGGTGCGGTTTTATTCATTTGATGAGATTCAGAGCGCCATTGCTGACAGCAAGAGCGGCCATGCAATCAAACCAATCCTGCGCATCGATGGATAGTTGGCACGCGATAAAAAATCTAGCCGGAAGTTGAAAATTATGGAGTCGGTAAGCATGGGACCACAACAAGACAGCGCTGTAACGGCATTCCTCGAGCCAAGGGCTTGGGAGGGATGTTTCTACGATGGGAAATGGCGCCCTGCGTCCAATCGATTTGAAAGCTGCTCTCCTTCGACAGGAAAGTTGTTGGCGCATCTTGGGACGACCAGCAAGAGCGAGCTGGCGCAAGCAATAGCGGTCGCCGGGAAAGCGCAGCTGAATTGGGCGCGGCAACCCATCGCCGCAAGGGCGGAGGTAATGCGTCGGGCGGCAGAACTGTTGGCACTGCACAGCGAGGAATTGGCAGGCTGGCTAGTAAGAGAAGGTGGCAGCATTCGTCCCAAGGCAGCATTTGAGATCCAGTCTGCCGTTGATGAGTTGCATCACGCGGCAGGACTGATCACCCATTCGGAAGGGCAGGTCATCTCTTCCCCAGATCCGGATCGCCTCAGTTTTTCCCGTCGCCTGCCAATTGGCATAGTGGGTGTCATTACTCCGTGGAACGTGCCTTTGTTATTGGCAATGCGATCCGTCGCTCCAGCACTGGTTTTGGGAAATGCAGTGGTCTTGAAACCAGATCCACATACGTCAGTCAGTGGTGGAATTGCATTGGCGAGATTGTTCGAAATGGCAGGACTGCCGGAAGGGGTGTTCTGCATGACCCCCGGCGGTGCAGAGGTCGGTGAAGCGCTGGTCGAGGCCCCGGGGGTGAGAATGATCACCTTCACCGGTTCGACGCATGTCGGGCGACGTGTCGGAGAATTGGCCGGTCGAAATCTGAAAAGAGTCGCCTTGGAGTTGGGCGGGAACAGTCCGATGCTGGTGCTGGACGACTGCGATATAAAGAAGGCGGTCGCAGCAGGCGCTTTCGGATCTTTCCATCATCAGGGACAGATCTGCATGGCAACCAGTCGGCACATTGTGAGTCGTGCCATTGCAGATCAATACGTGGAGCTACTCGTGCAGAAAGCTCGGTCTTTGGCAGTTGGAGATCCTGAACTATCGGATGTCGCTCTTGGTCCGTTAATCAATAGCCGTCAGCGTGACAGGGCGCACGATATTGTCACGCGTTCGATTGCTGCAGGTGCAGAAATCGCGACCGGAGGAAAATATAACGCACTGTTTTATGAGCCGACCGTACTGACGGGAGTGACGCCCGGCATGGCGGCATTTGATGATGAAATATTCGCGCCTGTGGCACCGATCATTGTCGCGGAGGATGATGAGCACGCGTTGGAGCTGGCAGCAGCCACACCGTATGGTTTGGCTGCTGCAATTCAGACTGGCGACATCGGCAGAGGTTTGCGCCTGGCACGTCGTCTTCGCGTGGGGATGATTCATATCAACGATCAAACAATCGTGGATTTGCCTCAGGCGCCCATGGGAGGGATGGGGCAGTCAGGAAATGGTTCTCGATTTGGCAGTCTGTCAAGCTGGGAAGATTTCACCGAATGGCAATGGCTCACTGCATCCAGCTCTCCGGCACTATATCCATAGGCGCAGATGGAAGACGGGCGTCAGGCCGGTTGCGAGGGCCGGCTTGACATTCGGTTTTGCAATCACGATTTTCTTGTTCTCTTTGTAGTTTTCTTTTCCCCGGTGTCGACCGGAGCGGATAAAAGCGCCGAAAAGATTGGCCCCGATACCATGCCTGCATGAGGGAGGGAGGAGAAGGCAATCTTGTGCGCTTCCCTCTCCTTGAGTCCCATTCCTCGCAGGACGGTGTACAGCATTTCCTCTATGTGATGCACATGGCTAGGTTCCGTGAGTACTGTCTCAATACCAAAGAAAATAGATCCCAGAATGATGTCTCGCGTGACAAGCGCGTTGCTCACCGTGAGGCGACTTGTTGCTATCCCCAACTCTACGTCGCGTGTCAGATAGACATCCAGCAATTTTCCTCGCACCGCATGCCGAGATCCAATACGCGTCAGAAATGTCCCCCAGGTCGGGTATCGGGTGGCGATATCGACATATAGCTTCGTACCCGCACAGATACGCATGGCCGGGTCATCGAATTGCAAAACGATAGGATCGACCACGTCGAGCACTTCGTCGCTCAATTCACCCGCTACGGCGGCAAGCAACTCGCTTGTCGTTTTGAAGTAATTGTAAAACGTACCTCTGGCCACACCGGCTGCAGCAATGAAATCTTCGATGACG
>NZ_AJHH01000099.1 GCF_000256565.1 Herbaspirillum lusitanum P6-12 | reverse complement strand
TCTCGGCAAAGACCCCGACGGCACTTTGGAGCAAGCGTATTCGCGTTTTCTCTCTACGCTCGATTCCAACTCTCGTGCGATGGTTTCCAATCATGTTCTCTGTTGAATTTTCCATAGAGCGGAAGCGTACCTGAAATTCTCCGGCGGTAACTCGCATGTCGCGCATTTTCTCCGAAAATTTTTCAGAAATAAATATCCAAAGCACCACCTATTTCAAATTGACATAAGTGTCATTATTACGTAATCTTCAAATTGACATATGTGTCAATTTGAATTGGAGACGTAAATGAAATTGCTTCGTTATGGCCCGCTTGGGCAAGAAAAAGTAGGCGCCCTGGATAAAAGTGGACAAGTCCGCGATTTGTCACTGTTGATTTCCGAGCTGACACCCGAGTGGTTGGCGCCGCAGCGGTTGGCGGCATTGGCGGCTATTGATTTGGAGAAAATGCCGCTTGTCATTGACCAGCCGAGATTTGGCATTCCATTTTCGGGAGGCCGGCAGTTCATTGCAATCGGTCTCAACTACAGGAAACATGCGGAAGAATCCGGTCTGCCCATTCCCGCTGAGCCGGTGGTGTTTACGAAGGCATTGACATCGATGAGCGGCGCTAATGACGACATCGTCATGCCGGAGGGTTCAGAAGAACTCGACTGGGAAGTGGAACTCGGTTTCGTTATCGGTACGCTGGCTCGCAAAGTCACGCGCGAGAAGGCATTGGAGCACGTAGCAGGATATGTGCTTGCAAACGACATCTCTGAGCGGCACTGGCAGATCAAGCGCAATGGTCAATGGGGAAAAGGCAAGAGCTTCGATTCCTTCGGACCTATCGGTCCTTGGTTGACGACAGCCGATGAGATTCCTGACCCGCAAATCCTCAGTATGGAATTGAGCGTCAATGGCGTGGTGAAGCAAAGCAGCAATACCGCTGACATGATTTTTCCGGTGGCGGAAATTGTTTCATACCTGAGTCAGTTCATGACGCTATTGCCGGGAGACGTTGTTATCACCGGTACTCCAGCGGGTGTCGGTCTTGGAATGAAGCCGGCCCAGTTTCTTAAAAAGGGAGATGTGGTTTCACTTCGCATCGACCAGCTTGGAAGCCAGACCCAATTGGTTGTCTGAAAAAAGCAGCCTCTTCACAAGTCTGCAAAAGCAGCAACAGGTATTCAAGAAGGACAAGGAGCGAGACATGACTATAAATGCATCGGTTTCTGCACTGGCAGAGACGGCGTGCGCACGTCGGCCGGACGTTCTCGGCGTGCACTCCATCAATGAATTCGTCTTTAGTGTTCCGGATTTGCAACTCGCGCAGAGTTTCTATGGAGATTTCGGCCTGGATGTGCGGCGTGAGGAAAACTATCTGGCTCTATATAGCTACGGGCATCCCCATCGTTGGGCCAGGATATTCCAGGGGGATGAGAAGCGGCTCCTATGGATCAGTTGGGGCATATATGAGGACGACCAGCGCGCTTTCGTCGAGCAGTTGGGAAAGAAGAATATCCCGATAGTTGAAAACCCTCCCGGTGCGCCCGCGGAGGGGATCTGGTTCCAGGGGCCGGATGGCGTTGCTCAGCAACTCATGGTCAGCGAGAAATGCACGCCGGACAGGAAATCTCCACGCGTCTTCGCTCCGGAAGCAAGCGACCACGGGCGCGCCCCGCGCCGTAGTGAAACCCGCCAGGTCCGGCCAAATCGCTTGTCGCATATTCTGACGTTTACCGCCGATGTGGATGCTGCTGCCCGCTTCTACATCGACGTGCTTGGACTGAGGCTCTCCGATCGTTCCGGTTCCATCATCGCTTTCATGCATGGGGCCCACGGAAGCGATCATCACCTGATTGCATTGGCCGGAGGTGGTGGTCCGGGTCTGCATCACAGCAGCTGGGACGTCACTTCATTTGATGACGTTGGTCTGGGCAGCCAGCAGATGGCAGTCGCCGGCTATGAACGCGGCTGGGGGCTGGGACGCCATGTACTGGGTTCCAATTACTTCCGCTATGTGCGAGATCCCTGGGGAAGCTATTGCGAATATTCCTTTGATATCGACCATATCGCTGCCGATTCGGATTGGCCGGCCGGCGACTATCCCGCGGAAGATGCGCTTTATGTCTGGGGGGAAGTGCCGCCGGACGACTTTACTAAAAACTATGAACTCAAACCAGTATGAAGTTCGGTACTGAAGAGCAAAACGGAGGCAGTGAATGAATATGAAAGACGAAGTAATCTATGACGTCATCCAGGTCGGCTACGGACCTGTCAGCGAAATTCTGGCAATCATGCTGGCGCGACAAGGGCATTCCGTAGCAGTGTTCGAGCGTTGGACGGAGCGATTTCCTCTTCCGCGCGCAGTATGTATCGATCATGAAATCTATCGTGTCCTCAGCGCAATCGGCTTGCGTGACGAATTGCCTGAGGTCAGCCATCCTGCACCGCTCTATAAATGGTTTAACGCAGAATGGAAGGAATTGCTTTCAATTGATTGGGCTGCAGAGTCTATTTCCGGTGGGCCGGAGGTTCATTTCGTTCATCAACCCACGATGGAGGCCATGTTCGACAAAGCGGTTCGTCAATACGAGAACATTGACGTCAATCTGGGTTCGGAGGTCATGGAGATCAGTCAGACCGACGAGTACGCGGAAGTGGTGGTAAAAAATGTGGAAACCGGCGCAACGCGGATTGTGCGCGGACGTTATTTGATTGGGGCAGATGGCGCCAACAGCAAGGTGAGAGCTGTCATCGGCTCGCAACAAGAGGATCGCGGTTTTGAGGCGGACTGGTTGGTAATCGATTTAATGCCCAATGACGGCGTCACTCTCGACGTGCCGGCAGCCGCCCAATATTGCAATCCTGCACGCCCTACAACTATCGTCCCTGCCGGTGTGCGCGATGGTAAATATTATCGTCGATGGGAATTCATGCGCATGCCGGGAGAGGCCCGGGAGCAGCTTGAAAGTGAGGAGATGGCCTGGAAGCTCCTGGAGCCGTGGGTAAAACCTGATCAGGCGGTCATTGTCCGTCATAAGGTTTACACCTTCCGCTCGCTGATCGCAAAAAACTGGCGCAACAAACGCCTGTTGATTGCGGGGGACGCGGCGCACGTTATGCCGCCGTTCATGGGGCAAGGCATGTGTGCGGGCTTGCGTGACGATTGGAATTTGGCCTGGAAGTTGCATTTGGTCTTGTCCGGTCAGGCGGATGAGGGATTGCTTGACACGTACGAGACTGAACGCCGTCCCCATGCCAGCGACATCGTCGATTTGTCGATGTATCTCGGCAAGGTGATTTGCGTGCCCGATCCGGAAGCTGCTGCTCGCCGCGATAAATCATTCTTTGACAAGACGGTAACACCACCACCGCCGTTTCCATCGTTGATAGCCGGCTTGCTTGATAAAGATATTTCTGGCGCCATTCGTCCCGGCGCAGGACTTCTTGGTCCGCATGGAACGGTACGGCACCTGGGTGTGGTCGGACGCTATGACGATCTTCTTGGCCAGGCCTTTGCGCTCGTCGTCCGTGATGCGGAACTGTTTTCCGCAATATCAAAGAATGATCTGGAGAAGCTCCATTCCCTTGGGGGCGTCGCGGTCCATCTTTCGAAGGAAGACGACAGCGTCGGACATGCCATCGTGGATCTGGACGGCAAGTTCAGTTCATTCATGGATTCCCAAAGCATGAAAGCAATGTTGGTCCGACCAGATTTCTATGTCTACGGCAGCGCACTGACATCAACGGACGTCAGCGGACTGATCGGGCGGTTGGATAATGATCTCAAGGGCTACGGCTACAGTAAAGGAAATGAGCGGTAATGGAGGAAGTTTGAGAAATTGGGGGCGTTACACGTGATGTGTAACACGTGATGTGTAACGCCCCCAATTTTTTTATACTCGATGATGCATTCGCTGGCTGCTCACGCGACAAAAATCACTCATCTTTTTGCTTGGTCAGCGTCAGTTCTATTTCCTGCGATCCGGTTTTGAGCAGGCTGATCAGCCGGGGTATCAGGCGCGCGTCAATATCATCAGTAACCACGTAACTGATGCTCCCTGTGGCCTGGCGTTCTTCGTTGAGTACCGGCACACTAATTCCAATGCGTCCGGCGTCAAGCTCACCATGCGTAACATCGTGTCCCATTTTCCGTAATGACGACATTTTGCTTTTGAAGGCGTCCCACGATTCTCCCAGGCCGGCTTGAGATATCGCCGGAGTATTGTCCGCATAGAGAGATTTCAGTTTTCGAGCAGGCAAGCCGGCGAGGATGACCTTTGAGGTCGCCCCCCGAAACAACGGCATCGGTCGGCCCCGGTCATAGCTGACTTCCGGGGGCGAGGAGTCGCCGACTACTTGATGGATGCAGAGGACCTTGTCGCTGAAAGAGCGACAAAGCAGAACGACCGAACCTTTGGGCGCGTAGGCGACCAGGTCGTTCATGATCGGACGTGCCGCGGTCAACAACGGATCGGTCAATTGAATTTGGCGATCCAATTGGATAATTGCCGGACCCAGAACATAGCGGCCTGTTGTGACAGCCGCAATCAAGCCGATTTCCTCCAATGCAAGTAGATAGCGATAGGCCGTGCTAATGGAAACTTGCAGCTTTGAACTTACCTGTTCAGCGGTCCAGGAGGGCTGTTCCAGTGTGAACAGCCGTAGCAAGCTCAACGATCGATCGGTTGCTCCCATTTAAATAAAATCCTTGCTCTACTTTCAAAATAGTCGAATTCGACACCACTCAGCTGCGAATCCAGGCACGCCCCCAAGAATTGAGCGTGTATTCTCCGTGAGGCCAAACGCCGGGCAGAGTCTGAGGTTCCACCAATTGTAGCTCGGCAGAAAACTCAAGCCGGTTGCCATCCGGATCGGTCACCATGAAAAACAGATTGTTACCGGGGCCATGGCGACCGGGACCGAAGAAAATGGGAATGCGTTGTTTCGCAAATTTATCCCCCCAGTCACGAATGTCATTCCACTCATTTGTTTCGTAGCAATGGTGATCCCATTCATTTCTGGAGCCACGGAAAAATGCCATCGAATGGTGTTCATCGTCTGAGCGCATAAAGACGACCATAATCGTACCATCTTCGTCGACAACCTCGTCCGAGATCGTAAAGCCGATTCTCTCGGTATAGAACCTGACAACCTGTTCCAGCTCGGTCGTTTGAAATACGGTATGTTGAAGGCGAGCGGGAGCCGGGTCGGTACTGCGAAGATGTCTCGGAACTCCGAAAGAAACCCGACGGCCTTGCGGATCGAAAACTTCAAATGCGCCTGGTTGATAGAGGGGATTTTCTGCATCCAGCGGAGAGAGTCCCTCCGCAGAAATTTTCCTGCGCAATGCCGATACGTCGTCACTGTTGCGCATTGCAAAGCCCGCACAGGAAAGGCTTGCCGGCGAGCCTTTGCTGATGATGACCGACCGTGCCCCCCCGAGCAGTACATGTCGGTCTTCCGTTTTGTCAATTTGTTCAAGATTGAATTGTGTCCGATAGAACGTCGCGAGCGCCGCAGGATTTTCACTGCTGATGTGGAGGTGATGCAAAAATGCAGGCGTCGATGTCTGGAGGCGGTCAATCATAATGTCACCCTTTCTTGTACCGTGGAATAGGCCGTCCGTTCATTCCATTCGACGGTTACGCCACTATCCAATGTTGCTGAAAAATCGTCGGCAAAAATTTCTTCCGTGGAAGACGTGAAAAGTCCGGCGACGTAGCGATCCGGGCGTAGAAAAGCGATGTGATCCTTGTTCTTTTCAAAGAATGTACGCAGGCGATCATTCTTGTCGATCACGATGACAGAGTCCGTTTTTTCTGATGCCTGGGCATCCGATCCAGAGGGCAAAATGGCAATGCGGATTGCATTCGTCGTACGCCAAAGCGGATGTTTTAACGTAGGAACGCTACCGTAGCTGATCAGGGCAAACCTGTGGCCGATCACATCGTCCAGCAGCGTTTCCCGACCGTCGGTCAACAGTACGGTCGGTTGAGAGAACATGTGGCCTCGCATGCCGGATGTCAGGTCCGGGCCCAGCAAACCATTGGCATATTGCGGCTTGGGCTTGAATTTCATTTGAAGGAAATAGTCCCGGACCGGCGGGACATAGGCACTCAGAGTAAAGAAAGTCTGTGCAATCCATGCATGCAAGCGTGTTTTCGGAGCCATCACGAAACCCAGGTTGAGCGCCAGTTTGATCAGAGACCATGCATGTGGGCGGCGCTCTGTTTCATACGAATCAAGCGCCAAATTCGTCAGAATCCCATTGTGCAAGGCAACCAGCTTCCAGCCTAGATTGTGGGCGTCCCGAATACCGCTATTGAGACCTTGTCCTGCATACGGAGGAGTCAGATGTGCAGCGTCGCCGGCAAGAAAAACCCTGTTTTCTCGCCATTTGTCTGCCATGCGGGCGTGAAACGTATAGACAACTTTGCGGACAATATCTGTGGGACGACCGTTGCGGAAAGGACGAAGCAGTTCGGTAACACGCTCTGGTGTCATTGCATGCTCTGCATCTTCGTGCGGATGAATGAGTATCTCGTAGCGTCGGGTATGGTGAGGCCCTGGCACATCGACCACGGGACGCTTTGCATCGCAGTAAACCCTGGTCTGCCAAAAAGTGTCGTCATCATTTTCGGTATCGATCACGAGCCATCGAGACTTGAAGGTTGAGCCGGACATCGGGACGTTTAGCAGCTCGCGTACCGTGCTCCGCCCTCCATCGGTTCCTACGAGGTAATCTGCGTGGATGCATGCAGTACTGCCGTCAGCCTTGATCACGGTGGCGATGACGCCGTCTTCGTGTTGCACGAAGCTTTGCAAGGTATGGCCAAAATGAGTCGTGACGGAAGGGAATCGATCCAGGCCTTCACGCAAGGTCGCTTCGAAGAGCGGTTGCCGGAACGCATTGCGACGAGGATATCCATATTCGCTGGCAGTGGGTTCGACCTTGGCAAAACATCGTCCCCCCGGCTTGGTCAGATAGTGAACGCCATAACCTGTCACAACATTCTTGAGGACGTCTTTTACCAGGTCAATCGCCTGCATGGTGCGCAAGGACTCGTCGTCGATGGATACCGCCCGGGGTTCTCCGACTGTACTTTCCTTGCGATCAATTACGACAGTCCTTACTCCTCCTTGGCCGAGAATATTGGCAAGCGTCAGCCCTGTTGGTCCGGCGCCGATGACGAGCACTGCGGTCTTGATTGTCTCAATGTTCATGTTGACTGTCTTTTCTGCCGCATACCTCAATGGCCATTTGCAAAAGAGGTATGCCGACTAGGAATACGATTTTCAGTTTGCTGTCTTTTCGTCAGAAATAGTGTTTCGAAGAATTCCGATGCGAGAGATTTCCACCTCAACCACATCACCTTCTTTCATCCAAAGCGGAGGTTCTCTGAAGGCGCCTACACCACCGGTCGTGCCCGTAATGATCACGTCGCCCGGATTCAACTCCGTGAAGGTGGAGCAGTATTCAATGAGGGCAGGAATGGAGAAAATAAGGTCGTCGGTTTTTGCCTCCTGGACGACTTGTCCGTTCAATCTGGTTGTCAATTGAAGTTGTGAGGGGTCGCCGACTTCGTCTGCGGTGACAAGCCAGGGGCCAAAGCCGCCTGTTTTCGGGAAATTTTTACCTGGGATGAACTGGATGGTGTGCTTCTGCCAGTCACGGATGCTGCCGTCGTTATAGCAGGCGTAGCCGGCCACATGCTCGACTGCATCGGCAGCTTTTACGTGCCGCGCTTTTTTCCCGATTACAACTGCCAGCTCACCCTCAAAATCAAATTTATCTGACGCAAAGGGACGGATCATTGCTTGCTCATGGCCGATTTGCGAATCCGCAAAACGAGTGAAGAACATCGGGTACTTGGGTATTTCTCTTCCGGTTTCTTTAACGTGAGAGAGGTAGTTGATGCCCACGCACAGAATTTTTCCCGGATCAGATACAACGGGAAGAAACGTAATTTCAGAGAACGGGACGATGTGCTTTTCTCCTTCAGAAAACCGTTGCAGCTCGATCAGTTTTCCGTTGGCAAGTACGTCTTTCAGGGAACTGCCAATTTCCTTCGCGATTGACGACGCGTCGATAACCCCTGCGTCGACCACGACGCCATAACTGGCTTGACCTTGATGGAGATAGCTGGCGATTTTCATATTGATCCTCTACTGAGAGTTGGTTGTATTCTCAAATGATAGAGATTTTTTCAAATTAGTAAACATAATTATTTAATTATCATGTGTGCCAAGCGAAGAAAACTGTTGGCGCAGGGTGCTTATTCGCAAGGTGGCGGGGGAGTTTTTGCGAATGGCAGCCTCGGCACGTGATGGAGACATTTGGTTCGGACCAGGCATCACTAATATCGACGACTATTTTTTACTACGGAGTAATTCAACATGACTGCAACTCTTTCAGTCGATTCACTCGGCGCCATCTCGGTTGTATCCGAACAAATCGGCATCGACCCTCAGGTTGTTGAGGATCTTGTCGTCGCCAATCGGATTTTGTTCAACCAGGGAGTGGTTGACGCGTTTGGCCATGTGAGCGTCAGACATCCGGGGCGGGGTGATCGCTTTCTTCTTTCTCGAAACATGGCGCCAGGCTTGGTCTGTGCCGAGGATCTGCTTGAATTTGACATGAACGCGGTGGCCGTTCAAAGCGATCCGCCGCGACAGTTTCTGGAGCGCTTTATCCATAGCGAGATCTATAAAGCCCGTCCGGAAGTAATGGCGGTCGTCCACAGTCATTCACCAACAGTTGTTCCCTTTACGGTCTCGAAATCTACCCCCCTGCGCGCGGTCTGCCACATGTGCGGATTCATTGGAACTCAGGTTCCTTTATTTGAAATTTCGGACGAGTTCGGCGATGGGACCGATCTGTTGATCCGCTCGGCAGCCATGGGCGCCTCGTTGGCGCGCTCACTCGGGCAGTCGGACCTGGTCATGATGCGTGGACATGGATCGACTGTAGTCGCACGGGGGATTCGAGAGGCTGTGTATCGTGCGGTCTACACGGAGGTCAATGCGTCGACTCAACTCCGGGCCGTGCAGTTGGGAGAGCCGCATTATCTTTCCGACGCAGAGGCAAAGACGGCGGCCAAGGTCATGGATAGCGAAACCCAGCGACCATGGGGGCTTTGGAAGGCTAAAGCGTTAGGTCTGTAGAGGGAGGGCCGTCAGGGGATATGTGTGGTTTTCCACTGACGGCGGAGTGTTTCAACGTATTACGTGCGCTGACGGTCTGGCCGTCCGTTTACTTTATCCGCAATGCTTGCGTTGATCGGCTCAGAGATGCCTTAAACGCCGTATCCCTGAGTTTTTACGTCGGGTGTGATATGTCAGGCCACGCAAAATCCGGGGACGGCAACTTTTTGAAAAAGATGAGGTTGTGCGTGGACCGAAGATGGATAGGCGGAGAGCTTGGATCTGAATTCGGGATGATTGAACGCGGCCCTGAAGTTTGCAGTAGATTCCCAGATCGCGTAGTTCAGGTAGGTCGGACTGTCGCCGATTGCCCTGTGAAGTTGGGTTGAAATAAATCCAGGCTGTCGCTTCATGACTGCTGCATCACTAGCCCAGGCCTGCAAAAATATTTCTTCGTCGGATTTGTCGAGCGTGAATACATTGACCAGTACGACGGGACCGCATTCGATGGAAATCTGGCGTTCGATCGGAAAAGACGGATCAAGAGGCGACATTTGTGGCATGACAAACTCCTATTTGAAAAGTGGGAAGCAGAAGGTGGCGAATTTCCATGCTCTAGCTATTGTTCTTGGGTGAACCGGCATAAAAATTCGATAACGCGGACAACACTTGAATCGTCGCATCCAGGTCGGAGCTGGTGAATTCACCGGACAGTTTTTGCACATGCTGCTTCCAGCTATCGTCAATGGCTGAAAAGCTATGCTGGCCTTGCTTGGTCAGCGCATATAGGGGGGAGCGTTTATTTCCGGGATTCGGAAGCGCCAGAATCAAACCTTCATCAATGAGCAGATTGATCTGCTTTTGAATGCCTTGTCGGGTAATGCCCATCGATGTGCCAATTTGAGGGGCGCTGAGCGGCTCCGAAGACAGGGCAATGGCGCCGAGTACTTGCCAGCGAGCACTGGTGAGTCCCAGTGGTTGGCAAAAATCGTTGCCCCATTCGATCAAAAGACCGTTCAAACGGAAGATGGTCAACGCAACGGCGGTTAGCTTGTCTGCTTTGTTTGTATTCATTGTTCTCTCGTATATTGACAACCAGTTTCCATTATTGGTAGCCGGTTGTCAATTAATGCGAGATTTTTTTATCATTCAGAACAAGGATGCGTTGTCCTCCCTCGGAAATGGTTCTTGCTGAATCAATCTTGTCCGACCGGTCATTTCGATTGTCGAGTTACAGCCACGGTTCACCCGGCTGACGCTGACTGACTTCATCCGTCCACACCTTGAAGCTGCTCAGCGTATTGGGCCCGAAGGTATTGTTGAGCGCCACGTCGGCGGCATCGCGGCCGCGGGCCTTGGTCCAGCCCGAAGGGTTCACTCCACACTTGTGTCATTGCTTAGTGCTGCAGCTACAGCGGGTGGTATTCGGCGTGATGTTGATGCGTATGACTTGCTACGCGCGATTGGTTACTTGTCTGTTGCATCCGGCGACGAAGGAAACGCGCATACGCATCGGATGTTAAACCTGCTCACTGATGGATTGCGATATTCACGGTCGTGAATCGTTTGAAGAAATCACGAAAGCGATGTTGTCCCTATTGTGGTGATCTGGTGCAGCGAGCAGTTCCGCGCTGCCACCGCTAAAGCGATGGCAGCAGCCGCCGATTGCGGCCATCCGGTTTCGAACAGAAAATAGATGGGCTTTAATTCAAGCATTCTCTTTTTATCGTTTGAGCGAACGGACAATGGCTTCAATCTAGCGGTATTTAGCAGCGGCATCTCGCATCTTCTTTTGATGCGCCGCGTAGTCGTTATTTGACCGTGCCTCAGACGCATTGTGGCAGTTAATCCCTTCTGTAGTTTCCATCCAAGCTAAACGTTGAGTCGGGGACATTACACTTAGCTCATTCTTCTCGAGCTTATTGCACTGACTTATAACTGAATCGGCTTCGCTGAGATGCGTTCCGTAATATTCCAATGATTTCGCCGCACCGACTGATCCTTTTTCACAGGCGACTAGACTAAGTGTGCTTGCCATCATCAATATTTGAATTTTTCTCACTGAATGCATTTCAGTATTTTCCTAGGTGTTCCTTTGCTCGCAGCATTGACCAGCATTGACC
>NZ_AJHH01000098.1 GCF_000256565.1 Herbaspirillum lusitanum P6-12 | reverse complement strand
AGTGGGTCAGTTTTCGATGCAAATCTACAGAATCGCATGATTCCAGTAGCTACGCGGCTCATGAAGCCGGAAGAGATTTTGCCTTTTGGAAGGAGATGTAAATGATTGCGCCGGGGGGGGCGATACGTAAAGTTGCCCGTATTCGAAGTTATCTCAGGCTACACGGAAAAAGCTGTGCGCCGAAAGATCGAAGAAGGGCGCTGGCTAGAAGGAAAAGAATACCGACGTGCTCCGGATGGGCACATTCTCGTTGATTTGGAGGGATATTATAAATGGGCCGAAGGTCAAGTACAGGTGGTGTAACTCCCGCTGGAGATCGTATTCAGGTGAGGTTTACGTATCAAGGAAAGGATATGCGTCCGACATTGAATCTGAAGCCTACCGCTGTGAACCTGAAGCACGCACACCGCTTACGTGAACAAATACTTTTCGATATTAAGGCTGGCCAATTTAATTTGGCCGAGTTCTTCCCTGATTATCGAAATGCCGAGCTGAGCGAGTCTACTCATCGGAGTTTTCTACAATGGGCGGAGTTGTGGGGGCAGTTGTCGGCACGTAGTTTAGAAAACTCAACTATTCGCATTTATAAACGACATCTCAAAGCGTATTGGGTCGCAAAATTTGGAGACCTTTTGCCGAAGCAAATAACGCACGAGAAAGTTTTGGAGCATCTTGCATACCTGGCTACTTCGAGAATCCATCCTGTCTCAGGTAAGTTGACCAAGCCTTTGGGGCGCAAGACGCAAAATAACATCTTGATTCCGCTGCGCGGTGTGTTTGAGCTGATTTGCAAATCCGATCCATATGTTAAAGACCCGACCGATGGTATTGATAATCTAAAGGTGCAAAAGGCACAGCCGGATCCTTTCACCGCCGAAGAGGTTGAGCTAATTTTGGCTGAAATAGAGGACGAAGCCTTGTCTGATTATTTTGAATTTTCCTGCTTTGCAGGATTACGAATCAGTGAGCAGATTGCGCTATTGTGGGAGGATGTCGATCTTCGGCAAGGTACTGTGAAGGTTCGTAGGGCGCGGGTCTTGGCGGAAGATAAAGAACGGACAAAAACAGGATATGAGCGTGAGGTCGAGTTAAATGCTCGAGCTTTGGCTGTAATCAAGCGTCAGCGTGCTCGCACTCAGGCAAAAGGGATATATGTGTTCTTGAACCCGTCGACAGGCTTACGTTGGAATGACGAGCAGGAACAACGTAGAGAATGGGTTCAAGTATTACGGGCGGCTAAAGTGCGGTATCGACCGCCGAAAGAGTGTCGAGATACTAGTGTAACGTTGTCGCTGATGGCAGGAGCAGACCCCCTATGGGTGGCTAAGCAACATGGCCACAGTGTTACCGTGATGATGAAGAGCTACGCTCGATTTATTCCGCGTGCGGACAAGGGGCGGAATTTGGAAGCTGTAAATGCGGCGCTGAAATTAGCGGATTCCGCAGTTAATCCGCAGTACGCCGAATTCCAGAAATAGAAAAGCGCCCCGAAAGGCGCTTAGCTATTGATTTCCACCAACTAAATCATTGGCGGAGACGGAGGGATTCGAACCCTCGATACAGGTTTAAGCCCATATGCTTCCTTAGCAGGGAAGTGCCTTCGACCACTCGGCCACGTCTCCACGCTGTAGACAGATGTTGCGCTGCCTCAGCAAAGAAGCCCGCATAATATCTTTTCATGCGGATTTGGTCAATGAAACTCTGCTGTTTTGAATGGATTATTTTCCATTCGGCGAGCTTCACTGACGCATCGGATTACTTGCCGTTTTCCAGGTCGAAGGCCTTGTGCAATGCGCGCACGGCCAATTCCATGTATTTTTCGTCGATCAGGACCGAGATCTTGATTTCGGACGTGGAAATCATCTGGATGTTGACGCCTTCTTCCGACAGCGTGCGGAACATCTGCGAAGCGATGCCGACATGGCTGCGCATGCCGACGCCGACCACGGAGACCTTCGACACCTTGGTGTCGCCGACGATGCTGGCGGCGCCGATGTGGGCCTTGACGCTGGCGTTCAGGACTTCGATGGCCTTGGCGTATTCGGCGCGCGGCACGGTGAAGGTGAAGTCGGTCTTGCCTTCGACGGACTGATTCTGGATGATCATGTCCACTTCGATGTTGGCGTCGGCAATCGGGCCGAGGATCTGATAGGCAATGCCTGGGCGATCTGGCACGCCGAGCACGGTAATCTTGGCTTCATCGCGGCTGAATGCGATGCCGGTAATGGTTGCTTGTTCCATCTTGGTGTCTTCCTCAAACGAAATCAGTGTGCCGGACTTGGTTTCTTCTTCCAGCGACATTAGTGGGTCGGTCAGCGACGACAGTACGCGCGTCGGCATCTTGTAGTTGCCGGCGAATTCCACCGAGCGGATCTGCAGGACCTTGGAGCCCAGCGACGCCATTTCGAGCATTTCTTCAAACGTCACGGTGTTCAGGCGGCGTGCTTCGCTGACCACGCGCGGGTCGGTCGTGTAGACGCCGTCGACGTCGGTGTAGATCAGGCATTCGGCGGCCTTGATCGCGGCAGCCACGGCCACGGCGGACGTATCGGAACCGCCGCGTCCCAGCGTGGTGATGTTGCCGTCGGCGTCAACGCCCTGGAAGCCGGTAATGATCACGATGCGGCCGGCGTTCAGGTCCTTGCGCACCTTGGCATCGTCGATCGAACGGATGCGCGCCTTGGTGAAGGCCGAATCGGTCTTGATCGGTACTTGCCAGCCGGCGTAGGAGACGGCTTCTTTGCCGATCGCCTTCAGCGCCATGGCCAGCAAGGCGACGGAAACTTGTTCGCCGGTCGATGCCAGCATGTCCAGTTCGCGGGAGTCGGGTTGGGCCATGATTTCCTTGGCCAGACCCAGCAAACGGTTGGTTTCACCAGACATTGCGGAAGGAACGACAACGATCTGGTGGCCGGCGTCGTGCCACTTGGCAACGCGCTTGGCGACATTCTTGATGCGCTCTGTCGAGCCCATCGAAGTGCCGCCGTATTTGTGAACGTATAAAGCCATAGGAAGTAGGTCTGAATTGCGTGACTGAGTGCTGCTCTTGGGTGCTGCTATTTGTTGCCGGATTGCGAAAAAACTGCGTAAAAGGCCGGAGGAAACAAACCCTCGACTTTACAGGGAGCAGGCCAAAATCACAAGAAAAAACGGGTAAAAAGCGGGTTTTTCATGCGTTTTTCAGTCCATTTCTGGCTGGTTTTGCATGATTCGATGCAGAAGGGAAATGTGCAGGAGGAGGTGACACGCCATCCACCATGGTGCTGCCGAACGGCAGGCCGACCAAGGTAGACGGTGGTTGCGGGCAGGGCCGCAATGATGCTTGTTGCTTGTAATGCGTAAGCGCTCGGACAATGCGCTTAGTAAACCTTAAGCACCGGTATAGACGCTGCTGTCGACGGCCGACTTCGATTGGCTGACGACTTCACTGCGGGACAGCGGGCTGCGCGCTTGAATCACGATAGGGTAGTTGTTGCCGTTCGTGATCAGGCCTTGTGCTTGTGCTTGTTGCAGTTCGGCAACGACTTCGGCGCGGGTCTTGGTCGACACGAACTTGGTTTCCGGTGGAAATGGCGATTCAGCCATGGCGGCGCCGGCAGCGGCAAACAGGACGATAGCGGCAGTGATTTGCTTGGTGTTCATGGTAATTCTCCCAAAAGGATAGTCAGTGAAAGTACTTGTCGATGCACGGGCGGTTGGCTTGTGGCTGCTTGCTTCGCCATCGATGAAGCACAGTGTAGTCATTGCCTCATGCGAGAAAAATAGGTCTAATGGCAATGCACTATTTCGTTTACGGAAACAATCAAGGGCTTGAAAATGGATCGTTTGCACTCAATGAAGGTGTTCGCGAAGGTGGTGGAGCAGGGCAGTTTCGTGCGTGCAGCGGAAATCATGTCGCTGTCGAACGCCGTGGTGACGCGCTACATCGTCGATCTGGAGAACCATCTGGGTACGCGCTTGCTGAATCGCTCCACGCGCCGCTTGTCGCTGACCGAGTCCGGCCAGGCTTTTCTGGAGCGGGTCCGGCACATCCTGCCTGAGATCGAAGAAGCCGAAGCCATCGTTGCCATGGCCACCAAGAAGCCGGGCGGCACCTTGTCCCTGTATTCGCACGTCGGCTTCGGCCAGGGCCAGCTCGGCAAGTTGCTGGCGGAATATTCCGTCGCCTATCCGGATGTGGTGCTTGATGTGTCGGTGTCGGAACGCACCATGGATCTGGTGGAAGAGGGAATGGATATCGGGTTTTTCAGCAGCCTGCAAAAATTCGACGCCAGCATGGTGGTGCGCAAGATCGGCGTGGCCGAAGTGGTGCTGTGCGCTTCGCCGTCCTATCTGGAAAAGCATGGCGCGCCGCAGACACCGGACGAACTGAGCCGGCACGCCTGCCTCAATTTTTCGCACGAACATTTGCGCCATTATTGGCATGTGAAGACCGAAGCAGGCATTCGCGACATCCCGATCACCAGCCAGGTGGTGTCCAACAGCGCCTTGCTGTTGCGCGATTTCGCGCTGGCCGGCATGGGCATTACGATGCGCCCCTCATTCAGCCTTGGCGACGATCTGCGCTGCGGCAAGCTGCAACGCGTGCTGGCCGATTTTGATATGGGGCAGGTGTCCGTGATGATGGCGTATCCGAGCCGGCGTCTGCTGTCGGCCAAGGTGCGCAGTTTTGTGGATTTCATCTCTGATCGTTTCCCGCATCCGGAAACCGATCCGTGGCTATGATCGCGAAGAGATGAGAAGGCCGGCTTACGCGGCGTCGGACAGGCTGCTGAGTCGTTTTTTGAGATCGCATTCCTGCCAGGTTCGGCGCTGCGCGGTACTGCCGGCTTCCCGTTCGAGTTCCTGCGGACTGGTTTCGGACAGCGCTTGCAACAGCCTTTCGGCCTGGCGCGTGTCGGGTTCCATGGGACCGAAGAAGGCCACGGTGGAGCCGCGCTGCATCAGCAGCGTCGGGAAATTGTCAACGTCGAGGTCGCCCACCAGGTCGGCCTGGTCTTCGATGTCGATCCAGACGAAATGATGTTCGGGGCGGCGCTCTGCCCAGGCTGCAAAATTGACTGCATAGTCGCGGCAACTGCCGCACCAGCCGGCGCACAGGCAGGCCACGACCCATTTGTCGCCGGCGAGGGCGGCAGCGAGTTCATTGCGGTTGCTGGCGGAGAAGATCTGATAGGACATAAGGCGGCCTATTCTACTCCGGTAGCGCAAAGCCGGCGCAAGCGGCCTGCAACTCCGGCGTCCCCGAATAGTCGTTTTCCGACAGGGCCGGGGAATGCGCGGCGCGGTAAAATAGCGGGATGTCCATCATTCTTGCCATCGAAACTTCCACCGAACTCGCCTCAGCGGCCTTGCTGCACGGCGACGAACTGATCTTCCGCGAATCGCTGGGCGTACAGACCCATTCCGAAACCATTTTGCCGATGGTCCAGCAACTGCTGGCACAAGCCGGCATCGCGCTGTCGCGCTGCGACGCCATTGCCTTCGGCGTCGGACCGGGTTCGTTCACCGGCGTGCGTACGGCATGCGGCGTGGTGCAGGGACTGGCGTTCGGCTGCGACTTGCCGGTGGCGCCGGTGGTAACGCTGGAAGCCATGGCGCAAGCTTGCCTGGAAGCGACCCAAGGCGCCGCCAACGACGTGCTGGCGGTGCTTGACGCTCGCATGGGCGAGGTCTACTGGGCGCAGTATCGCCATGGCGCGGATGGCTGGGAAAGTGTGATCGCGCCGAGTCTGTCGTCGGCTGCTGCTGTTATGTCGCAAGGGCATGTGCAGGCCTGCGGCAACGGCCTGGCCGCGTATGCGCAGGATTTTGCATCGCAGCCGTTTGCAGCCGCGGCGTTGGCGCAACTGATGCCGCACGCGGCGCAGGTGGCAACGCTGGGCCGACGCATGGTCGTCCAAGGCAAGACCGTCTCGCTGGAGGAAGCGCAACCGCTGTACCTGCGCAACAAGGTCGCGCTGACCACGGCCGAGCGTCAGGTGCGCGATCTCGCCAAAGGCGCGGCGTGAACAACGACGCCTTGCTGCATACGCTGGAGAGCAAGTTCGGCGCGCTGACGTTCGCCGCCATGAAGGTCGACGATATCGACGAGGTGGTGCAACTCGAGGACAGCGTTTATCCGCATCCGTGGACGCGCGGCAATTTCCTCGATTCGCTGTACAGCGGTTACCAGACACTGACCATGCGCGACCGTTCGGGGCGCCTGCTCGGTTATTTCCTGGTGATGGAAGCGGTGGATGAAGCGCACCTGCTCAATATCAGCGTCGCTGCGGATGCCCAGGGAGAAGGTTTCGGCCATTTGTTGCTGGAATATGCCGTCGACCTGGCGCGCAAGCATCGGATGGCTGTCATGCTGCTGGAAGTGCGCGTGTCGAACTTGCGTGCGCTGCATGTGTACCGGCGTTACGGTTTCGCGGAAATCGGACGTCGCAAGAATTACTATCCCGCCAATCAACATACGCGCGAAGACGCGATCGTGATGAGCCTACCGCTATGAGTCAAAATACATTTGCCGCTTCGGCCAGGGTCCTGGAAGAAATCGGCGTCGGCCCGGTCTGGGTCCGACGCCATCTTGCCGTTGAAACAGCCGAGGCCGAAGCCGCCGCAACGCCGGTGGCTGCAGCGCCCGTACCGGCTCCGCAGAGAGCTGCGCAACCGGCGGCACGACCAGCGCCAGCGCCGGCTCCCGCTCCCGCACAAGACGACGGCCTGCCGCCATGGTTGAATGAAATGAGTGACGCCGACATGGCGCCGCCCGGCTTCATGCCCAACGACGATGAAGACGACGAACCCGTCATCAGGATCAATCCGGCCATCGCCACCATGGATTGGGCCAAACTCAAGGAAACCGTTGCAGAGTGCCGCCAGTGCGGCTTGTGCAACGGCCGCAAGAAGACCGTCTTCGGCGTCGGCGATGAAAAAGCCAAGTGGCTGTTCATCGGCGAAGGCCCGGGGCGCAACGAGGACATGCAGGGCGAACCGTTCGTCGGCCCGGCCGGCAAGCTGCTCGACAACATGCTGGTCGCCATGGGCCTCAAGCGCGGCGAGAACGCCTATATCGCCAACATCGTCAAATGCCGTCCCACCGACGAAGCCGGCAAGGATCGTCCGCCGTCGGCGCAAGAAGTGGCGTCTTGCCTGCCTTACCTGCAACGTCAGATCGCGCTGATCCAGCCGACCGTGCTGGTGGCGCTCGGCAAGACCGCCGCGCTGTCGCTGCTCGGCCTGGATCCGGCCACTCCTGTTTCCAAACTGCGCGGCACCGTCCATCGCTATCAGGGCCTGCCGCTGGTTGTGACCTACCACCCGGCTTACCTGTTGCGGCAGCTTGGCGACAAGAGCAAGGCCTGGGCCGATCTCTGCCTTGCGATGACAACCTATGCCGACACCACTGACTGATCTGCCGACTGCACCAACCTCGTCCTTTCAGCAGCAATTCCATCGGCGCTGGTCGTCGCTGCGTGACCCGCACGTGCGTGCGCTGGCGTGGCTGCTGGATGCTCCCGGCCTGCTCGACGCCCAGGCATCGCGCTGGAACGGGCGCATCGCTGCACTGGGAGCGCTCAGCGAAATGGACATCACCTGGCTGCAGGCGCTGGACAAGAATCCGCGCGAGCTGTATCTGCTGATCAACGCACAACCGTCGGCGCGCCTCGGGCGCTATGCCGAAAAGCTGCTGACGTTTTACCTGCAGCAGACCGGCCGGTTGATTGCGCACAACGTCCAGGTGCGCAACGGTCCCAACGACACCATCGGCGAATTCGATTTTCTGGTGCATGACGAGGCGAGTGATGACGCTCGATCCGGCGCGGTGCATTGGGAGTTCGCGACCAAGTTTTACCTGCTCGAATCGCATCACGACCAGATGCAGGCCGACGCGTTCGTCGGGCCGAACCTGGCTGATTCTCTCGGCGCCAAGATGGACAAGATCATGCAGCAGCAATTGATGCTGTCAGCCCATCCGGCGGCAGCGCAATACCTTCCGCAACCGGTCACGCGCGCACTGGCCCTGGTCAAGGGCTGGTTGTTCTATGGGGAGACGACCGAGGCGGCATCTCTGCCGGCGGCGTTGGGTATTTCAGCGCAACATTGCCGCGGATTCTGGTGCGAGCTGTCGGCGCTGGACGTGAGCGACGACGAGCGTTATCTGGTGTTGCCGCGCCTGGAGTGGCTGGCGCCGGCGCGGGCCTTGGCAGGCAAGACCTTGTCCGGCGCGCAGTTGCGTGAAACGGTGCAATTGCTGTTCAAGGAGACGCTGGCGCCGGTCATGATCGCCGTGTGCGACATGGAAGGTGATGTGGCATTGGAGCGCCGGCGCGGTTTCCTGGTGCCGGACGACTGGCGCAGCAAGGCGGCGCAACGCGTGCAACATGCCGTGGTGCAGATTTAGCGCACTGGATAGCGTTGCACAATGAAAAAGCGTACGGGGGGGGGGGGGGCTTTTTTTATTCGTCGTGCTTGTGTTCGCCGATCAGCGCCAGTGAATCATGCTCGCGCTGGTTGGCCGCATGACGGCGCATGATCAGGTACATGATGCTGGCGACGAAGACGCCGAAGATCAGGATGACGATGTTGACGTCGAGGTTGAGGCGCACCATGACGGCGTACAGCACCAGCATGGTCAGCACCGAGAGGTTTTCATTGAAGTTCTGCACGGCGATCGAATGGCCGGCGCTCATCAGCACGTGACCCCGGTGTTGCAGCAGCGCGTTCATCGGCACGACGAAGTAACCGGACAATGCGCCGATGATGATCAGCAGCGGGTAAGCAACCCAGACGGAGGTCACCATGGTCATGGCCATCACGACCAGGCCCATGACAATGCCCAGCGGCATGACCGACAGCGATTTCTTGAGCGGCACGAAACGCGCTGCGCCGACTGCCCCCAGTGCGACGCCGAGTGCAACTACGCCTTGGAGGATGGCGGCTTTGTCGAGCGGCATATGCAAGGACTTTTCGGCCCATTTCAGCACGATGAATTGCAGCGTGGCGCCGGCTCCCCAGAACAGCGTCGTGACGGCCAGCGAAATCTGGCCGAGCTTGTCTTTCCACAAGGTGGAAAAGCAGTTGCCGAAGTCGGCGATCAGTTTGATGGGATTGCGCTGCTGGTGGGCGTAACGGGCGCCGGTGTCGGGGATGTTGAGGTTGAAGATGGCCGCGGCGACATAGATGACGGTGATGATGCAGAGTGCAGCTTCGGTAGGGGTGTTGATGCCAAAGTCGAACACGGGGAAATCGAAGTTCAGCAGGGCTGAGGCAATATGCGGATTGACCAGCGCACCGCCAAGGACCGTGCCGAAGATGATGGAGCCGACCGTCAGTCCTTCGATCCAGCCGTTGGCCGCCACGAGCTTTTCGGGCGGCAGCAATTCGGTCAGGATGCCGTATTTGGCCGGGGAATACGCCGCCGCGCCGAAGCCGACCACGGCATAGGCAATCAAGGGATGTACGGTGAAAAACATGAGCGCGCAACCGACCACTTTGATCAGGTTGGTGATGAACATCACCTTGCCCTTGGGGAACGCATCCGCGAAGGCGCCGACGAACGCCGCAAGCAGCACGTACGAGAGCACGAAGAACAATTTCAACAGCGGCGTCATCCATGCCGGAGAGTGCATCTCCGAGAGGAGTGCAATAGCTGCGATAAGCAGTGCGTTATCGGCAAGCGACGAAAAAAACTGCGCCGCCATGATGGTGTAAAAGCCGCGATTCATCCGTATCCAAGATGTGACAAATTATCTCCGGCTTGCTTTATACCATGAAAAGATGACATGCCAGTGATAAGTATGATGAGTGAAAATGCGCAGCCGGCGTGTTTTGCGCGGCCTCTTTCCCGCTTCTTCGAAACAAGTTGGTCCGGTAAAATAGCAGCTTGTTCCCGAAGCGGGGGATTTGGCTCGGTTCCCGATGTTTTCTCGCCATTTTTGTCGCTTTCCCGGCTTTCAGTTGAATATCCAATTCGCACCTATGCCCAGACCACTCGTTGCCACTATTGACATTTCCGCACTACAACACAATCTCGCGGTCGCCAGATCGCGCGCGCCGGATGCCAAGGTGTGGGCCGTGGTCAAGGCGCAGGCATATGGGCACGGTCTGGGACGCGCAGTGCGCGCCTTTGCCGACGCCGATGGCCTGGCGCTGATCGAGGTCAACTATGCGGTGCAGCTGCGCGAGCTCGGGTGGAGCAAGCCCATCCTGCTGCTGGAAGGCTTCTTCGACGCCGACGACATCCCGGTGCTGGCTCGGCACGGCCTGCAGTTCGCCGTGCATTGCGACGAACAGATCGGCTTGCTGGAAGCGGCCGGGCTCGACGCGCAGGCAGCCCAATTCGACGTCCATCTCAAGATGAACAGCGGCATGAATCGCCTCGGCTTCAAGCCGGAGGCCTATCGCGCCGCGTACGAGCGTCTGCAGAAACTGGCCTGCGTGCGCAGCATCACCATGATCACCCATTTCGCCAATGCCGACGACCCCGCCAATCCCGACCTGCCGCTGGCCGAGCAGGTGAGGCGCTTCAATGCCGCCACCGCAGGGCTGGCAGGAGCGCACAGCGCGGCCAATTCGGCGGCCGATCTGATGCATGCCGACCTGGCCTACGAATGGGTGCGCGCCGGCGTGATGCTGTACGGCGGCACACCGGGCGGCGGCACCGCCAAAGAATTCGGCTTGCGCGCGGCGATGACGCTGGAAAGCAAGATCATCGGCGTGCAGGACATCGTTCCCGGCGACGCGGTCGGCTACGGCAGCCGTTTCGTCGCCGACAAGGCCATGAAGATCGGCATCGTCGCCTGCGGTTACGCCGACGGCTATCCGCGCCATGCGCCCAACAACACGGCGGTGATCGTCGACGGCGTGCGCACCGGCACCATCGGACGCGTATCGATGGACATGCTGACGGTCGATCTCAGCCATATTCCGGGCGCCGGCGTGGGCAGCCGCGTGGTGTTGTGGGGCGAAGAACTTCCGATCGACGAGGTTGCGTCTGCAGCGGGCACGATCGGTTATGAATTGATGTGCGCATTGGCGCCGCGCGTAAGCGTGCTGGAAAAGAACTGAGAAGAACCGATATGGCAAAAGCCAAAACGAATTACACATGCACCGAATGCGGCGGCGTCAGCAACAAATGGGCGGGGCAATGTCCGGCTTGCGGGCAGTGGAATACGCTGGTGGAAACCCTGGTCGAAACGGCCGGCGTCAATCGCTACTCCAACCAGCCCCAGGGTCTGGCGCAGACTGCGCCGGTGTTGTCGCTGGTCGATATCGAAGCGATCGACGTGCCGCGTTTCGGCACCGGCATCGAAGAGTTCGATCGTGTGCTCGGCGGTGGATTGGTGCCCGGCGGTGTGGTGCTGATCGGCGGCGATCCGGGCATCGGCAAATCGACCTTGCTGCTGCAGGCCTTGGGTAATATTTCCAAACTCAAGCAGGTCCTGTACGTCAGCGGCGAAGAGTCGGGTTCGCAGATCGCTCTGCGCGCGAAACGGTTGGCGGTGGATGCCAAAGACCTCAAGCTGCAGGCTGAGATCCAGCTGGAAAAAATCCTTTCGACGCTGGCGGAACACAAGCCCGATGTCGCCGTGATCGACTCAATCCAGACCATCTATTCGGATGCACTGTCCTCAGCGCCCGGCTCGGTGGCGCAGGTACGGGAATGCGCGGCGCAACTGACGCGTTTTGCCAAGACTTCGGATACGACCATCATCATGGTCGGCCACGTCACCAAGGAAGGCGCGTTGGCCGGTCCGCGCGTGCTTGAGCATATCGTCGACACGGTGCTGTATTTCGAAGGGGACACGCATTCCAGCTTCCGGCTGGTGCGCGCGTTCAAGAATCGCTTCGGCGCGGTCAATGAACTGGGCGTGTTCGCCATGACCGAGAAGGGCCTCAAGGGTGTGTCGAATCCGTCCGCGCTGTTCCTGTCGCAGCACGACAGCCAGGTGCCGGGGTCCTGCGTGATGGTCACGCAGGAAGGGACACGTCCCTTGCTGGTGGAAATCCAGGCGCTGGTCGACAGCTCGCACGTGCCCAACGCACGCCGCTTGTCGGTCGGTCTTGAGCAAAACCGCCTGGCGATGCTGCTGGCGGTATTGCATCGGCATGCGGGCATCGCCGCCTTCGATCAGGACGTTTTCATCAACGCCGTCGGCGGCGTCAAGATCACCGAACCGGCCGCCGACCTCGCGGTGCTGCTGGCGATCAATTCCTCGATGCGCAACAAGCCGTTGCCGCGCGGGCTGGTGGTGTTTGGCGAAGTCGGCCTGGCTGGCGAGATCCGTCCCGCGCCGCGAGGTCAGGAGCGTCTGCGTGAAGCGGCCAAGCTGGGATTCTCCATCGCCATGATCCCGAAGGCCAATGCGCCGAAGCAGGACATCGAAGGATTGAAAGTGGTCGCCGTCGAGCGCATCGACGAGGCATTGCAGAAGATCCGCGACATCGACGAATGATGGCCGGACAGGGCGTCTGAGGCCTGGCTTCCGATCAGCCCGGCAGATCGTAGGTGACGATCACCTGATTCATTTCGCCACGCGCCGGCGGCCCCAGCTGGCCGCCGCCTCTGACGCGGTAGTGCAGCGTAAACGGCCGCGCGGCGTCCTTGCCGTTGAAGGCGCCGGTGCTGCCGCTGGCGTTGTTGGTCACGTTCCAGCAGCGTTGACGGTTGTTCCAGCACAAGACTGCTTCAAATCCCACGGGCTTTTCCGACAAGCCGTATTTCCATGACACATTGCTGATCGACGCGCCTGGAGGCACCGGCGTGCCGATGGAAAAGGTGGTCTCGTAATCCGCATTCTTGGCCACTATCGTGGCGCCCATTGCGTCGGCGGCGTAAGACCCGCTCGGTCCGCGTGGAGCCGTAGGTGGAGACGCTGTGCCTTGCGGTGGCGGCGCCACGACGGCGGCATGCGGCGAGACAATGGCAGGGGCGCCGGCAGCCGGGACGCTGAGCGTGCGATCGACGCGGGTTTGTGCGGAGACAGTGGCGGCAAGAGCGAGCGTCATTATCGGCAGCCCACGCAACACACGCAGTACATGCAGTACATGCAGCAGCGTCACGATTAAATCGCCTGCTTGCGCGGATTGCCGCCGCGAATCGGGACCGTCGGGAACATCATCTGCACCACGAGACCGCCGCCGTCGCGATTGCGCAAGGCCAGCTTGCCGTTGTGGCGGATCACGATGCGATTGACGATCGCCAGGCCGAGTCCTGACCCATTGGCCTGGCCGCGCGCCGTATCGAGTCGCGTGAACGGGCGCAGCAAATGTTCCAGTTCGCTGTCCGGCGCGCCCGGACCGTGGTCGGAAATTTCCACCTTGACGTGACGGTCTTCGATCTTGCAGAGGATGTCGATGTTGGCGACGTCGGTGCCGGCGGTCTTGCCGTAGCGGCGCGCGTTTTCGATGAGATTGCTGATGATGCGTTCGAGCTCGACCGTGTTGCCCATGACCTCGATGTCGGGCGAGATTGCGGTGCTGACCATGACATCGTTCAGGCGCTTGGAATTGTTGGCGGCATCTTCCAGCAGGCCGGACAAATCCACCGGCGTGAAACTGCTGCTGTCGAATGGTTTGGCATAGTCGAGGAACTGGCCGATGATGGCGTCCATTTGCGCCAGGTCGGAATGCATGCCGTCGCGCGCTTCGTCGGACAGCTTCGCCATTTCGACTTCCAGCTGCATGCGCGCCAGCGGCGTGCGCAGATCGTGCGAAATGCCGGCCAGAATGACGGCGCGGTCGGATTCGATACGGTCCAGGTCGGCCACCATCTGGTTGAAGCTGAGGTTGGCTTCGCGGATTTCGGTCGGGCCCGATTCCGGCAGCGGATCGGGTTGCTTGCCCTTGGCGATGGCGCGCGCGGCAGCGGTGAGGCGCGCCAGCGGCTGGTTGATCAGGGTCGAGATGAACACCGCGCCGATCAGCGACAGCACCAGCGCAATCGAGCCCCAGCCCAGCCATTGCAGGCTCGAGGTGCGATCCAGTCGGCCGCGGTCGAGCATCAGCCAGTATTCATCTTCGTCGATCTTGAAGCTGATCCAGAAACCGTCGACGTCATTGACGCCGGAAGCGAACTTGGTGTCGTCGCCCATCGCCTGCTTGACGTAAAACTCCAGCTCCGGCAACACCGGCGAGTCGTCGGGCGGCGTGATCTTGTCGGTTTTCTCAAGCGGATAAATGCGAATGCCTTCGTTGCTGGCCAGATCGAACAGCAATTCGCGCCGCATTTCCGGCGCCGAGTGGGTGAGGGCGGCACGCGTGATGGTGACCACGGACACGATCTGGGCGGCAAGTTGCTCTGCGCGCGGGCCGCGCTCGACCATGCGGAAGCTGGCTACCCACGCCACCATGCTGGCGGTGATCAGGAAGGTCAGCAAAAAGAAGGTGCGCCAGAACAGGCCGTTGCTGAACCATCGTTGGCGCGCTTGATAGCTCATGTTGTGAATGCCGGTGGCCGGATTGGGTAGGCGCATCAGCGCGGTTTGCCCTCGGGGATGAAGACGTAGCCGAGGCCCCACACGGTCTGGATGTAAAGCGGATTGGCCGGATCCGGCTCGATCAGTTTGCGCAGACGCGAGATCTGCACGTCGAGGCTGCGGTCGAAGACTTCGTATTCACGGCCGCGCGCCATTTCCATCAATTTTTCGCGCGACAACGGCTGGCGTGCATTGCGTGCGAACACTTTCAGCACCGAGAATTCGCCTGTGGTCAGCGGCACGGTCTCGCCTTTTTTCTTCAAGGTGCGGGTGCCGAGATCGAGCACGAATTCACCGAACTCGAACGACTCCGGGGATTCGGAAGGCGCGCCCGGCAATTCGTCCGGACCCTTGCGGCGCAGGACCGCATTGATGCGCGCGACCAGTTCGCGTGGATTGAATGGTTTGGGCAGGTAATCGTCGGCGCCCATTTCGAGACCGATGATGCGATCCACGTCTTCGCCCTTGGCGGTCAGCATGATGATCGGCGTCTGGTCGCCGGCGCCGCGCAGGCGGCGGCAAATGGCAAGACCGTCTTCACCGGGCAGCATCAGGTCCAGCACGAGCAGGTCATAGCGCTCGCGGATCCACAGCTTGTTCATTGCCTGGGCGTTTTCCGCCGTGACGACGTTGAAGCCTTGTTCGGTCAGGTAACGGCGCAGCAAGTCGCGCAAACGGATATCGTCATCCACCACCAGGATTTTAGATTGGTGGGCCGGAGTAGCTGTCGTGCTTGTGTTGGTCGTATTCATGGCGTTATGGTAGCGTCTTCGCGGCGATCGGCAATATGTAACAGCCTAAAGATTACAAACTGTTACATACCTTACCTTAATCATCTTATACCATCCGGCCGGGCAACCTACACTGGCTACATTGATAAAGCACTTTGTCGATGGCTTGGAAATCTGGAAAAATGCCGCTATGAACATTGCTGTAATTAAAAGGATAGGTATTGCTGCAGTCGTGCTTGCGCTGAGCGCTGCCGGCGCGCTTGCGCGACCTCCCGAAGGCTCGCGCGGCGGTCCGGGGCAGCCGACCGATTTGCGTCATCAGGGCGGCAATAATTTCGGCAACGGCGGCAATCGACCGCAACAGCAGCAAGAGCAGGAAGCCAACCAGCGCCGCGGAAAATTGAGCCCCGACGAACGGCGTGAATTGCGGCGCCAGATTGACGAAGCCGGCCAGGATATCTATCGCGTCAAGCGTTGATGGCGCGACAGGAATGACACAAAAAGCCCGGGCTGTTCAGTCCGGGCTTTTTCGTGGGCGAAGCATTCTGGATGTGCAATCAAGTCTGATGCGCGCGTCCCAGTTTTTTCTCCAGCCGGTGCTGCAAGGCTTCAAAGCAGATACTCAGGAACCAGTACACCATCGCCGCCGCAATGTACAAAGGCAGCGGCCGGAAGGTCACGGCGATGATTTCCTTGGTCGAGAGCATCAGTTCGGTGACGGTGATGACCGACACCAGCGAAGTGTCCTTGATCAGGCTGATCAGCGTATTGCTCATGGACGGCACCGCAATGCGGATCGCCTGCGGCACCACCACGTAGCGCAGCGTTTGCGGATAGGTCAGGCCGAGGCTGTAGCTGGCGCTCCACTGGCCGCGGGTGACGCCGAGGATGGCGCCGCGCAGGCTCTCCGACAAATACGCGCCGGCATTCAGGCTTAGCGTCAGTACGCCTGCCATGAGCGGCGAGAATTCGATGCCGACGCTGGGCAGTCCGTAATAGACCACGAAAATCTGCACCAGCAGCGGCGTGCCGCGCATCAGGCTGACGTACACCGCAGCCGGCCAGTGCACGAACTTCCACGGCACGATGCGCGCTACCGCCAATACGAAGCCGAGCACCAGTCCGCCCAGCATCGAGGACAGGGCGAACAGCAGTGTATAGCCGACGCCTCTGAGCATGACCGGCGCCGCCTGACGCAGCAAATCCCAAATTTCCATTTTTGTCGGCAAATAAAAATATCCCCGCAACAGTGCGGGGATATCGGTTTGAAAATGAATCCGAAGCTTATTGTGCGGTCGGCGGCTTGCTCACGTCAATGCCGAACCATTTGATCGACGCCTGCTTGAAGCTGCCGTCTTTCAGGATATCTGCCAAGGCCTTGTTCAGCGCTGCCTTGAATTGCGGATTGCCCTTTTGGAACGGGATGCCGATCTTGTCCACGGCGCCGATCGGCGAGCCGCCCTTGAGCGGCAGGTTCGACGACTTCAGCAGGTAGCCGACCAGCAGGCTGTCGTTCAGCGCTGCATCGATACGGCCGCTGGCCAGGTCGGACAGATATTCAGGCGAGCCAGGATAAGTCTTGACGTCGATGCCGGGAACGGACTTGGCTTTTTGTTCGAAGTTAGTGCCCTGACCCAGGCCGAGTTTCTTGCCCTTCAGGTCTTCCAGGCTCTTGAATTCGCGCTTCTCGTCCTTGCGCACGATCAACTGCGCGCTCGACAGGGTGTACGGATCGGAGAAATCGAACGCCTTTTGGCGCTCATCGGTGATGCCGACCTGGTTGATAATGACGTCATACTTGCCGGCGCCCAGGCCAGCAAGGATACCGCTCCACTCGGTGGTGGTGAATTCAGGCTTGAGCCCCAGCCTGGCGGCCAGCAGCTTGGCGACGTCGACTTCAAAGCCGGTCAGTTCGCTGGTCTTCGGATCCTTGAAGTTGAACGGTGGATAGTTGCCTTCCAGCGCTACCTTCAGTGTGCCGCGCGCCTTGACGGTATCGAGCAGGTCGGCTGCATGCGCGCCGACAGTGGCGCTGACTGAAGCGGCAAGCAGCAGGCCGGCCAGCAAGGGGGACAATTTGCGGAATGAAGTGAATGCCATGTCTGTTCCTTTTGATGTTCTGTATTGATCGGTGGAAACCCGATATGCGAGCAGCTTAATCGTTTTTCAATCTTAGACCAAAGACATCTACGTAAGAAGTTTATATGGCGAGGTTCTCCCGGCCAGCCTTTTCTTCAAGATCAGGCGACCAGTTGCTCCAGCGCTTCCTGCTGCCCCAGCCAGTCTTCTTCCAGTTGCTCCAGTTCCTTGGTGCAATAGGCCTGGTCGGCGATCAGCTTCTTCAGTTCTTCCTTGTTGGCGGCGTCGTAGATATCCGGTGCGGCCAGGCGGGCGTCGATGACGGCCTTCTTTTCATTGCATTTGGCGATCTGTTCTTCCAGGCGCTTGATGCGTGATTCGATCGGCTTTTTCAGACCGGCCAGACGCTGGCGTTCGCCGGCGTCCAGACGCTTTTGTTCGCGACGGTCGCCGACGGGTGCAGCAGACACGGCAGCCACCGGTTCCGGCGCTTTTTGCTCGATCTTGGGTTCGGCTTTCGGCTTGGCGGCGGCAGCTTGCGCTGCTTCCGTTGCGCTGTTTTTGGCGGCCAGCTTGGTCTTGAAAAGCCAGTCGCGGTAATCGTCGAGATCGCCGTCGAAGGGCTGCAATTTGCCGTCGGCGACGATCAGGAACTGGTCGGTGGTGGCGCGCAGCAGATGGCGATCATGGGACACCAGAACGAGCGTGCCCTCGAACTGCGCCAGCGCCATGGTCAGGGCTTCGCGGGTTTCCAGATCCAGATGGTTGGTGGGTTCATCGAGCAGCAGCAGGTTGGGGCGTTGCCAGACGATCAGCGCCAGCGCCAGGCGCGCCTTTTCGCCGCCCGAGAAAGGCGCGATGCTCGACGATGCCATGACGCCGTTGAAGTTGAAGCTGCCGAGGAAGTTGCGCAGCTCCTGTTCGCGCACGTCCGGCGCGATGCGCGCCAGATGCCACAGCGGCGATTCGTCGTGGCGCAGCATTTCGACCTGATGCTGGGCGAAGTAGCCGATCACCAGACCCTTGCCGAACTGGGCGGTGCCGGCGATAGGGTCGAGTTCGTTGGCGATGGTTTTGATCAGCGTCGACTTACCGGCGCCGTTGACGCCGAGCAGGCCGATGCGCTGGCCGGTCTGCAGCGAAAAGTCGATGCCGCCGACGATGACTTTTTCGGAGATTTCGTAAGTTTCCGGATCTTCGCTGCGATAGCCGGCGTTGACCTTTTCCATGACCAGCAATGGATTCGGCGCCGATAGCGGTTCGCGGAACTCAAATGAAAACTCGGCTGCGGCGCGCAAGGGCGCCAGTTCTTCCATCTTCGCCAAGGCCTTCATGCGGCTTTGGGCTTGCCTTGCCTTGCTTGCTTTCGCCTTGAAGCGATCGATGAAGGAATGCAAATGCGCGCGCTGACGCATCTGTTTCTCGATCATGCCGGCCGCCAGTTCGAGTTGGGCTGCGCGTTGGCGTTCGAAGGCGGAGTAATTGCCGGAGTAGCGCTTCAGCTTGCGCTCGTCGATATGCACGATCACGTTGACCACGCCGTCGAGGAAGTCGCGATCATGGGAAATGATGATCAGCGTCCCGGCATAGCGCTTGAGCCAGTCTTCCAGCCAGATGATGGCATCCAGATCCAGGTGATTGGTCGGTTCATCGAGCAGCAGCAAATCGGAAGGACACATCAGCGCCTGCGCCAGATTCAGGCGCATGCGCCAGCCGCCGGAGAAACTCGCGACCGGGCGCTCCATCTGTTCCAGCGTGAAGCCGAGGCCGAGCAGCAGTTGCTCGGCGCGCGAACGCACCGTGTAGACATCGGCATCGGCCAGGGCACCGTACAGTTCACCGATGCGGATACCGTTTTCGGCGCTTTCCGGTTCGGCTTCCGCGGCAGCCAGTTGGGCCTCCAGTCGACGCAGGGTGACGTCGCCGTCGATCGCGTATTCAACTGCAGCGCGATCGAGCGCCGGGGTTTCCTGGGCGACGTAGGCGACGCGCCATTTTGTCGGATAGTCGATGTTGCCCTGGTCGGCATGCAGTTCGCCGCGCAGCATGGCGAACAGGCTGGATTTGCCGGCGCCGTTGGCGCCGATGAGGCCGATCTTGTCGCCCGGGTTGAGGGTGACATCGACATTCTCCAGCAAGGGTTTAACGCCGCGGGCCAGGGTAACTTGCTGAAAACGAATCATCGGAAAACTGCAATCAAAGAGAAAAAATCAGGTTAAAACGAAGCGGAGAAACAAAACTTGAAGCGACGCAAGAAATCAGGCGAGGTGCTGCAATTGATCAGCCGTCACGAGGAACACCATGTCGTCGCCGGCGCTGGTCGTCACCCAGGTCAGTTCCAGGTCGGGGAAGGCGGCTTCGGCGTAGGCGCGTTCGTTGCCGATCTCGACGATCAGTACGCCGTTCGGCGTCAGGCGTTGTGCGGCGCCCTTGACGATCTTGCGCACCAGATCCATGCCGTCCTTGCCGCCTGCCAGCGCGATTTGCGGCTCCTGCAGGTATTCCTGCGGCAACTTGCTCATCGAGTCGGCATTGACGTACGGCGGATTGCTGATGATCAGGTCGTACTTGCGCGCCGGCAGTTTGGTGTAAAGATCGGACTCGACCAGGTTGATGCGATCGCCCAGCTCGTAGTCGTCGACGTTGCGGCGCGCCACTTGCAGCGCTTCCGGCGAAATGTCGACAGCTTCCACGCGCGCCTGCGGGAAGGCATCGGCCAGCAGGATCGGCAGGCAGCCGGAACCGGTGCACAGGTCGAGGATGTTTTCGACTTGGGCAGGATCCTGCACCCACGGCGAGAAATGCTCAGGAATCAGTTCGGCAATGAACGAACGCGGCACGATCACGCGTTCATCGACGAAAAAGCGATAGCCGCCCAGCCAGGCTTCATTGGTGATGTAGGCGGCCGGCACGCGATCTTCGGTG
>NZ_AJHH01000097.1 GCF_000256565.1 Herbaspirillum lusitanum P6-12 | reverse complement strand
CTTCATTGGTGATGTAGGCGGCCGGCACGCGATCTTCGGGCGCCGATGAGGCCGATCTTGTCGCCCGGGTTGAGGGTGACATCGACATTCTCCAGCAAGGGTTTAACGCCGCGGGCCAGGGTAACTTGCTGAAAACGAATCATCGGAAAACTGCAATCAAAGAGAAAAAATCAGGTTAAAACGAAGCGGAGAAACAAAACTTGAAGCGACGCAAGAAATCAGGCGAGGTGCTGCAATTGATCAGCCGTCACGAGGAACACCATGTCGTCGCCGGCGCTGGTCGTCACCCAGGTCAGTTCCAGGTCGGGGAAGGCGGCTTCGGCGTAGGCGCGTTCGTTGCCGATCTCGACGATCAGTACGCCGTTCGGCGTCAGGCGTTGTGCGGCGCCCTTGACGATCTTGCGCACCAGATCCATGCCGTCCTTGCCGCCTGCCAGCGCGATTTGCGGCTCCTGCAGGTATTCCTGCGGCAACTTGCTCATCGAGTCGGCATTGACGTACGGCGGATTGCTGATGATCAGGTCGTACTTGCGCGCCGGCAGTTTGGTGTAAAGATCGGACTCGACCAGGTTGATGCGATCGCCCAGCTCGTAGTCGTCGACGTTGCGGCGCGCCACTTGCAGCGCTTCCGGCGAAATGTCGACAGCTTCCACGCGCGCCTGCGGGAAGGCATCGGCCAGCAGGATCGGCAGGCAGCCGGAACCGGTGCACAGGTCGAGGATGTTTTCGACTTGGGCAGGATCCTGCACCCACGGCGAGAAATGCTCAGGAATCAGTTCGGCAATGAACGAACGCGGCACGATCACGCGTTCATCGACGAAAAAGCGATAGCCGCCCAGCCAGGCTTCATTGGTGATGTAGGCGGCCGGCACGCGATCTTCGGTGCGGCGCATGATCACGCGCAGCAGATTGTCGATCTCGCCTTGCAGCAGGCGCGCGTCGAGGAACGGCTCGAGCTGGTCCAGCGGCAGTTTCAGCGTATGCAGGATCAGGTAGGCGGCTTCATCGAAGGCGTTGTTGGTGCCGTGGCCGAAGAACAGCTTCTCGGTATTGAAGCTGGTGATGGCGTAGCGCAGGATGTCGCGCACGGTGGCGAAATTGTTTGGCGTCATGATCGATATTCTCGGTCTGTACATAATGAATGGGGTCCGGCTGGTTGAGTCCGCTGCGGGACTATAGCAACAGGTTTTCCATGGTGCGGCGATAGATGTTCTTTAGCGGATCGATGTAGCGCACTTCGATGTATTCGTCGATCTTGTGAATGCTGTCGTTGGGCGGTCCGAACTCGATCACCTGCGGACAGATCTGCGCGATGAAGCGTCCGTCGGAGGTGCCGCCGGTGGTCGACAGTTCGGTGTCGAGGCCGGTCTCGGCCTTGATTGCCGAGGCCAACGCGTCGCTCAGGTTGCCGCGCGGCGTCAGGAACGGCAGGCCGCCAACGGTCCACTTGAGGTCGTAGTCAAAGCCGTGCTTGTCGAGGATCGCATGCACGCGTTGTTGCAGGCCATCGACCGTACTGGCTGTTGAGAAACGGAAGTTGAAGTCGATCACGACATCGCCCGGGATCACGTTCGACGCGCCGGTGCCGCCATGGATATTCGATATCTGCCACGAGGTCGGCAGGTAGTATTCGTTGCCTTCGTCCCATTTCTCGGCGACGAGTTCGGCCAGCGCCGGCGCCGCCAGGTGGATAGGATTCTTCGCCAGTTGCGGATAGGCGATGTGACCCTGGATACCCTTGACCGTGAGTTTGCCGGACATGGTGCCGCGGCGGCCGTTCTTGATCATGTCGCCGAGCTGTTTGGCCGATGTCGGTTCGCCGACGATGCAGTAATCGAGCTGTTCGCCGCGCGCCTTCAGTTGGTTGCAGACGATCACGGTGCCGTCGGTGGCCGGTCCTTCTTCATCGCTGGTGATCAGGAAGCCGATCGAGCCCTTGTGGTCGGGATGCGCGGCGACGAATTCTTCCACGGCGACAACCATCGCTGCAATCGAGGTCTTCATGTCGGACGCGCCGCGCCCGAACAGCTTGCCGTCGCGTTGTGTCGGCACGAACGGCGGCGATTGCCACTTGTCGACCGGGCCGGTCGGCACCACGTCGGTGTGTCCCGCAAATGCCAGCAGCGGCTGCGCGGTGCCCTTGCGCGCCCATAGGTTGGTGACGTCGCCGGACTGGATGGTTTCGCAAACGAAGCCGAGCGGCGCCAGCAGTTCAGCCAGGCGTGCCTGGCAGCCTTTGTCTTCCGGTGTTACGGAGGAGAGGGCGATCAGTTCCTGGGTCAGGGCAAGGGTTTTGCTCATGGTGAATTCTTGAAATCAGTTCTTGAAAATCTGTTGATAAAGGTCTGCGGTAAAACCGACGTGCGTGGGCGCTTCACCGGTTTGCAGCACCGGACGCTTGACGATGGACGGCAGCTCGACGATCAGTGCCGTGGCGCTGGCGTTGTCGGTGATGCTCGCCTTGCGTTCGTCGGACAGGCCGCGCCAGGTCGTGCCTTTGCGATTGACCAGCGTGTCCCAGGGAATATCCTTGAGCCAGGTTTTCACCAGACCGGCATCCAGGCCTGCCTTCTTGAAATCGTGGAAGGTGTACGCGATGCCGTTGGCGTCGAGCCAGGTGCGCGCCTTCTTGACCGTGTCGCAGTTGGGGATACCGTAGAGAGTGACTTGCTTGCTCATGAAATCAACATCCTGTTTTACAAAAAGTGAAGGCCGGCGTCATGCATGCCGGCCATATCTCTTGGTTTGCTGCAAACGACATTGCCGGCACGCGCCGTGATGCTGATCAGGCGCCGCGCAGCAGTTCGTTGATCGAGGTCTTCGAACGGGTTTGTGCATCGACCTTCTTGACGATGATCGCGGCGTACAGGCTGTACTTGCCATCCTTCGACGGCAGGTTGCCCGGGACCACGACGGAGCCGGCCGGGACGCGGCCGTAATGCACTTCGCCGGTTTCACGATCGTAGATCTTGGTCGACTGGCCGATATACACGCCCATCGACAGCACCGAGTTTTCTTCGATGATCACGCCTTCAACGACTTCCGAACGGGCGCCGATGAAGCAGTTGTCTTCGATGATGACCGGACCGGCTTGCACCGGCTCGAGCACGCCGCCGATGCCGACGCCGCCGGACAGGTGGACGTTCTTGCCGATTTGCGCGGCGGAACCGACGGTGGCCCATGTGTCGACCATCGCGCCTTCATCGACGTAAGCGCCGATGTTGACGTAGGACGGCATCAGCACGACGTTCTTGCCGATGAAGGAGCCGTGGCGGGCAACTGCCGGCGGCACCACGCGGAAGCCGCCCTTGGCGAAATCTTCAGCGGTGTAGTTGGCGAACTTGGTCGGGACCTTGTCGTAGAACTGCGGATAGCCGGGAATGCCGGAGCCGACCGGGACGTTGTCTTCCAGGCGGAACGACAGCAGGATGGCTTTCTTGACCCATTGGTTGACTTGCCATTGGCCGACGCTTTGGCGATCCGCCACGCGCAATGTGCCTGCGTTCAGGCCGGCGATGACTTCCGCCACGGCGTTGCGGATATCGGCCGGTGCGGTCTTCGGCGACAGGCTGGCGCGGTCTTCCCACGCCTGATCGATGATTTGCTGGATGGATTGAGTCATCTTGTTTTATCTAGGTTGAAAATGAATAAAAACCGGGCGGTGGTTTCCTTGATGCTGAGGTGCTCAATGGGAACCGCGCCCGGGATGGCAGAGGTGCTGGAAAATCTTATGCGGCCGCCAGTTTGCGTGTGAAAGCGACAATGCGTTGCGCCGCTTCCAGGCATTCTTCCACTTCGGCGACCAGCGCCATGCGGATGCGCTGCTGGCCCGGATTGACGCCGTTGGCTTCGCGCGCCAGGTAACTGCCGGGCAATACCGTGACATTATATTCGGCATAGAGGCGCTTGGCGTATTCGGTGTCGCTGATCGAGGTCAGTTTATCGACCCTGGCCCACAGGTAAAAGCCGGCATCCGGCAGGGATACGTCCAGCACTTCCTGCAACAGCGGCGTCACCTGGCCGAATTTCTTGATGTATTTGGCGCGGTTTTCCTGCACGTGGGTCTCATCGTTCCAGGCGGCAATCGAGGCGTTCTGGATGGATGGACTCATGGCGCCAGCAGGAATTTCTTCAGGATCGCGGCATCGCCGGCCACGAAGCCCGAACGCATGCCGGGCACGTTGGAGCGCTTCGACAGGCTCGAGAAGGCGATCAGGCGATCGTAGCCGCGGCCCAGCTTGTGCGCCGCTTCAAGGCCGCCCAACGGGGCTTCTTCCTTGAAATAGATTTCCGAATAGCATTCATCGGAGGCGATCACGAAGCCGTAGCGGTCGGAGAGTTCGAACAGTTTCTTCCAGTCATCCAGCGACAGCACGGCGCCGGTCGGATTGCCCGGAGAGCACAGGAACAGCAGCTTGACGCGCGGCCAGATATCGTCCGGCACCTGGCTGAAATCGGGCGCGAAATTGCGCGCCGGATCGGAATTGACGAAATAAGGTTGCGCGCCTGACAAGTAGGCCGAGCCTTCGTAGATTTGATAGAACGGATTGGGGCAAATCACCAGCGCATCTTTTTGCGATGGGTCGACCACCGTTTGCGTCAGCGAGAACAGCGCCTCGCGCGAACCATTGACCGGCAGGATCTCGGTAGCCGGGTCAGGACGCGGGATGTCATAACGTTTCTGCAGCCAGTCTGCAATCGCACCGCGCAGGGCGTCGCTGCCCAGGGTGGCCGGGTAGGAGGCCAGGCCGGCCAGGTTGTCGATCAGCGCCTGCTGGATGAAGGCCGGAGTCGGATGCTTGGGTTCGCCGATGCCCAGGCTGATGTGGCGATAGTCCGGATTGGGCGTGACGTCGGAAAACAGGTTCTTCAGTTTTTCGAAGGGGTAAGGCTGCAGCTTGTCGAGTAATGGATTCACAATGGATTCACGGCGGCGCGTAGCGAGGGTGGGGTAGGCCGACATTATACTGATTGTTGCGGGGAAGATGGGCAGGGGAAGCAGCGTCGCCGCAATGCAGCAAATTGAACAATCGCAGCCGGGAAACCACGCTGTTCGCAAGATGTGCTTGCTGCAAAGTAAGTTATCGTTCGCAGTCCAAGAATAAATCTCCCCCAAATCTGGAACGAACGGAGTTGCAAGTATGAAAACATTGAAGGCGAAACTTCTGCTGGCGCTGGTCGTCATGTGGATTGGCCTCTTGGTGCTGGCGGCGTGGTCGGCGCTCAACACCCGGCAAAACATGATCAACGAACGCGAGGCCGGACTCAAGCGCGTCGTCGAAACTGCTGAAGGCATTCTCAAGAGTTACGCGGCCGAAGTCGCCGCCGGCAAGACCTCGCTGGCAGACGCCCAGAAGCAGGCGCTGGAACGCATCGCGGCGATGCGTTACGACAACGACAACTACATCTTCGTCTTCGATTCCAAACCGGTGGTGCTGATGCACCCGACCAACAAGAGCGTGGTCGGCAAGAACGTCGGCGACCGCAAGGACAGCGACGGCAAGCTGTACTACGTCGAAATGGTCAAGGTCGGCAAGGCGCAGCAGCGCGGCTACGTCAATTACATGGGACGCCTGCCGGGCGCCGACGATACCAATCGCACGCAGAAAGTCAGCTATCTGATCTACTACCAACCCTGGGACTGGCTGTTGGTGTCGGGCGTATTCCTCAATGACGTCGAAAGCGATTTCTACAAGAACTTGCTGAAGCTGGCCGGCATCCTGGTCGTGATCGGCGTTGCGGTGTCGGCGATGATGCTGGCGATCATCCGCAACATCACGCGCAGCCTCGGCGGTGAGCCGGCGTATGCAGTCGGCGTGGCGTCGCGCATTGCGTCCGGCGACCTGACCATGGCAATCAAGACGCGGGCGGGAGACAAAACCAGCCTGCTGTATGAAATGAGCGTGATGCGCGAGAGATTGTCGTCGGTGATCGGCGGCATTCGCGCCGGCACCGACTCCATCGACACCGGCGCCAAGGAAATCGCCGCCGGCAACATGGATCTGTCGTCGCGCACCGAGCAACAGGCGGCGTCGCTGGAAGAGACCGCATCCAGCATGGAAGAGCTCACCTCGACCGTGAAACAGAAC